>DASXQB010000208.1:0-7036 GCA_036493295.1 Polyangia bacterium | reverse complement strand
ATGGCATCCGACCGGCTCCGGAACAAGGCTTCCCGACGGCGGAAGGCCTCCCCGGTTCGAAGGCCCAACGGATGCCATGCGGCGACGAAAGCCTTGATGGGAGAGGTGGCGTAGACAGAGGCTTTCCGCGGGCGGGAAGCCGCCAAGCGGCCCAGGCCGTCCAATTTGTCGCCACCTCCAAGCCGCGCGTGCAGCCTCGGTTACGTTACCGATTCACCTTCGATCTCGCGTCAACCGGTCACCGAAGACGGGCTGACCTCGCGCTCGCCGATGCCCTGGCCTTTCAGGTACGCCAGCACCTTGGCCATGTGGCCGTGCAGCGTGCGATAGGCGGCCGTCCGATCGGCGGGATCGACCACCTCGACTGACCCGGTCCATTCGATCAGATCCGACACGATTCGCTTCTTGGCCGAGCCGGTCAACTGCAGCGTGCGCTCCGGGGGTCGCGTGCGGACGCGCTCCCAGGTCGAGGCGACGACCCACGTCGAGGCGATCGCCGCCAATCCCAGCGCCAGCCAGCCCCACTGCTGGCGGATTCACATGTCTCGCTCGAACGTCGCCACCGCCGCGGCAGGCTACCACGCGACTCGGCAGCGCAGCTGCCAGCCAGCTACTGGCAGATTCCCAGCTGCCGCGGAGCGCAGTGTCCCCCCGAGCATTTGAGGCGAATGCCGCAATCGTCGTCTTTGGCGCAGACGTCGCCGATGGTGGGCTCGTGAAAGCAGATCAGTTTGGAGCAGCCCACAGTGGGATCACAATCGCAAACATACCCGGCAACGCACGCGTCTTGAACGGGAATGCAGTTGTCGCCCGGGCCGCCAATCCGGGTACACACCTCATCGCCGCAGTAGTCGGTGCCGGAGCAAACCGGAACACTGGTCGGGTTTGGCGGCACCAGGCAGGAGGCGCCCGTCGGCATCGGGGCGGCGGGCAAGCAGGCGTGGTTGAAGCAGCGATAGTCAGCGCCGCGGATGGTCTCGCAGTCGTTGTCGTCGAAGCACTCGGCCGGGGTCTGGCCCTTGGGCGTGACCCGGAGTGCATGCGCGCAGGGCAGCGTCCACGCGGCGTCGAGGGGCTCGGTCGCGAACGTGCAATCGTTCACCACCGAGCGTGCGACGTCGAGACAAGCGGCAGCCAGCGCCTCGTCGACCGCGTAGTCGAAGTTTTCGGAACCACCCGCCAGCAACTCGCCGGCGTACAGGTCGAAAGGCGCATCGGCCTGCACGCTGCAATCGCTCAACGGTTGAAACCCGTAGCCGCTGCAACAATTGCGCGAACGCTCGCAGATGATCTTCCCCAGCTGGTCGGTCAGTTCTTTCAAACGTGCTTCGATCGCGGGCGGCACCGGAATCGAGATCGCGGGGCCCGTTCCACCTGCGCCCGGAGTGACCGAGGCCGACGAACCGCCGCCGCAGGCGCCGACGCATGCCCATGCACAGCAAAGGAAAACACCCACGCAACCGAAAGCACCACGCTGTCCTTGGCTCCTCGACACGCGAAAGATCTACGACGATCCCCACCAGACTTGCAAGGCTGGCTGGACCCTTCAGCCGAGGCGATTTTCGCGGCGAAAGCCGAATGGCTGAGCTATCCGACCAAGCAAATGTGTCCAGCGGTCCTTTGACCGTTCGCTATCTTGCTCATGACATTACGGACAGACTTGCTGAATGTTGCCGTCTTGCTCGTTGCACGAGCAACCCGGAGAGTCGACAACGCACGAGTCACATCCCTTGCACGAGTCATTTGGGACGCAGAAGGTGATCTTTTCAGTCGTACGGCTAATGCAGACCTGATCCGCGGTGCACATCATATTGCCGCAGCCGAATGTAACCCCGTCAAACTTGCTAACGCATTTGCTGGCGACGCACGCCGCGACCGCCGTCTCGGCTCCGTGAATCCATGTCCCATCGTCAAGCGTGGTAGCCTGTGGAGCACATCCGCACGGAGGATATTGTTTCTCACAAACATCTTCGGCTGCTTTGAACGCAGCGGACTCAGATTTATTGATTGCCGTAATATTGATGGTCCTGCAGCAGTCTGTTGCTCGCGAGACCGTGACACAATCATCCGCAACAGAACAGTCGCGATTGAACTCTGGGAATGAGACCGGGCGATTCCAGCAGCTCACGGCAGCATTTCCATCATCCGGAACAGATGTATCGCGCAATCCAGAGTCCAATTCATCTGCACCGGTGTCGATTGCATCGGCCGAATCGGATACTGTTGATCCATCAAGGGACTCGTTAAGCGCTTGGCTGGCGCAAGATAAAACGAGCATCGAAAAAATAGCGACGGGGCACAACAACATGTTCCAATCTTATCATATCAATTTGACGACACTACCAGGAAGTCGTCGGCGCAGCTCGCCAGCAACGGAGCAGGCGTGATCCTGGAAGGCCACGCCGTTGGTGACTTCGTCTCGTTCACCTTCAACGTGCCGGCGACCGGTATATGGGGCGTTCGCCCGCGCCAGAAGCAAAGCAACAACCGCGGCATCTGGCAGCTCAGCATCGACGGCGTCAATCAGGCCACCGCTCAGGACGGATTCAACGCGGGCGTGGTCTACCTCGAGACGGATCTCAGCACGCTGACCCTCAGCGCCGGCAACCACACCTTCAAATTCACGGTCACCGGCAAGAGCGGCGGCTCCAGTGATTTCTGGATCGCGCTTGATTACTTCAAGTTGGTCCGCCGCGGTTGAACGCCACAGCAGCGCTGGTTCTGGTCCTGGTCGCGCAGGTGCCCGCCGGGGCGCCTGCGCAGCTTCCGCCGCCGCCTGACGTGGCGTCGCCGCCCGCCGGGGCCATCAAGACACCGTCGGGGGTGGCGCTCAAGATTCTGCGACCGGGCCGCGGCACGCAGCATCCGCAGGCCAACGACTGCGTGAAGCTGCATTTTTCCGCCTGGAAACGCGACGGCACGTTCCTGTCCGATTCCCGCCACTGGGGCGATCCGCTCGAGCTTTACGACATCGTCAAGGCACCGCCCACCCCGCGCAATTTGAAGGCGCCGCCGGCCAGGGCGATCAGGATGCCGTCCGGGTTGGCCATCGAGTCACTGAAGAGGGGCTCGGGCGCCACGCACCCGCAAGAATCCAACCAGGTGCTGCTGCACTTCTCGGGCTGGACCACCGACGGCCGCCTGATCGAATCGTCGGTGATGGCCCGCCACGCGGCGATCTTCCCCATGACCGGCCTCATGCGCGGCTGGCACGACGCCCTTTTGCAGATGGCCGTCGGCGACAAGGTGCGAATCTGGATCCCCCGCGACCTGGCCTTCGGCGCCAAACCGGCCCGCGGCCAACCCAAAGGCGATCTGGTCTACGAACTGGAGCTGCTGGAGATCCAGTAGCGCGACAAAAACGGCGACGGGATGGCAACGGCAGTCAGTCAACCCACCGGGCAACGGAGCGTCACCGCACCGTCCTTCTCGGCACAGGATGGACAATGAGGCGACTGCACGCACCCGCAGGTGGCGTGGCCACCGCATGGGGCGGGCAGCGGACGGCAGGCGTACGCGTCGCCGCCAATGCCGCCGACGTCGCCTTCGCAATAGTCGGTGGCCGGATCGCACGACGTCTTCCCGCAGGCGAACTTGCCGCTGGGATCGATCACCGGCGCATCGAAAGTCGGCGCGGCGGCATCGAACGGCGGCAGGCAACAGCGAGCCGCGGCGGAGGCGCCACACGATTGGTCCAGCTTCGGATCAGACGGTGCGTCGCAGCCGCCGGTCTTGCACGTTCCCCCGGCGCTGACGCAGGCGTTCACCGAAGGGAGGGCATCCAGCGGGTTCGAAATCTGCGCATCGGCGGCGCCACCGCCGGAGCCACCTGCCCCACCTTGGTTGCCGCCGGAACCCTGGTTGCCGCCCGTGCCCGCGTTACCGCCGGTTCCGGGGAGCTGGGCGTCGACCTTGGTGTGCCCGCCGGTGCCGCCGCCGTCGCTGGTGGCCAAGCCGCCCCCGCCGCACGCGCTGATCGTCATCATCGACACCGCAAGCCAAAAAAACCGATCGCTTGTCCGCATGTTCATGTGCCCTTTCAGCACATGAATGGCCGCTGGCTGCCGTTTTGATCAGGCCTGGGTTCAGTCGGCCGGTCCGGATCCGAGCGGTACATCCCTGCCGCAGCCGCCGAGAAAGCCGACCACGGGCAGCACGAGGACCAGGATCGTGGCCCGCCCCATGGCGATCGAATGGCCGCGGCGCGCCCGTTTGATCATCGGTGCGCGAGAAATCAAGGAGTGGGGCGATCAGATGCTCTCGCCGACCGTCGCTGGCGACACCGCCGCCGCGACTACTTGATGACCACCACCACCTTCTTCACCCAGACCGGGACGTGGTTGCCGTTCGGCTGGTTGGCGCGCGGGTCCATCTGCATCGGGTTCTGCCCCGGCAACCAGATGGCGGCAAAGCTGGGATCGCCCTGCGGGTTGTCGTCCGGCGCATAGACCGCCGCGAACCAAAGCTGCGGGTGGCTGTTGTTGATGCTGCCTTGCACGTCGGTGGTCATTGGGTTGAACTGCAGTCCGTACGGGCGCCGCGACGAGAACGCCAGCCAGTAGAGCCGCTTGCCGCGAAAAGTCCCGTGGTCCGGACTCCAGCGCGGCCACGAGTTGTCGCCGTTGGCCGCTCCGCTGGCGCGCGCGAGAGAAATCGGCGTGCCGCCTTTGGCGCTGATCACGTTCAGCGTGGCGCTGATGTCATCGTACCCGTCGCACGGATCTTGGCCGTACGGCGCGCCTTTCGAGAGGCCCTTGCAATCCGACTGATTGAACGCCACCAAGGCATCATCGTCGCTGATGCTGGGGTAATAGCTGGTGAAGCCGGCCTTGCGCGGGACCAGGACGCGAGGCGGATCGGTGATCGTCTTGCCGTCCGAGTCAGCAATCAGGATCTGCGCGCCGGTCTTGAGATCGCCGTTCTTGCGGTTGACTTCGCCGGGCGGCCCCAAGGACGCCGCCGTCAGCGCGGCGAAGTCGAACGAGACGAACGTGAACAGCTTGCCGCTGGGACTCCAGAAGGGATCACTCTTCGCCTCGGTCACCGACGTCAACGCTTCGCCGATGTTGACGGGCGGGTCGGCAACCGTGCGCAGCAAGAACTTGCCGCGATACATGTTCAAGATGATCGAGCCATCGTTGTTGAACGCCGTCTCCGTCGCGTACCCCATGTCGATCGGCGGCGCCTGGAACGTGAACGGCACCGCCTTGTTCATCAGATCGATGATCTGAAAACTGGACGGATAGCTGCCCCCCATGGTCAGCGCCAGCTTGGTTCCGTCGGGCGAGATGGCGTGGCAGCCGAAGCACCGATCGCCGGTGACCGCGGGCTTCGCCTCGTCCATCTGGGTGTAGACCTCTTCCGGCATGCTGGTGTCACCGGCGAAGTTGTAGCGAGCGATGGCCGTGCTGGTGTCGGGGTGCGTGGTCCAGTAGTAAAGCCCACCGGTCAGCGCCACCGTCGTCCACGCCACTTTGATCGGCGCCCCCTCGGTGACAGTTCCACCCTGGGCGTAAAGGCGCGCCGTCATCGACAGATCCGATGTCGCCGACGCGGACGACAAGGTGGCGGTGAAATCGCTGGGCAGCGAGACATAGCAGGCCGTCCCGTCGTTCGGTCCCGGCTCGCAGGAGCCGTAGTACTTGATGTCCACGTTGTCCCCGCTGATGGCGATGCGCGCGCTTTGCTGGTTGGTCTTGCTGATGTGGACCGTCAGCGCGCCCCAGTTGGACGGGAACAGAGCTCCGTCGGCCGGGTATTTGATGTCGGCGGGGCCGCTCGTGGAGGGTCCATCCAGCATCGCCTGGTCGCCCGCAGGAAACCCCGGGTTCATCAGAGCGCCCGTCACCTGGGCGGTCAGCGTGCCCATGCCGGTGAGGTTGTTGGCCGTGGCCACCACATCAAACGTCCCGGCGCCCCGAACGTTGGCCGCGCCCATCGTATCGACCGTGATCACCGCCGACGGCGCCGGGCTGGACCAAAACACCTGGCTGGTGATGTCGCGCGACGAGCCATCTTTGAACTTGCCGCTGGCGGTGAACATCGCCAGCGCGCTGCCGCCCGGAGCCATCGTCACCATCTGCGTCGCGGGCGTGACGGTGATTCCGACCAGGCCGTCGATAACCGGGCCCGTGGTCATCCCGCCGGTGCCGGACATCGCGCCTGTCATTGCACCGGTGCCTCCGTTTCCGCCGCCGCCGCCGCCGTCGCTGCCGCCCTCGCTCTTGATTTTTGCGCAGCCGAGCGGCGCGCAGATAATCGGAAGGAACAGCAGCGCGAACCGGACCCAGCCACGCGACAAGACGCAGGATGCCATGTGGTTGTGTGGCCAGGCGACGCCGTTCCCGTGAAGGAAATCGACGCCGGACAATCCGGTTGCGGGAGGGCGGGCCGTTTCTGAGAGATTGTTGAGCTTCGCCGGTCTCCTCGGGCGTCTTTATTGCCGGTGACTTTTCGTTCCGCGCGCCTTTCCCGAGGAGCCAGCCGCCCGCTGGTCGACGACGTCGCCCTGGCGCGCGCGGCGGCTGACGGGCAACCGGCCGCCGCGGCGGCGATCTGGGACCATCTTTCGCCGCTGGTGCGCACCACCCTGCTGCGGATCCTGGGCCCCGATTCGGAGGTGGACGACCTGACGCAAGACGTGTTTTTGCGGATCTTCAAGGAGCTGCCAGCCCTGCGCGACCCGCAGGCCTTCCGCGGCTTCGTGATGCAGGTGGCCACCAACGCGGCGCTGTCCGAGCTGCGACGGCGCCGGGTCCGCCGCTGGCTGCGCCTGACCTTCGACGGCAGCGTGCCGGACATTTCGGTCGGAGCGGTGGCGTCTTCACCAGAGCGACTGGCCGTGCGGTCTCTTTATCGGATTCTCGATGGACTGGATCCGGAGTCGCGCTCTGCTTTCGTCCTGCACCACGTTGAAGAGCTCGCGCTGCGCGACGTGGCGGCGGCGATGAAGCTGTCCTTGGCGACTGTGAAGCGACGGCTGGCCAAGGCGCACGCCCGTCTTCGCCGCCTGGCCAAGGATGACGGGCAGCTGCGC
>DASXQB010000207.1:0-16901 GCA_036493295.1 Polyangia bacterium | reverse complement strand
CGCCAAGGAATCACCGGTCGAGGCGCTGCTGGGTCTGCGCCAGGAGATCGGCCACGTCGAGCTCACCCTGGCCGGCGGCCCCGGGTTGGTCTCGGGCTATGGCTCGCCGGAGGCGCGCGCGGTTTTCAGCATTGCCTGGTCCGACGCGCCCCACGACGCTGATCATGACGGCATCCCCGACGACGCCGACAAGTGCCCCAACGAACCCGAAGACAAAGACGGCTTCGAAGACACCGACGGTTGCCCCGATCCCGACAACGACAAGGACGGCATCCCCGACGTCAAAGACAAGTGCCCGAACGACCCTGAAGACAAAGACGGCTTCGAGGACAGCGACGGCTGTCCTGATCCCGACAACGATAAGGACAAGATTCCCGACGTCAAAGACAAGTGTCCGGACAAACCCGAGACGTACAACGGTTACCAGGACGAAGACGGCTGCCCCGACGAGGTCCCTCCGCCCAGCGACCGGGACAAGGACGGCATCCTGGACGACGACGACGAGTGTCCCGACGAGCCCGAAGACAAGGACGGCTTCGAAGACGAAGACGGCTGCCCCGATCCCGACAACGACAAAGACGGCATCCCCGACGCCAAGGACAAATGCCCGAACGAGCCGGAGACCATCAACGGCTTTCAAGACGACGACGGCTGCCCGGACAAAGGCCCCGAGGCGGCGGTGAAGATCGGCAAGGAAGAGCTGGAAACCCTGCGCCCGATCTTCTTCGACACCGACCGGGCCCGCGTGCGGCACGCCTTCTACAACATCCTTGGCCAGATCGCGCTGACGTTGAAGGCGCACCCGGAGATCGGCCGCTGCGCCGTCGAGGGCCACACCGACGACACCGGGCCTGAAGAGTGGAACCAGAAGCTTTCCCAGCTGCGCGCGCAGTCGGTGGTCGAGTTCTTGGTCAACAAGGGCGTCGAACGCCAGCGCCTGGTGGCCATCGGCCACGCCGAGAACGTGCCGTGGGCGTCGAACGAGACGCCGTGGGGCCGCGCCAAGAACCGCCGGGTGATCTTCCACATCGAAGGCGTCAACAGCGAGGACCAGGAAAAGCAGGAGCACCGCCAGCGCGTGCGCGAACGCCACGCCGCCGCCAAGGTCCACGCCAGCGAGAAGGCCGCCCGCGGCGCTGACGACGACGCCGACGCGCCGACGCCCGAACACGTACCCGCGCCGCGAACGCCCACCACCAAGGCCACCACCCCGAAAGACCGCGACCGATCGCCAGCAGCCTCGCACGATCAAGGCGGCGGCGAAAAACCCAGCAAAGAAAAACCCGCCAAAGACGAAGGCGCGGCCAAACCAAAGTCCGACGAAAAGCCCGACGAAAAATCCGCCGCCGCCACCGGCCGATCGTCGGTGGCGCCACCGCCCAAGAGTCCGACGACGACGACGACAGGCAAGAAAAAATCAAACGAAGCAGAAAACCCGAAGACCCTGCGCGAGCTCCTCAAGCTTCCCGAAGGCGGCGGCCTCGACGAAGCGCCCCCAAGCTCCGACACTCCACCCGACCTCCCGAACAAACGCAGCCGCTAACCGCGCGCTTCGGCGCTAGTCGCTTCCGCCGCCGCCAGCGTAGAGCGCTTCGATGGCGGGGCGGTACTTGTCGATCACGACCTTGCGCTTGACCTTCAGGCTCGGTGTCAGCTCTCCAGCAGCTTCGGAAAACTCGGTCGACAAGATGGCGAAGCGTTTGATGGTCTCGTACGAAGCCAGCGTGGCATTCAGCGCGTCCATGGCTTTTTGCACCTCGGCCCGCAGCGGGGCTGATTCGGACAGCTTGCCGGGATCGCCGCCGCCGAACCGTTTGATCGCCTCCTCGGACGGCGTCAGCAGCGCCACGCAATACGGCCGCTTGTCGCCGTAGACCAGCGCCTGGCTGACCAGCGGCGAACGCGCCTTGATGGCGTTTTCCAGCGGCTGGGGCGCCACCTTCTTGCCGCCGGCGGTGACGATCAGATCCTTCTTGCGATCGGTGATGCGCAAAAGCCCGTCTTCCAGCATCCCGATGTCGCCGGAGTGAAACCACCCGTCGGACTCCACCGACTCGGCCGTGGCGGTCGGGTTGTTGTAGTACTGCCGGAACACCGACGGGCCGCGCATCAAGATCTCGCCGTCATCGGCAAAACGCAGCTCGACCACGTCCAGCGCGGGCCCGACAGTGCCAAAACGAAAATGATCGATGCGGTTCAAAAACGCCGCGGCCATGGTCTCGGTCAGGCCATAGCCTTCCAGGATCAGCACGCCGACGCCGTGAAAAAACTGCCCGATCTCGGCGCCCAGCGGCGCCCCGCCGGAGATCAAGAACCGACAGCGATCCAGGCCCAGCTTCGCGCGCAGCTTGCTGAACACCAGCTTGTCGGCCAGCGCGCGTTGCAGCCCCAGCCACGGCCCCACCATCTTGCCAGCACGCTGGCGCGCCGATGCGGCCGCCCCCACGCGCATCGCCCAGCCGATCAGCTTCAGCTTCGCCGGCGAGCCTTGCTTCAGACCGGCCAGCACACCGGAATGAAACTTCTCGAAGATGCGCGGCACGCCGGCCATGAACGTCGGGCGCGTCTCGGTGAGGTCGTCTTTGATCTTGGCCGTGCCTTGCGAAAACGTGGTGAGGCAGCCGATCTCGATGGGCGCCCATTCAAGCTCGCGCCCCAGCACGTGGGCCAGCGGCAGGAACAGATACTGCTGGTCGTCTTCGCGCATGCTCATGGCGCGCACGGAGCTGCACACGCCGGACGCCAGATTCTCGTGCGTCAGCACCACGCCCTTCGGCGTGCCGGTGGTGCCTGACGTGTAGATGATGGTGAAGGTCGAATCAGGACCGACGCCGTCGGCGTGTTTATCCAGCTCGTCGGGGTGGGCACCGGTCCAGGCCCGGCCGGCCGCCCGCAGGCCTTCCAACGATTGCACGAAGTCGGCAGCGCCCTGCACCGCCTCGGCCAGCGGCACGAACGTGCGCCCCTTGGCGTCCGGCCGCTCCAACGTGGCATCGCCCGCCATGTGCACCAGCGACATGACCGTGAACAACCGGTGGCGCAGCGGGATCAACTTATCGATCTGCGCGGCGTCTTCCAGGATCACCACCTTGGCGCCGGCGTCGCGGATGATGAACTCGCACTGTTCAGGCGTGTTCGACGCATAGATGGGCACGGTGACCGCGCCTGCCAGCAGGATGCCGAGATCGCACAAAACCCACTCGAGGCGCGTCTGCGCCAGCACGCAGATCCGATCACCCGGCACCACACCTTGGGCGATCAAGCCAGCGGCGATTTCCCGCGCGACAGCGTCGGCTTCGGCGTAGGTCATGATGCTCCAGGCAGCGCCGACCTTGTGTTGAAAAGCCGGCTTCCCCGCGCTGGCCGCCACCCGCCGCTTCCACATCTCAACGGCGGTCTTGGGCTCGTTTTTCCGGAGCGCGGCCACGGCGGCGGGGGCGGTCATGGCTCCGATAGTATAAAATTCTGGTCATGGCCGCGAAGTCTTTGCCCCGCTGGCGCCTGGCGCTTCGGGCTATGACCATCGCATTGCTGGTCGCCAAGCACTGGGCGCGCTGGTGGATTGGCTGGTGGTTCCTGCTGTTCTTCATGACCGGCAAGGCCCGGCGGCAGGAATGGTTCGGCCAGGTGGTGCTGGATCTGTTCCGCGATCTCGGCGCGACCTTCATCAAGGTCGGACAGATCATGAGCACCCGGCCGGATCTGATCCCCGACCACATCTCGCGCGCGCTGGAGCAGCTGCAGGACGACGTCGGGCCGTTCCCCTTCGACGCCGTGGTGCGCACGCTGGAGCGCGATCTTGGCAAGCCCATGAGCCAGCTCTTCGCCGAGTTCGCTCCGGTGCCGCTGGCCTCGGCGTCAGTCTCGCAAGTCCACAAAGCGCGGCTGCCCGGCGGACGCATCATCGCCGTGAAGGTCCGCCGTCCCAACGTGGTCGAGCTCTGCACGTTCGATCTGGCGGTGATGCGCATCGGCGCCCGGATCTTGAACACCATCCCGTCCATCGCCACGCTGGCCCCGATCGACACCGTCGAGGAGTTCGGACGCGCCGTCTTTGCCCAGCTGGATTTTCGCATTGAGGCGCGCAACAACCGGCGCTTCCGGGAGAACTTCCGCGGCAACGACACGGTGGTCTTCCCCGAGGTGATCGAATCCCTGTCGACAGAGCGCATCCTGTCGATGAGCTTCATCGAGGGCACGAAGATCCTGGCCACCCGCAATACGCGATCGGATCCCAAACGGGTGGCCCGGTTGGGGCTGGCGGTCCTGTTGAAGATGATCTTTGAAGACGGCTTCGTGCACGCCGATCTGCACCCGGGAAACATCTTCATCACCCCCGACGACAAGATCGCGCTGCTGGACCTGGGCCTGGTCGGCGAGTTGGACGATCCCCACCGGCGCGGGTTCGCCCGCTTCTTCGCCGCCTGGGCCCAGCGCGACGGCGACGCGATGGCCCGGATCATGTACGACATGTCCTCGAAGGGTCAGTCGGGCGCCAGCCCACCTAGCCCCGAGTCGTTCGAGCGCTACCGCGCCGCCATCATCGAGTTCGTCGGCCGTTACTGGGGCCAGCGCCTGGGCGAGGTCCAGGTAGGCAAGGTGCTGCTCGATATGCTGGGCATTTTGCGCCGCCACCGCGTGCGCGTGAACCCCAGCTTTACCATCGTCAACATCGCCATCGCCGTCACCGAAGGCATCGGCAAGCAGCTCGATCCAGAACTGGATTTGATGGCGGAGGCGCTGCCTTATTTCCTGGCGCACCCAGTGGCCAGCTAGCCGCTTGCTGGGCGCGCTTCGCCGTGACAGCTTTTGCGGGATTACCCTGGCCTTGCTGCCAGCTCAGAAGACCCGTAATATGCGGCCCTTAGCCTTGGTCCTATGACACGGAAGTCGTGGAGGCTATGGAGCAAGCGCGGATCCCCGATCGGTACAAGCTCCTCCAGGAGGTAGGACAAGGAGGCATGGCGATCGTGTATCGAGCGTCGGACAGCACGCTCAATCGCGAGGTCGCGATCAAGATTTTGCACCAGCATTTGTCGGCGGAGCCCGAATCAAAGGCGCGCCTGCAGCGCGAGGCGCAGGCAGTAGCCAAGCTCCGCCACGAGAACATTCTGGAGATCTTCGACTACTCGGGCAGCGATTCGCATAGCTCGTACATCGTCACGGAATTCATCGACGGACCGACGCTGAAGCAGTGGCTGAACGACCACGCCATCGCC
Source organism: Polyangia bacterium (assembly GCA_036493295.1). GTDB lineage: Bacteria > Myxococcota_A > Polyangia > Fen-1088 > Fen-1088 > DATKEU01. The sequence continues at coordinate 11,682 of DASXQB010000207.1, read as the reverse complement.
CATCCGGAAGTGGCCGCGCTGATCGCTGCCGAGGTGGGCGGCGCCCTGGTGCATGCCCACGGCGCCGGCATCATCCACCGCGACATCAAGCCCGAGAACGTGATGATCCGGAAAGACGGTCTGCTGAAGCTGATGGACTTTGGCATCGCCCAGGTGGTCGATCTGCAACGCATGACCGTCACCGGACAGCTGCTGGGCTCGCCTGCGTACATGGCGCCAGAGCTTATCGAAGGCAAGCCGCTCGACTTTCGCACCGACGTCTTCTCGATCGGGATCGTGCTGTACCAGCTGGCCACGGGGCGCCTGCCGTTTTCGGGCAAGAACCCGCACGAGGTCTTGCGCCGCATCGGCGAGGGACGCTTTCCCGATCCGCGCACGGTGAACCGGCAGATCGGCGACGGCCTTCACCGCATCATCGCGCACGCCTTGGCCCGCAACCCCGACGATCGCTACGCCACCGTCGGTTTGTTGACCGCCGACCTGGCCGATTACCTGAGCGACGCCGGTCTCACCGACGTGCGGTCCGAGCTGCGAGCGTATTTCGCTGATCCGGCCGCCTTCGAACGCGCCTTGCCCGATCGGATGGCCGGCGCGCTGGTGGTCGCCGCCGATCGGCAGCTTCGCGAAGGACGCTCGGCGCGAGCGATGGAGCTGTGGAATCGCGTGCTGGCCTTCAATCCCCAGCACCCTGCCGTGCTGACGGCGTTGAAACGTCTGGAGGGCCGCACCCGGCTCAAGCACGCCGCGCTTGTCACCGCCATCCTGGCCGGCATCGCCGGGATGATCGGGGGCATCGCTCGCATGCGCCCGGCGCCAAGGCCCCTCCCGCCGATCGCGGTGGCGCCGGCGCCGCAGCCGGTGCCACGCGGGGCCGAAAAAATCGGCGCCACGCCGGTTGCGATGTCGACACCCTCGCCGCCCGTCGCCGCCGAAAGACGACCTGAGCCGCATCCCCGACCCACCCATGTCGCCGCCACGACAAAGGCGCCACCAAACATCGCGGACGAAGCGGCCGCGGGCGGCACGCGCACCTTCGTCCTCGGCCCGACGCCGCAGAACGTGGACGTCTACCTCGATGGCCAGCGCCAGTTCGCATACGACCCCGACCACAAAAGTCTGTCCGTCCCGTGGACCGGCAACCACGTGATCGAGTTCCGCAGCCCTTCTGATTGTTGTTTCGTCGAAAGGATCGAGGTCGGCCCGGACCGCCCCGTGCCGCCCGACAACGTCCTTGCCCGACGCTTGAAATGGCGGCCGGCGCGCCTGCTGATTACCACCGATCCGCCGCTGCCCAACGCGCGCATCATGATCAAAGACCTGGACCACGGCGGCAAGGCCACGCCCGCCGCTGCCGGAGAGGACGTGGCCGTGCCATTTTTGGCCACCGACGAACCCAGCAAGGAAATCGAAGTCGGCGTCGACACCGGCGACAGCTTCACGTCCGATCGGGTGACCGTGCGGGCCGGGCAGCGCCTGAACCACGTGGTGAAAGTCAGGACCGGAAACTAGTGTCGTTCGCTGTCTTGATTCTCTCGGCGCTGATGGCCGTGGCGCCGCCGTCGCAAGAGTTCGACCGCGGCCGCGTCGCCTTCGGGCGCGGCGAATACCAGCGGGCCATCCAGATCCTCAAGCCGCTGCTTTATCCCGACGTTCGGCTTGAGACCGAGGGCGAGGTGGTGCAAGCGCACCGCATGCTGGGCGTGGCCAACCTGTTCGAAGGCCGCCCGGGCGACGCCAAGGCCGAGTTCCGCCAGCTCTTGGAGCTGCGCCCCGACTATCGATTTGATCCGCTGCTGGATCCGCCGCGGGTGGTGGATTTCTTCAACGGCGTCCTCAAGGACGAAGAAGAGGAGATCGCCGCCCTCGAGGCCAAGCGCCGGAAGCAAGAGGCCGAGCTGGCCCTGCAGCGCCGCGAAGAAGCCGAGCGCCTGCGCGTCGCCAGCGCCAAGGTGGTGGTGTACGAACGCCATTCATATCTGATGAACTTCGTGCCGTTCGGGGCCGGCCAATTTCAAAACGGCGAGCGCCGCAAAGGGTGGCTGTTCGCCGGCGCCGAAGCGGGATTGGCGGCCATTTCGGTTTCGGCCTTTGTGGTCAACTTCGCGTATTACGGGGTGCGACCGCAGCGCCGCTGCCTGACCCCCCAGAACACGGACGTCGGCGGGCTGTCGACACCATGTCCGACGCCCGACATCGACCACTCGCAGGAGGACCGGTCACGCGATCTTCTGCGCGTGCAGCTGGCCAGCGGCGCGCTGTTCTTTGCCGCCGCCATCTGGGGCGCCGTGGACGCCGTCCGCCACTATCAGGAACGCGAGCTGCTGGAAGGCGACGCCATTCCGGCGGGCGCCGGCCCCGCCGCGGCAAAACCGCAGGCCGCCCGCCTGCGCATCGAACCAGGAATTCCTTCCGCTCCCCTGGGCTTTGGGCTCGCGGGAGCGTTTTAACCAGGAGAAAGACGGAAGGCACATGGCCACGCTACGAATGCAGATGCCTGGCAAAGGCGTGAAGGTCTATCATATTTACAAAAAAATTACGTCGCTGGGACGCAGCGAAGAAGCGGACATCACCCTGCCCGATCCGCTGCTCGCGGAGAGCCACGCCCACATTCACTTTGACGGGCGCGACTTCAACATCGCCACCACCGACCGCGACGCCGAGCTGTACGTCAACGGCCGCAAGCGCAACAAGCACCGCCTGACCCACGAGGATCGCATCCGCCTGGGCTTCATCGAGCTGGAATTCTCGCTGTACGACGAGCCGGTCACCGACGAATCGGCGGCCCGCACCATGGCCGAGCTGAACTCGTACAAGAAGCTGCTCGAGTTTTCGCAGAAGCTCATGGCCAGCTACGAGCTGCCGACGTTGCTGGAGCAACTCCTCGACGTGATGATTCAGGTCAGCAACGCCGACAAGGGCTTCCTGGTGCTGATGGAATCGGGCGAGCCGGTGGTGAAGGTGGCGCGCAACCTTCGCCGGGAAACCATCAGCGACGCCGTCAGCCAGCTGTCCGATTCGATCTTGGCCCGGGTGGTGAAAAGCCGGAAGGCGCTGATCATCAGCGACGCCCTGTCGGACAGCGAGTTCAAAAATTCGCTGTCGGTGGTGAATCTGAAACTGACCTCGGTGATGTGCGTGCCGCTCCTGGAACGCGGCAACATGCTGGGGATCATCTACGTCGGCAACGACAACGTGGCCCAGCTGTTCGAGGAGACGCACCTGGAGGTGCTGACCATCTTCGCCTCGCAGGCGTCGCTGCTGATCCGCAATGCCTTGCTGGTGAACGAACTGCAGCTCGACAACCGGTCGCTGCAGGAGCGGATGGAGCGGATGCGCTTCGGCGAGATCCTCGGTTCGTCGCCGCCGATGCAGGAGGTGTTTCGCAAGGTGCAGAAGGTGGCGGCCACGGACATCTCCGTGCTGGTCACCGGCGAGACCGGCACCGGCAAGGAACTCATCGCCCGCGAGCTGCACAACCGTTCGACGCGCGCCAAGGGTCCCTTCGTCACCATCAACTGCGGCGCCATCCCGGAGAACTTGCTGGAGTCGGAATTGTTCGGCCACGTGCGCGGCGCCTTCACCGGCGCGGTCAGCAACAAGCTCGGCCGCTTTCAAGCCGCCGACCGCGGCACGCTGTTCCTCGACGAGATCGGCGAGATGCCGCTGGCCTTGCAGGTGAAGATCCTGCGCGCGTTGCAAGAGCGCGTGGTGGTGCGCGTGGGCGACACCAACGCCGAACCGATCGACATCCGCATCATCGCCGCCACCAACCGCGACCTGGAAGCCGAGATCAAGACCGGACGCTTTCGCGAAGATCTCTACTATCGCCTGAACGTCGTTCACCTGCACCTGCCGCCGCTGCGCGATCGCGGCGACGACATCGTGGTGCTGGCCCGTTACATGGTCGGGCGCTACTCGCCTGAATATGGTGGCAAGGTCCGTGGCCTCACCCCGAACGCCATCGCCGCCATCAAACGCCACCGCTGGCCCGGCAACATCCGCGAGCTGGAAAACCGGGTAAAAAAAGCCGTCGTCCTGGCCGACAAAGCGCTGCTCGGTCCCGAAGATCTGGATCTGCTGCCCGATGATCTGCCGCCCATTTTGCCGCTGCTGGAAGCGAAGGAAAAATTCCAGCGCGACTATATCAACGAGGTGCTGGTGCTGAACGCCGGCAACCGCACCAAGACCGCCCGCGATCTGGGCGTCGATCCACGCACCATCTTCCGCCACCTCGAAAAAGAAGAAGGCGGCGATGGCGCCGGCGATCCGGAACCGTCGCCGGTGACGGCGAAGGAGCCGCTGTAGGCGGCGCGACCTCGCGCCCGCGAAACGCCCAGTCACCGCGCAATCCTGAGAAAAATCCTGACACCAATGTCCGAGTCCGCCGCGCTCGCCCCCCGGAAATGAAGCCGAAACCAGCATTTTTGGCCGTGGCACGCCCCGTGCTTTGTCGTTGGCTTTCCACCTTCGCGGCGCACGCGCGCTGCCTGCTTGCCGTGACCGCCCTTTTACTTTCGTTGCCCTGCGCTTGTGTGATTCCGCTGGCTCCCGACTTTCAGGATCCGCCAGCCGCGCAGAACTTCGCCCCGGTCATCACCGACAGCTTTCCCGACAACGGCGCGGTCGTGACTGCCACGATGGTTCCGACGATGTTCCGGGTGACGGTGTCGGATCCGAACCTGAACGACGATTTGCACGTCCGCTGGATCGCCGACTACCCGCCGTTTTCGGCCAACAGCCGACTGCTGCTCAATCAAGACATCCACCACTCGAACGCCTCCACGCCGCAATCGACCGACGTCAGCATCACCGTCGACTGCCTGAGCTCGACGCTGGCTCTCGGCCTGACCCAGCACCAAATCATGGTGTTCATCGCCGACCGCCCTTTTCTCCCCGGCGACAACCAGCCGCTCGATCGCAAGCTGACCGCGGTGCCCGACACGGCGGGACACGCCGAAGCGCATTGGACTTTGAATCTGGAGTGCAAGTGACCAGCGCACGTGCAACCGGAGCGCCCGCCGCCGCCCTGATCGGCGCCTGGCTGCTGGCCGCCGCTGGCTGCGCCGCACCCACCAGCAGCGCGTCCGGTTGTCGGAAAGACATCCAATGCCCGACGAATCAGGCCTGCATGGCCGGCGTGTGCATCGCCCGCGAAGCGCCCACCGGGACCTTCTCCGTCGAGCTGGTTCCGACCAGCGACGCCAAGGCCGCCACCACTCAGATCAATGGCGTCACCTTCGACGGCAGCACGGCGGCATGGACCGCCCGACCGAAGGTGACGATCACCGGCGGCCTCGGCCCCGACGCCACTCTTGTCGGATCATCGCACCTCATCGCCACCCTGCCCGCCGCCATTCCCGGCCTTGCCGATCTCCAGTTCGAAAGCGAATGGCCGGCGGGAACCAAGGACATGCCCACGCAGTTCATGCTCAGCGTCCCTGACAGCGTGCTGGGCGCCAGCGCGCAAGTCGACGTTCTGCCCACGCCGCCCGACGATCGGAAACAGGCGCCCATTTCGCTGCAGGCCAAGCTGGCCACCACGCTGTGGCTGACGTTTCCCGCCGACGCGCTGACCGTGCACGGACGGCTGGTGTCGGCGATCAAGAACGGACGCGATGGATTCCTGGCCCGGGCGCTTCAGGGCACCACCATCATCAGCAATGTGGCGGAGACCCAATCCGGCGGCGTGTTCAGCTTGACCATCCCCACCGGAAACGTCTCCAGCGATCCGACCGCCGCCATCACCATCGAGCTCGCGCCCAGCGACGATCAGTCCGCCGATCCCCGCTTCACCACGCAGGCCATCACCCTCACCAGCAACACCGATCTGGGCGACCTGCACCTGCCCGCGTACGGACAGCCGAACGTCTTTCGCTTCGAGGTACACGGCGACAGCACCACCGGCGATCCGATCAGCAACGCCGTGGTGCACGCCCATGCGTCGATCGACGGCAGCATGGACGGGTCGGCCGATTACACGCGCAGCGGGCCGACTGATATGCAGGGAGGCGCCAATCTCTCGCTGCTGCCCGGCACGGCCGACACCTTGCGCCCCTACGACATCACCGTGGTCCCGCCGGCCGATTCCAAGTTCGGCGTGGTGTGCCTGCCGGCGTTCCCGCTGGCCGCCGGCGGAACCGCCGCCGCGCCCGCCCTGGCGCGCAAGGTGGTGCTCCCGCGCCGCGCGGTCATCAGCGGCACGATCACCGACGCTGACCAGACGCCGGTGGCCGGAATGACCATCGTCGCCACGCGCAGCGATGTCAGCACCAGCGGCGCCTGCTCGACGGCGGTAGCCGTCCCCAGCAGCATCACCAGTCATCAGAGCGGCCAGTACCAGCTGCTGCTGGATCCCGGCACCTATACCATCGACTACGACCCGCCGGCAGGCGCCGCCGTGCCGCGCCTGACCGAGTCGACGGTGATGGTGACCGGAGATGCCCAACGCGACGTCGCCTTGCCGCCCGCCACGCTGGTCGAGGGTGTCGTGCAAGGCGTCTCAGGCGCTCCCTTGCCGTCGGTGCTGATTCATCTTTACCGCGTACGATGCGGGGCGACCGACCAACCCTGCAGTGGCCCCAATGCCGTGGCGCCCGTGCTGCGCGCGGTGGCCCACACCGACAATACAGGCGCGTTCCGGATGGTGGTGCCGCAAGGCAGCGGGTACTGACACAGTTGCTCGGCGAACGGTCCCCGAATCGCAGGATTTCGCCTACAATGTGGGAATCGCTTCGAGGCTCTCCCCATGAACAAAAACGAATGCTCCGCTCTGTTTCTGGCTTTGGTCGCAGTGGCGTACGTCGGCTGCGGGCGCGATGCGCTCGACGACGGGTTCCCCACCACCAACATCGGTGACGGCACCGGTGGTAGCAGCGGAATCGCCGGACAGTCAGGCGGCACCGGCGGGAAACCGGGTACGGGCTCGGGCGGCGTTCCCGGCAGCGGTGGCGGGGCTGGCGGCGCGGCGGGCGGATCAATCGGCAGCGGCGGTCGTCCAGGCTCCGGTGGCGCGGCCGGCGGCGCGGCGGGTGGATCCATCGGCAGCGGCGGACGCCCCGGCTCCGGCGGCGCGGTCGGCAGTGGCGGCAGCGTCGGCACCGGTGGCAGACCGGGCGGCAGCGGTGGCGCAGCCGGTGGGAGCGGCATCGCCTGCGGTGCAATGACCTGTCAGGCGAGCACGGAAGCGTGCTGCCTGCAGATGAACAACAACACGCGCTCCGAAACCTGCATCAAGGCGGGCGCGATTTGCCCGGGAGGTCCCAGCATCGGATGTCTCGGCGGCGATTGCGGCGCGGGCAACGTCTGCTGCGCGTCTTTGCTCGGCCTTTCCACCATGTGCGCAGCGCCGCAACAGTGCGCGAATGGTTTGTCGGCCGTGCTCTGCGGCGTCGACAGCGATTGCCCCGCGGCGCGCAGCCATTGCTGTCAAACCGCCGGGATCAGCACCTGTAGCGCTGCCGCGTGTGGCGGCGGTGGTGGTCCGGGCGGCGGTGGACCCGGCGGGCGCGGCAACAACAATCAGCCGCCCCCACCCCCGCGTCCGTGACCAAACGACGGCCTTCGCTCCCGGATCCGCCGGGACGCATTCGTCAGTTCACGCTGACCAGTTCGGCTCCGTCGCGACCGCACAAGGTGGCGTCCGCTTCGTAGTGAGCGGCGCAGTGCGGACAGATCTTGGCCGCTTCGCGCGCCGGTCTTCCGCCGGGTCCACCCTGTCGATCGCCGGCCTCCGATGCCGCCGTCGACGCTGACACCAGCTCTTCGGCGTCGAACGGACAGAACCGCTTGTCCGCCTCATAGAGACGAGCGCAGCGCGGACATTGCGTGCCCAGCGTCGACCCGCCAATCGCCGCCCTACCGACGGGAACCAGCGCGCGGGCGTCGCGCGGACAATAGCGCAACCCCGACGGATATTGCTGGCCGCACGCCGGGCATATCTGCCCCGACGGTGGCGCCGCCGCCTTGGCAGGCGTTCCCGCCGGCGGCTTCTTCGCGCGCTGACCGGCCGCCGGTCGCACCGTCGCCCAGCGACGACGGATCACGATCACGACCACCGACGATGCCAGCGCCACAACCACCAAAAAGAGGACGAATTGGATCGCCTGCATCGACCTCGGCCCGAGCCTTTCACACTAGCAAGAGGCTCACGATTCGGAAAGCGTTCCGTTCGGCCGCGCTAGCGGTCGCGCCCGGAGGGCCCGAGGCGTGGCAAGGTGGGCAGTCCGTCCGCATGCAGCGTGCCGGTGGATACCGGGACACCCTGCTGGAGCCGCCAAGCGGCCGGTCACTTTTTGTGGCGCTTCTTTTCGTTCAGGGGCGCTGCCACACCCAGCGACAGCTTTGCCTCAGCCTGATCGACCGCTTGTTTGATGGCGTCCTTGATGCCGTCGCGGACCGCCGCCGTTCCTTCGGTCTCGGCCTGGCGTTCGGTCACTTCTGACTCCACCCCTGACTCCCCGTCGCCGCTGAATGCCAGCTTCGCACCTGGAATCGCCGTCCCGAAGACGGTCAAACGCACGTTCACCGCCAGACGATGCAGGTGGCCGCCAGGGTTGGGGGCCTTCAACTCACGCTTGAGCGTCTCCAGACGCAAGGTGACGTCGAACCCGCGCAGGCCCCGTTTTTTCAGTTCCGTTACCAGTCCTTCGTCGTCGCTGCCCGGCACATCAGATGCCCAATTCGGCCGCGACGACAGCTCGGCCCGCAGCGCTTCGGCGGCGAACGTCTTCAGCTCAACATCCACATCGCCAGGTGCTTTCACTGGCCCGACGCGGAAGTAATATTTGGCCGCGGCCCGCGCATACCCCCCGCCGGCCGCCGCCAGCAGCATCGCCGCAGCCGCCCAGGTGACCAGCCCTCGACGAGCAGCCGATCGCATCTGACCGCGTGGCCAAGACATGGTCCTGTATACTGCGCCGAAATGACGGGCCAGCCCAGGGCCAATCGAAACGACCGCACTTCCCTTTTGATCGGCGTCGGCATGGCAGCGCTGATGGTCATCGGCGTGGCCAGCGTCTTCGGCGACGCCATCGCCGCCGGGTTTGCTCCGGCTGAATCGACGGTCGGCCGGCCCGCAGCGTCGGGTGGCACTGCCCCAGATGCCGGGGGGACCAAGTCTTGACCGCGCAGACGGCGCGGCATAACGTCCTCCCGCCGAACGCGGCGCCAACCCTCGCCGAGGCTTCATGATCAAGCTGACGATCACCGAAAAAGGGGGCGAACCCCGATCCTTGACGTTCGACAAAGACGAAGTGTCAATCGGCCGCGTCTCGGGCAACGACATCGTCCTGCCCAAAGGCAACATATCAAAGCGGCACTCGCGTTTGGTTTCCAAAGACGGCGAACTTGAGCTTGTCGATCTGAAGAGCACCAACGGCACCTATCTGAATGGACGCAAGATCGTCGACAACGCCACCGTCAGCGGCTCGGATCGCATCCAGGTGGGCGATTTTCTGATCACCCTGGAAGGCGACGGCGGCGACAGCGGCGGGCTGCGCGCCGGGACATCCAGCGCGGCGCGCGCCCTGCCCGTGCCACCCCCGCCACCCCCACCGGCACGCAGCGGCTCGGGCTTGTCGGGGCTGCCGGCGTTGCCGGACGTCGGCCCCGACGACGACGAAGGCGACGAAGGCTATGGCACCAAGTCCCGTTCCGGCCGCGTGCCTATTCCGCCGCCGCCACCACCGCCGCGACGGAGCACAGCGCCCACCTCGCCCTTGGGCCTGGAAGATGACGGGGTCGACATCGGCGGGGACATGGCGCCGCCCTCACCGGCCGACATCGCATCGGCGGGCGATGAGCTGAGCGCTGCCAGCGGGCCGGCGCTGTTCGAAGGGTCGCGAAACGCCGCCTATGACGACGCCAGCCGACCGCTGTCCAGCGACCTGGTCGATTCGCTGGCGGACGCCGGCGCGGCCGAGGCGGAAGCGGGCAGCCCCGATCTTTCCGCCGACGGTGGAATGACCGGCCCGGTCTCGGACCACGCGCCGACCGCTGAAGCGGCGCCGCTCGATCAACTGGAGGCGCTGGTCGCTGACGAAACGGTCACCCAGATCATCATCGCCGGGCCCAATAGCACGCTCGTCGAGCGAAATGGAAAATTGGAACCGATGGCTGGCGGACTGGGCGATCCCAACGCCGTGGCCGAGTCGTTGTGGCGCCTGGCGAACACCGCGCTGCCGCCGCCGGCACCCGACAACCCGGTGGTGGATGTCCGTCTGCCCGACGGCACGCGCATCGCCGCGATCTTTCCTCCGGCCGCGGTGGCCGGCGTCTGCGGTTCGATCCGCAAGCCGGCGTTGCCGGTGCATTCGCTGGCCGAGCTGGGCGCGGCCGGCGGTCTCAGCAAAGAAGCGCAGCTGGTGATCGAGGCAGGCCTGACGGCGCAGCGAAATCTTCTCATCACTGGCGACCCTGGTTCGGTCTCGGCATTGCTGGGCGCGGTCGCCGCCGCCATTCCCAGCGGCCGGCGCGTGGTCTCGCTGGGCGCCGGCGCTGGGCAGCCTGGCGCGGGCTGGACCGAGCTTGCGCCCGTCGGCGATCTGGCGAGCGTCATCCAGGTGGCCGCGGCGTTGCGCGCTGACCACCTCGTAGTCGGAGAAATCCTGGGGGCCGAGCTGCTGGATCTGCTGCTGGCGGCGTCACACGGGCAAGAGGGAATCATTCTTGGCCTAACCGCGCGCTCGGCGGGTGAGGGCCTGGCCCGGTTGGAAGCGCTGTCGTCGCAGCTGCCGGGCATGCACAACGTGGCGGCGTTGGCCAACAGCACGCTGGATCTGGTGCTGCACGCGACCGCCCTGACCGACGGTGGCTGGCGCGTCACGGAGATCGCCGAGGTGAAGATGGACAGCGCCAACCGTCTGACCGTCGACCCGGTGATGTCGTGGCGCAGTGAAGGGTCCCGCCGCGGCGCCGTTGGCAAGATGCAAGTCATCGGCGTGTCTTCGCGTCTGGCCGCAGCCATGGCGGGCGGAGGCGGCACGCTGCCTTCGAACTTGACCCGCAAGTGATCGCGCCCGGTCGTCCTGCCGTGCCTGACCGTCGCTGATGTTCTTCGAGACGTTTCGTCAGGCGCAGTCACGACTGCCGGCAGGCCTGATTCGCGTCGGACCACCAGCCGAGGGATCCGCCCTTGCCGCCGCCGATCGCGCTTTGCGATCGCCGCTACCGGAGGAGCTGCGATCGTTCTTGGTTTCGTTCGACGGCGCCGATCTGTTTCACGGCAGCATCGCGGTGGGAGGCGTCGGCCCCGAAGCCGATCCGTCGCTGCTGATTCTGAACGCGGAGCCGGCGGCGCAGGCAGACGATCTGATCTTCGCCGAGGCTGAGCTGGGGGATCGGTTCGCGTTGGACCAGCGCGGTCGCGTGTGGCGGCTGCGGACCGGATCAGACGAGCGGGTTCTGGCCGGGTCGGGCTTCGGCAAATGGTTGGAGGCGGTGGTGGCGCGGGAACAGATCCTCTACGACAACGAAGGCGAGTTCAAAGCCGACGCCTTCGAGCCCGATGGCGAGGAGGTGACACCGCAAACGGCCCGACGCCAGGCCGAACGCGCCCTGCGCCACGATCCAGGCTCAGCGGAAGCGCAGCACGACCTGGCCACGGCGCTGCGGCGCCTGGGACGGCACGGCGAGGCGGCGCGCGCGCTGGCGGCAGCGACCGCCTTGGACCCGGGCAATCCTTGG
>DASXQB010000206.1:0-38002 GCA_036493295.1 Polyangia bacterium | reverse complement strand
GCCAGCTTGGCGAACGCCAGCGAGAACGTGTCCGTCGGCGCATCGAAGACGCGAAAGCCGAGCGGAACGCTCTGCGACCCGCCGGGGCGGAACGATCCGTACGCGTCGGCCAGGCCCTCGAACGTCACCATGTCTTTCCAGGTCTTCTGCACGCCGGGTGCCGCAGCGGCCGGCGGCATCGCCGCTGCATCCGCCGGGGGAGGCGGAGGCGTCGTCTGGGCCATCACCGTCAGGGGAAACAGAGCGACTGCTGCCGCTCCCATTACCAAGTGAATGCGCATCCTGTCCTCCTTGAGTCCGTTGTGAAGGCGGCAACGTAAACGACGTCTCCGTGACGGTAAAGCAATTTTCCGGTTATCAATTTCCGGAGCACCACTATTGCGGCTAAAAAAACGGGGCTCGCAGCAGCCACTGCGAGCCCCTCTCATCCGCACGCCGAAGCGCGCCTTGCTTAGAACCAGGCCAGGAAAGCGCCGGTCAACGTGGCCTGCGTCTTCTTGGGACCTGAGTCGCCCACAAATTGGGCGGGGTCGGTGAAGTCCATGCGGAACTCAGGACGGAACTCGAAGCGTCCGGCCATCGGCACGCCCGCGCCCAAAGTGAACTCCTCCAGCTTGTTCGTGGTGTCCCCAAACTTCTGCTGCGCGTACTCACCGCGAACCGTCAGCGACAGGTGATCGGCGACCGCATAGTGTCCCATCGCGGCCACACCAAAGAAGTTATCGACACCGCCGGCCTTGTCATTGACGTAGTCGACGTTCAGGTTCAAACCCAGCGCGCCCGCCGAATACGCGGCGACGAGATCACCCAGGAAGCGGGTATCGGTGCTGCTGCCTTCCTTGCCGAAGTAGACGGTCGGAATCACGCTGACCCCGCCCGGGAAGGTCAAGCTGGCCGACAGGCCGATGGTCTTGTCCTTGTTCGTGTCGATCTCGAAGCCCTGACCATTCCAGCCATTCACGACGCTGCCCTGCACCGACACCATGTCGTTGATCTTGTAGCCGAGGCGCAGACCGGTGTGGACCAGCGGGATATTGAAGAACAGGAAGGAACGCGAGTAGAGCCAGTTCTTGTTGGCTTCAATGACCTCGGCGCCGGCGGTGGTGGTGAATTTACCGAAGTCGATGGTGAAGTTGTCGACCGGAATCACCGTGGCGTAGGCCTGCTCGATCAGAAAGGCATTGGGCACGATAGCCGATCCCGGCATGGTCGAACCCGTGGGCGGAGGAGTCAGCACCGGGGTGGTGCCGTTGATGATGTTGCCCATCGAGCCGTAACCCATATCGATGCGCAGACCAACGTTGTCCGCGCTGACGCCGATGCCCAACTTGGCGAGGTTCAGCGTGAACGTATTTGAATTGGTATCAAACTGCCGGACTCCCGGCTGGCTCAGGCTGTTCACGCCGTTGAGGTTGTACATGTAATACGCGTCGACGAGCCCGTCGAACGTGACCAGATCTTTCCAGGTCTTCGCGGGCGGAGCGGCCGGCGCAGCAGCGGGAGCCGCTGCGGGAGCGGGAGCTGCCGCCGGTGCGGGCGCAGGAGCAGGAGCCGGCGCAGCGGGCGGAGCCGCAACCGGCGGCGGCGCGGCGGGTGGAGCGTCAGCGGGCGGCGGCGTCTGGGCCAGCGCAGCCAGCGGAGAGAGAAGAGCCAAAGCAAAGGCAGAAGCGGAAAGTCGCATCGAAAGACCCCCTGGTTGTTTCTTTTTGGTCGTGGCCATGAATCAGCACGAGGAACCTAGCCAGCGGCCGCAAGGGGTGTAAAGGATTTTGGAAGCAATGCGATCAGATTTAGCGCTCAGGAAATCACGGTGAAACATGCCCGAAACGTGCGCGCCATTCGCAACGTGCGCGCGTCGCTCGATTACTTCAATTTCAAATATTCCTCGGGCACGTCGGCGAATCCCCACTGTTTCAACTGACGAGACCAATCGCCCAGAGTGTCGGCGGTGATCCGCACCGGCTCCATCGCGATCGTTGAGGGCACGTCTCGGTGGTACTGAATGCGGTCGAGAATTTTCATCACCCCGACATTTCCCCAGAGAAAAGTCGGCTGGGCGATCAAGACCGGCACCACTTTCTTTTCGATGTAGCGCAGCTCGGGCGGCAAGCCGTCGACGCCGACGATCTTCATCTTCTGCAGCGCCGGCTCGTCGAGCAGCGTCTTCGAAAACAGCGCCCAGCCGCCGATCATCGCCCAGCCGCGCAGCTCGGGATAGGCGGCGGTGACGCGCAGGACTTCCGCCGCTGCATCTTCGGGCGTCTCCGGGTGGAAGAACGTTCCCACGATGTCCACGTGCGAATAGCGCGCGGCCTCTTCTTTCACGCCTTCGGCGCGCTTGCGCAGGTTGGGCGCGGCCGGGTTGCCGGCCAGGATGGCGATCTTGCCGCGCCCGTGAATCAGCTTGGCCAGCTCGGCCATCACCGTGGCGCCCAGGCGCCGATCGTCGACGCCGAAGTAAGCAAACCGTTTCGACTGCGGCGCATCGCTGTCAAAGGTCATCACCGGCACGCCCTTGGCGACGGCGTCGTCGATGGCCGGGGTCAGCTGCACGTCGTCCGAACACGACACCAGGACGGCGTCCATTCCTTCTTTCACCGCCTGGGCGATCCGCTGCGCCTGCACCTGCGGATCCTCGCGCGGCGGGGTCAGCCACACCACCTGCACGGGAAATCCCAGCTTGGCCGATTGATCGCGCGCCGCCGCCTCGGCCCCGGCGCGCGCCGAAAGAAACACCGGGTTGGTCGAGCTTTTTCCGATCATCGCGATGCGGATGCGTTTCGTCGGCGGCGGTGAAATTTCGGCCATCGGCGGCGGCAACGCCGATTGCGACGGCATTTCGGAGGTGCGCCGTTCGCACGACAGCGCGCCGATCAGCACCAACAGCAGCGCCCCGGAGGCTCGGACCGTCATGCTGCTTTGTGGACCGACGGACTGCATCCGTTCAAGGGTTGCCCTCTTCGATCACCACCAGCAGATCGCCGGCCTCGACGCTTTCGCTGGCGCCGGCCACGATCTCCCGCACCAGGCCGCTCACCGGCGCCTTGATCACCGTCTCCAGCTTCATCGCCTCGGTCACCAGCAGCTTCTGCCCGGCCTTGACGTGCTCGCCGACCTTGGTCACGAGATCGATCACCCGGCCCGGCATGGGCGCGCCGATCTCGCCCTTGCGGCCGGCGGTGGCCTTGCGGCGGCGCACGCCGGTGACCTTGGCGGCGTCGTCGGCCACCCGCATGGTGCGCGGCTGGCCGTTTATATCGAAGGTCAGCACACGCGCGCCGTCCGGCTCGACGTCGCCGATGGACAGCAGCTTGATGATCAGCGTCTTGCCCGGTTCGATGTCGACCCACGACTCTTCACCGACGCGCAGGCCGTAGAAGAACGTCGGCGTTGGCAGCACCGAGGTGTCGCCGTGCAACGCCCGGTGCTCCATGTATTCGCGCATCACCTTGGGATAAAGCGCGTACGACACCACGTCGCGGTTCTCGACGCTGACGCCGGCCAGCGTCTCCATCTCGCGGCGCGCCCCCGCCCAGTCGAACGGCGGCATCGATGCGCCGAGGCGGCCTTCGATCCGGGTGGCGCCTTTCAAGATGTGCGTGCGCAGCGGCTCGGGAAAACCGCCCGGCGGATGGCCCAATGATCCACGCATGTAATCGATCACCGATTCGGGGAACGTCAGGTCCTGCGCCTTCTCGCTGACCGCGCGGGCGTCCAGGCCCTGCTTCACCATCCAGATGGCCATGTCGCCGACGACCTTCGACGACGGCGTGACCTTGGGAATGTCGCCGAACAGGCGATTGACGTCGGCGTAGGCGTGCTTGACCGTCTCCCAGGCCGCGCCCACGCCCAGCGCCTCGGCCTGCGCGCGCAGGTTCGAATACTGGCCGCCGGGGATCTCGTGCTCGTAGACGTCGGCGGCCGGCGCCTTCAGGCCCGATTCGAACGGCGCGTACCACTCGCGCACCGGCTCCCAGTAGGTCGACAGCTTCTCTAGGCCGGCAATATCGGCGCGCGGATCGCGCGGCGTCCCGGCCAGCGCGAAGGCCAGCGACGACAGCGATGGCTGCGAGGTCATGCCGCCCATGATGCTGACCGCGCCGTCGACCACGTCGACGCCGGCCTCGATCGCCGCCAGGTAGCTGGCGATGCTGTTGCCCGAGGTGTCGTGCATGTGCAGGTGCAGCGGCACGTCCACCGCTTCTTTCAACGCCCGCACCAGCATGGTCGCCGCCCGCGGCTTCAGCAGGCCGGCCATGTCTTTGATCGCCAAAAGGTGCGTTCCGCGCCGGACCACTTCCTTGGCCAGGTCGACGTAGTACTTGAGATCGAATTTTTTGCGCGTGGGATCGGAGACGTCGCCGGTGTAGCAGATCGCCGTCTCGACGATCTTGCCGGTCTTCTGCGCCGCTTCGATGGCCACCTGCATGCTGTCGACGTCGTTCAAGGCGTCGAAGATGCGAAAGACGTCGATGCCCCCCTTGGCCGCTTCTTCGATGAAGGCGACCACCACGTCGTCGGGATAGTTGGTGTAGCCGACGGCGTTGGCCCCGCGCACCAGCATCTGGAACATGATGTTGGGGGCCAGCTTGCGCAGCTCTTCCAGACGCAGCCAGGGATCTTCCGACAAGAAGCGATAGGCCACGTCGAAGGTGGCACCGCCCCACATCTCCAGCGAGAAAAAATCGGCGCAGACGCGCGCGGTGGCCGGCGCGATGCGCGCCAGATCGTACGTGCGCAAGCGCGTCGCCAGCAGCGACTGGTGGGCGTCGCGCCAGGTGGTGTCGGTCAGGCGCACGCGGCGATCCTCGCGCAGCCAGCGAACCACGCCTTCCGGGCCGCGGTTGTCCAGGATCTGCTTGCTGCCGGCGGGCGGCGGGACGCGCGGGTCCACCGGCGGCAGCAGCGGCTCGCGGGTCAGCGCCACCAGCGGCGGCTTGGGCTTGCCGCGCACGGTGGCGTGGCCGTTCACCACCGTCGAGGCGACATAGCGCAGGATGCGGGTGGCCCGATCGCGGCGCGGCGTGTACTGCACCAGCTCGGGCGTTTCATCGACGAAGGTGGTGTGGGCTTTGCCCGCGGCGAACGTCGGGTGCTGCAGGACGTTCTCGAGAAAATGAATGTTCGTCTTCACCCCCCGGATGCGGAACTCGCGCAGCGCGCGCACCACCTTGCGGCGGGCGTAGTTCCATTCCAGGCCCGACGCGGTGATCTTCACCAGCAGCGAATCGTAGAAAGGCGACACCCGCGCGCCGACGTAGCCCGACCCGTCGTCGAGGCGAATCCCCAGCCCCGCGCCCGGACGATAGACGGCGATCTTGCCGGTGTCCGGGAGAAAGTCGTTGCGCGGATCCTCCGCGGTCACGCGCACCTGGATCGCCACGCCCCGGCGTTCGATGGCCGCCTGATTGGGGATGTCGATCTCCGGATCGCTGAGTTTATAGCCCTGGGCGATGCGGATCTGTGTCTGCACCAGATCGCGGCCGGTGATCACCTCGGTGACCGTGTGCTCGACCTGGATGCGTGGATTGACCTCGATGAAGTAGTGGCTGCCGTTTTCGGCGACGAGAAATTCGACCGTGCCGGCGTTGGTGTACGTCACCTGGCGCGCCACCTTCAGCGCGTCCTCGGCCAGGCGGGCGCGGATCGCCTCGGACACCGACCAGGCCGGCGCGTACTCGACCACCTTCTGGTGACGGCGCTGCACCGAACAGTCGCGTTCGAACAGGTGCACCAGGTTGCCATGGTTGTCGCCCAGCACCTGCACCTCGATGTGCTTGGGCCGCACCACCAGCTTTTCCAAGAACACTGAATCGTCGCCGAAGGCCTTGCGCGATTCCGACTTGGCCCGCTCCAGCGCCTCGGCCATGTCGCTGTCGCCCTTGACCAAGCGCATGCCGCGCCCGCCGCCGCCGGCCGACGCCTTCACCATCACCGGGTAACCGACTTGATTGGCGAAGGCGCGCGCCTCGGCGACGGAACGAATTGGCTCGGCGGTGCCTGGAACCACCGGCACGCCCGCCGCCTGAGCGATCTTGCGCGCGGAGATCTTGTCACCCAGCGCATCGATCGCTTCGGGCGTGGGGCCGATGAAGACGATGCCGGCGTCACGGCACTTGCGGGCGAACGAGGCGCGTTCGGACAAAAGACCGTAACCTGGGTGAACCGCGTCGACGTCGTGGCGTTTGGCCAGCTCGACGATCTCGTCCTCGGCCAGATACGCCGCCACCGGCTCGAGGCCTTTGCCCACCAGATAGGCTTCGTCGGCTTTGTAGCGATGCAGGTGGACCCGGTCCTCCTCGGAAAAAATCGCCACCGTGCGAAAACCAAGCTCGGTCGCGGCGCGGAACACCCGGACCGCAATCTCGCCGCGATTCGCGCACAGCACGCGCCGAAAGGGGAGGATGGACATGAGCCCGCGAGAAATATCACTGATCGACTAGAGTTCGGCAGAAAACGATGTCCGACACGGCTGCTCCCCACCCTGACCGCGCGCTGATCTGGGGCGTCGCCATCACGCTGCTGGCGACCGCTTTGCGCCTTTGCTGGGTGCTGGCTGTGCCGACCGTTCCGGTGGGTGACTTCGCCATGTACCGCGAGTCGGCGAACTATCTGTCCGAATGGGGCGCGCTCGACCACGGGTTCATCTACATGCCGGGGTTTGTGGTGTTACTGGCGATGATCAAAGACGCCGGCGGCGATCTGCTGGCGCAAAAATTCCTGGGCGTCTTCTTCGGCGGGCTCGGCGCGGCGGGCGTGTTTGTCACCACGTTGCACCTGTTCGATCGCCCGCGCGCGGCCGGCGCGCCTTCATGCGCGACGGCGATCGTCGCTGGATTGTTGTACGCGCTGTGGCCGGCGGGGATCGCGCTTGCCAGCGTGGTGGGGACCGACGTGCC
Source organism: Polyangia bacterium (assembly GCA_036493295.1). Lineage (GTDB taxonomy): Bacteria > Myxococcota_A > Polyangia > Fen-1088 > Fen-1088 > DATKEU01. Next base: position 31,103 of record DASXQB010000206.1, on the reverse strand, counting down.
GGCGGCGGCGTTGATCGTGGTGGGCACCGCTTGCTTGACCGGCTGGGGACGGACCCGGCCGCGCCTGGCAGCGCTGTCCTTCGGCGTGGTGATGGGCTTGGCCGCGTACGTGCGCGCGGTCGCGCTGCCGCTGACTGCGCTGTCTGCTGTCTACTGGCTGGTGGTCAGGCAGCGACCGCTGTCCACGCTCAAACTGACCGCGCTGTCGGTGGCCACCACACTGCTGGTGCTGGCGCCGTGGGCCATCCGCAACCGCCGCCACGAAGGCGAGCTGTTCTTCACCGACAGTCACGGCGGCATCACGGCGCTGATCGGAACCAACCCCAACTCCGAAGGCACGTACACCCGCGCGCTGAACCAGTTGTTCAAGGACGTCACCGGACATTCGGTGCTGGATGAACCGCACCGCATGGTCGACCGCCAGGCGTACGCGCTGGCCAAGGACTGGGCGCGTTTTGAACCGACGTACGCGGCCGGGTTGGCGGCGTTGCGCGCCCAGCGGTTGTTCGACGAAGAGCGCCTGTTGCTGTACTGGCCGGTGTATCGACCGGGCGTGCTGGTGCCGCCGCACAACGCGTTCTTCGATCGACATCGCAGCGCCATCGAAGGCGCGGCCAACGCCAGCGGGGTGTTCATTTTGGCCGCGTTTTTGGCTGGATTGGGATTGGCCGCCAGTCAGCGGCGCTGGTCGGCGTTCGTGCTCTTGCCGTTTCAACTGGCGCTGGCGGCGACGTACATCGTGTTCTTCGCCGAGCCGCGCTACCGGGTGCCGATCGAGATGCTGGCCTTCCCGGTGGTGGCCTTCGCGCAGGTGGGCTTCGCGCGTCTTTTTTGGGCGGCGCAGACCGGCGCCCGCCACGAGGTCACGCCGGCGCGGCTGGCGCTGATCCGGGGCGCGCTGCTGGCCACCGTGCTGATCGCCGCCGTGTTCGAGCTGGCCCCCGGCGTGTGGGCGACGGGCGCCCGCCTGCGCGACAGCCACCGCTGGGCGGTGACGCCGTGGATCGTCGACGGGCACACCCGCCTGGCCAAGTGGCGGCGCGCCGACGCCGATCTGGCCGACGGCGGCGACGCGGTCCTCACCGGCGCGCCAGACGGCGTGCGCATCCGCCCGCACGGCGACGGCCGCGCCCTGGTGGACGTCTGGTTGGCGGGCGACGATCTTCCCGCCGGCGACTACACCCTGGAAAATCAGGTCATCGGCGCCGGACCCGAGCGCACCGTGACCTTCTCCGTCTGCCCGCCCGACGGCGCGTGTTTGATCCACCACGCCGGCGGGCCCTTTCACGCGACGGTGCGCGTCTCGTCCACCGCCGCGGTCTGGATCGGCGAAATGAAGCTGACGGCGCGCCCGAAATAGCCGCGCCGGCTTTTTATCGCCTTGCTAGAAGTGCGAGCAGGTCGCGAGGTAACAGCTTTGGTCGCCGCCCGATTCTTCGTAACAGCGATCGAGCGCGTCGTCCTCGACGGCGGTCATGTTGACCAGGCCGAAGCCGGCGAAGGTGCTCTCGCTGACCGGATACTGATCCCCGTAAGAATCCTCGGCGGTGCAGGAGACGTGATGGACGACGCCCCAGTCCCAGTAATAGACCGGGCGGGCAAATTCCGCATGGCCCCAGTGGTGCCACGGGTGCTCGCCATAGCGGGCCACCCGCGGGCGCAGGACGCGAATAGCGTGAGGGTGAACGGCCGGGTGATACGCCGGGCCGCCGGGGTGAACCCCGGGCGGATGCCCTTTCCATTCGGGCGCCGGCGCACGCGGCGGCAGGTGCTCTTCGTGTCGGACGGCTTGCTTTTCTTCGTGTCGTTCTTCACGCCGGGGTTCGGCGCGCGCCGTCAGGGTGATTGGCAGCGAAGCGGCGGACAGGACAAGGACCAGCGACGTTCCTAGTTTCATCGATCTTCTCCCAAGGGCAGTGGCGCCCACCGGCAGAACCGCCGGGCCGGGCAATCATAAGGTCAGTTCGGGAGAAAAATAAGGTGCGCGCCGGCAGCCGCCACGCATCCCCTGCCCTGCCCTGGCGCGCCACCTCCGGCGGAAGCAAACTGCCCCCGCATCGTTCATCATCTGGAGCCCATGAAGGGGAACCCATGAAACTGCCCGTCATCGTCACCGGCGCCGGCGAACCGCCGACGGTCCTGGTCCCCGGCGGCCTGCTCGGCTGGCTGAGCTGGGAACCGCACGCCGCGCGCCTGGAAAAAAGTCGACGGGTGCTGCGCGTGCAGTTGCTGAACGTGGCGCGCGGCTACGACAACCTCCCTTTGCCGCCCGACTACTCGGTGAGCATGGAGGCCGACGCCCTAGCCGCCACGCTGGAAGCTGAACAGGCGCTGCCCGCCGACGTGGTCGCCTGGTCCTACGGCGCCGAGGTGGCCCTGTCGTTCGCGCTGCGCGATCCGCACCGCGTCCGCACGCTGGCCCTGATCGAACCGCCGGCGGTCTGGGTGCTGCGCGCCCGCGGCACCGTCGACGACGACACCCGCCAGGTGGCCGCGCGCATGGGCTCGCTGGGTGACGACGTCACGGACGACGATCTGGAAATGTTCGCGGTGAACGCCGGTTTTTGCCCGCCGGGAAAATCGCCGCGCCAGATGACGGCGTGGCCGCTGTGGTCGCGTTACCGGCAGGCCTTGCGTAGCTCGCGCCACGCCATCGATCACCAGGACGACCTTGGCGCCTGGCGCGATTTTCCCCGTCCGGTGCTGCTGGTGAAGGGCCAAGGGTCGGCGCGGTTCCTTCATCAGATCGTCGACGGCCTGGCGGAGGAGCTTCCGCGGGCCCAGATTTTGACCCTTCCCGGCGGCCACGCACCACAGATCGTGGCGATGGACGCCTTCCTCGAACAGTTGACGACCTTCCAGAAATCGCCAATCGCCCCGCTTTTCCCTAGGTAAACGTCCTGTGGTAAGCACTTTGGTCGACCGTTCGCGCGCAAGGGCCGACTGACGCATGCAGGAACTCGCTTTCCACGCACCCATCGACGACCGGGCGCACGCATTGGCGCTGGTCGAAGATCTGTTGACCGGCCTCGAGCACGAGAGCGATCCCGCGCGCCGAGCCGTCGCCCTGTGCCGGATCGCAGAGATCTACGAACGCCGGTTGGTCGACGCCAACAGCGCCCTCATCACTTTGCAGGAAGCCTTCCGCGAAGATCCCACCAGCGGCCAGGTTGTGCACGAGATGGAACGCCTGGCGCGGGCGTTCGACAAATGGCCCGACGTCGTCTGGTCGACGACCGAGGTGGCCGAGACGCTGGCCGAGCCCAGGCAGGCCGCTGATCTGTGGGCCCAGATCGCCTTCTGGTGCGACGTGGGGCTGGGCAGCGCCGACGACGCCGTCGCCGCCGGCCAGCGCGCGCTCGGCTTGGTTCCCGACCACGGCGGCGCGTTGATGTTGCTGGAGACGTTGTACCGGCGGCGCAGCGACTGGGATCGCCTGGCCGACGTGCTGGATCGAAAATGGCTGGATCGCTTTCGCGAGCCCACGCGCATCGCCGACGCGTACAGCGAGATCCTGCGCGACAATCCCCAGCACCTGCCGTCGCTGATGGGCCTGGCCCGCGTGCAAGAAGCGCTGGGAGACTGGGAAGGCGTGGTGCGCCTGCTTGGTCGGGCGGCCGAGCAGATGAACGGGCAGGAGCGCGTGGGCCTGCACTTCCAGCTGGGCGAGGTGGCGCTGGCGCAGGTGGGCGATCCGGTGGCTGCCGAAGAGCAATACGCCCAGGCGCTGGCCCTGGACCCGGCGCACGTGCCCAGCATGCTGGCGCTGGTCCAGATCTACCGCGAGCGCAACGACTGGCTGAAGGCGGCCACCTTGCTGGGGCGCGCCGCCGATCGGGTGGCCGCGCCTGACAAGAAGATCGAGCTGACGTTCGAGGCGGCCACCATCTTTCAAGAGAGGCTGGACGACGAGAACCAGGCCACCGCGCTGTACGCGCAGATCGTCGCCCTGGAGCCGATGCACGCAGCGGCGGCGCTGCCGCTGATGGAGATCTATTTCAAGCGACAAGCCTGGGCGGCGCTGCGGCCGCTGGCGCAAAGCCTGGCCGACAACGGACCGGGGGCCGCCGGTCAGGGCCGAGGCGCCGCCTGGCAAGCGACGGTGTGCCACCGCCTGGGCCGCGCGGCGGAGGGCCTGGGCGACACGGCGGCGGCGGTCGAAGCGTATCGTCGATCTTTCTCGGCGGATCTTGGGTATCTGCCCACGCTGCGCGATTGGGGCGCGCTGGCTTTCACGCTGCAGGATTGGGAGCAGGCGGCGCAGCTTTACGATTCGGTGTTGTTCCCGCGCCGCGAGCGACCGTCGCGCGAAGACACCTTCGAAGCGCTGTACCGGTTGGGGCAAAGCCGCTTGCACCTGCACCAGGAAGACAAGGCGGTCGATCTTTTCACGCGCGCGCTGGCCATTGATCCCCAGCACCGACCGACCCTGGAAGCGCTGGCCGACATTCACACCCGCGCCGCCAACTGGGACGCGCTGACCGTTGACCTGCGAGGGTTGCTGGCGCTGCCCAACGAAAGCGAAGCACGGGCGGCGCTTCACGAACGGCTGGTCGACATCTATCACGACCGCAAGAACGATCCCGAACGCGCCATCGCCGAGTGCTTCGCGGCGCTGGAGGCGTCGCCCGAGGCGCCGCGGATCCTGCACAAGCTGGTCGAACTTCTGACCGAGACGCAGCAGTGGGCGCGGGTGCTGCCGATCCTGGCCCGCCTGGCGGAGACCGCGCAGGGCGCGACGCGGGCGCGGTACCTGGTCGCCGCCGGCACCATTCAAAACCACGAGCTGGGGGACGGGCAGCAGGCCGTTGATCTTTACAACCAGGCGCTGGACGACGATCCACACGACCTCAAGACCTTCGAGCGCATCGACAAGATCCTGACCGCGGCGAAGGACTGGAAACAGCAGGCGCGCTGCTATCGGCGGCAGATCAAGCGTATGGGAACGCCGTCACCGGCCAGCCGCCCGGCGCTGCTGGCGCTGTGGCACGGCCTCGGCGAGATCAGCCGATCGCGCCTGCATGACTTCCAGGCGGCGGCCGCCGCCTTCGAGGTGTGCGTGGGCCTTGAACCCGAGGAGCCGAGCCGCCACGCCATCCTGGCCGAGCTGCACCAGCTGTGCGGCCCCGAGCATTACGGCCAGGCCATCGACGAACACCGCTTCTTGGTGAGAAACGCCGCCGGCATCGCCGAGATGGTTCCGCACCTGAAGCGGCTGCTGCGCCTGCACGCCGAGCGCACCGACATGGACGCCGCCTGGTGCGTGGCCCAGGCGCTGTCGTATCTCGGTCAGGCCGACGCCGACGAGCAGCGCCTGTTTGCCCAGTATCGCCCGCAGGGTTTCGTGCGCGCGCGCGGCCGCCTGACCGAGGAGCTGTGGCAAAAGCACGTCTACCATCGCGACGAAGATCGGGTGGTGTCGCAGGTGCTGGGCACGGTCGCGCCGACGGTGCTGCTGGCGCGGGCCAAGCCGCACAAGGACTGGGGCCTCAAGCGCAAGCGCCAGCGCGACGTGGCCAATGATCCCTCGCTGTTCTGCAAGGTGCTGACGTACGCCAGTCAGATCCTGGGCGTGCCGTGGCCGGAGGTGCATCTGGTCACCAGCTCGTCGGGGGAGATCGAGCTTTGCAACGCCATCGCCGAGGCCGCGCCGACGCCGTCGTTCGTCGTCGGGCGCGGCGTGCTGCAGGGGCGGCACGAAGCGGAGATCGCGTTCGTGGCGGCGCGCGCGCTGGCCCTGTCCCGCGCCGATCACCTGGCCCTGTGGCCGTCGGTGGTGCCGGTCGCCGCCGAGCTGGAGGTGATCCTGCTGGCCGCCATCACCATGGTGCGCGACGGGCATCCGATTCCCACCGCCCTGGCCAATCCAGTGCTGCGCTATCGCGATTTTCTGGGACGCACGCTGTCCCCCGCGCAGCTGGAACAGCTGGAGCTGGTCGTCAACCGAACCGGCGCCGGCGCCGGCACCACCTTCGACGTCGAGCGCTGGGCCCGCGGCGCCCAGTTGACCGCCGTGCGCGCCGGTTTCTTGATCGGCAACGATCTGCGCATGGCCGTTCAGCTGGCCACCGCCGCCAACCCCGGCGCCGATGCCACGCGCATCGAGCGCGATCTCATCGAATGGTCGGTTTCCAAAGATTACCTGGCCCTGCGCGCGCACATCGGCTTCGGGCCGACGTGACCGTGCCGCTGGCGCGCGGTTGCTGCTAAAGTCGGCGTTCGTGGAAGAGCTGCGCATCTACTGCAATGCGGATTTTCCGGCGACGGCGGCGGCGCTGTTCCAGCAAGGCACCGCCAGCCACCGGGTGGCGGCGACGCTGGCAGAGGCCGACGTCGCGCTGGGGCAACCGAACGTCGACGGCGTGATCACGTCGGCGGGGCTGCGCTGGGTGCAACTGACCAGCGCCGGCTACACCAACTACGATCGCGACGACGTGCGAGCGGCGTTGAAGGCGCGAGGCGCGGCGCTGACCAAGAGCTCGCTGGTGTTCGACGAGCCGTGCGCCGAACACCTGGTGGGGTTCTTGTACGCGCAAGCGCGGCAGCTGCCACAAGCGCTGGAGGAACAGCGCGGCGCGCGCGGCTGGCCGCAAAAGGCGGTGCGTTCGCGCTCGCGCCTGCTGCGCGGGCAGTCGGCGCTGATCGCCGGGCTGGGCTCGATCGCCCGGCGGCTGATCGAGCTTGTCGCCCCGCTGGGGCTGGAGCTGACGGTGATGCGCCGGCAGGTGGTCGGCGACGAACCAGTGCGCGCCGTGGCCTGGGACAGCGTCGAAGCGACGCGCGCGCTGGGCGCTGCCGACCACGTCCTGAACATTCTGCCGGCGGCGCCAGCGACGGACGGATTCTTCAGCGCCGCCCGCCTGCAAGCGATGAAAAAAGGCGCCATCTTCTACAACATCGGCCGCGGCACCACCGTCGACCAGCCGGCGTTGATCGCGGCGCTGACCACGGGACATATCGGCGCCGCGTATCTGGACGTCACCACCCCCGAACCACTGCCGCCCGAAGACCCGCTGTGGGCGGCGCCCAACTGCTTCATCACCCCGCACACGGCCGGCGGCCACGACGACGAATCCGTGCGGCTGGTGCGCCATTTTCTGGACAACCTGGCGCGGTTCACTGGCGGGCAGCCGTTGATCGATCGCGTGGTGTGAAGGCGTCGGCGCGCGAAACAGTCAGGTTGGGCGGACCGATCCGGCGGTGTTCGCGGCGCAGCGACAGAAACACACTGTTTTCGCTACCCGCTCTGTGCTCTGAGAATCGCTTCCAGCTCGCCGAGCGCGAGAATGTCCTTGGGACGCCCAGCGGCCCGTTTGAGCCTGATCAGCGACGGCAAGTCGACGCAGAAGCAGGGGCCGCCGAAGAGATCGAGCGTCACGGTGTGCGGTAACAGTGCCTCATACGTGCCGCCACCAGTCGCCTCGCCCAAAAGATCGAGCGGACCAAAGTCCGTGTCGAGCGTGAAGTTCAGACCCAACTTGATGGTGGCGGCACTGAACGTGAAAGGCAGCCCCGCGGGAGCGCCGCGCAAATAAGGGGCGTGCGCCGCCAATGTTGCGGCCAGGCGCTGAATATTGTCGGCACCGCGCGCGTAGACGACATCGAGATCGTTCGTCAGTTGCGTCGAACCGTGAGCGGTGGCGGCCACGCCCCCGATCACGATGAAGTCGACGCCCCCACCGCGTAACGTATCAAGCGCCTTTCGGTAATCAGTCATCGCCGCAGGCGCGCTTTGCGGCCCGCTTCGGCCAAGACAGCAGCGAATCTCTGCATCTCAATCAGCTGCTCGATCCGCTGCTGCGGCGTCAGCGCCAGGTTGCGCTGCACCAGGGACATGTCCACGTCGCGCACCAACGCTTCAACAAGCGGATCGCGCTCGTCGTCGGTGTCCGCCGAAGCCATTCGCACAGTGTAACGCAACCGTAGTCTTGGGTCCTTGAAACGCGGCACGGCTATCGCCGCCGGAGGCCCAGGCGAGCGACGCCAGCTTTTTGACTGATGAGAGCCGACGCAATAGCCGAAGATTGACCTGCCTTGCGGCTGGCACTAGATTCGTCGCGGTAAATGACGCGTTTTTCGCCGATGTGGCTTATCGCCGGCGCCGTCTCGGCGGTCCTGGCGGGCGCCGGGTGCAAGGACAAAGGCGGCGGCGCCACGTCCGCATCGGAAGCGCCGGCGTCGAGCAGCGGCACGAAGGTGAAGATCGTCTCCAGCCTGCCGCGCACCGGCAGCGGCAACGCCCAGACCACCACCATCGTCAACGGCATCCGCCTGGCGCTGGATGAAGCAAGCTACAAGGTCGGCGACATGACGATCGAGTTCGAGGACTGGGACGATGCCTCGGCGAAGAAGGGCGACTGGGACCCGGAGGTCGAAGCGGCGAACGCTGATCGCGCGGCCAACGACAAAGACATCCTGCTCTATCTCGGCACGTACAATTCGGGCGCCTCGAAGATCTCGATGCCGGTGTTGAACAAGGCCGGCCTTACCACCATCTCGCCGGCGGCGACCTATCCCGGCCTGACAAAACCCGGCACCGGCGAGCCGAACGAACCCGCCGTCTACCGCCCGACCGGCCGAATCACTTTTTATCGGGTGGTGCCCGCCGACGACATCCAGGGAAAAATCGGCGCCCAGTTCGTCAAGCAACGCGGCCTCAAGAGCGTCTACGTCCTTTACGACGGCGGCCTGTACGGCCAAGGGATCGCCAACGTCTTCGCCAACACCGCCGAGGACATCGGCCTCAAAGTGCTTTCGTCCGGCGCCGAGAAGATTGATCCGAAGGCGCAGGAATATCGTTCGATCATGACCAAGATAAAAGCCCTGAAGCCCGACCTGGTCTATTACGGCGCCACCACCCAGACCAACGCCGGCCAGGTGGCCAAGGACATGGTGGCGGTCGGCCTGAAGGCAAAGTTGATGGTCCCCGACGGTTGCTTCGAAAATGCCTTCATCGAAGCGGCCGGCGCGACCAACGTCAACGACCGCGTGTTCGTCACCTTCGGCGGCCTGCCCCCGAGCGAGCTGAAAGGCAAAGGCGCCGAGTTCGTGACGAACTACCGCGCCAAGTTCCACAGCGAACCGGAAGGCTATGCCGTCTACGGCTACGTCGCCGGCAAGGTGGCGCTGGACGCGCTCCGCAAGGCGGGCAAGAAAGATCGTGACGCCGTCCGCGAGGCGATGGTGGGCCTGGGCCAGACCGACGGCCCGCTGGGGGCGTGGAAGTTCGACGCCAACGGCGACACCTCGTTGACCAACATGAGCGTCAACACCGTCAAGGACGGCAAGTTCGCGTTCGTCGCGCTGATGAGCAACGAAGCCGCCGCCGCCAAGTGAACCGCAGGCGCCCGATCCTGTGGTGACGCTTCTCCAGCAGCTGCTGATCGGACTGACCAACGGGATGGTCTTCGCGCTGATCGCGCTGGGCTACACCATGGTCTACGGCATCCTGGAGCTGATCAATTTCGCCCACGGCGATCTGTTCATGCTGGCGTCGTTCCTGGCCCTGACGTTGATCGGGGCGTTTCACCTGGAAAACGGCGGGCCGGTGGCGCTGGGCTTTGGTCTGCTGGCCATCGTCATCCTGTGCGCGCTGTTCGCCGCCGCGCTGAACTGGACCGTCGATCGCCTGGTCTATCGGCCGCTGCGCAACGCCCCCAAGCTGGCGCCGCTGGTGTCGGCCATCGGCGTGTCGTTCATCTTTCAGAACCTGGGACTGTTCTGGGGCGGCCTGCCGATGGACGTCTTCAACAGCGGTAGCTCGGCGGCGGCGCCCAAGTCGTTTCCCAGCTTGATCTCCAGCGAAAACTTGCTGGGCCCGACGGCCGCCCTGCGCATCACGCCCAAGGACGTCATGGTGGTGGTGTCGTCGCTGGTGGTGATGGTGGCGCTGTATTCGTTCGTGCGCTTCACCCGGTTGGGCAAGGCCATGCGCGCGACAGCGCAGAACCCGACGGCGGCGCGTCTGATGGGCATCGACGTCGACCGGGTCATCGGCGCCACGTTCATGGTGGGCGGCGCGCTGGCCGGATTCGCCGCGGTCATCTATGGCCTGTACATCAACACCATCAACTTTCAGATCGGCTACCAGAACGGTCTTTACGCCTTCACCGCCGCCGTGTTGGGCGGCATCGGCAACATCCCGGGCGCGGTGCTGGGCGGGTTGGTGATCGGATTCGTGCGCGCCTCGTCGGATCAGTTCATCGGCGCCCAGTGGCAGCCGGCGGTGCTGTTCGGGATGCTGATCTTGATCCTGGTTTTCCGGCCGCAGGGGCTGCTGGGCACCAACGTGCGGGAGAAGGTCTAGGTGACGGCACGGTCGTCTTCGCGCCCGCTGCGCCTGTTGCGCGCGCTGCGCCGGCCCGAGCTGCTGGTGGCCATCGCGCTGTTCTTGTATCCGCTGCTGCCGGTGCTGGATTGGCTGGCGCGCGGCGTATTCGGGATCGATCTGCAGATCGGCGGCAATCTGTTGAACGTGATGATCTTCGCCATTTTGGCCTTGGCGTTGAATCTTCAAGTCGGGTACGCGGGCCTCTTGCAGCTAGGAATCGCCGCCTTCTTCGCCATCGGCGCGTACACCACCGGTGTGTTCACCGTCGAGAAATTTCCCTTTCAGCTGGGATTCTGGGGCGCCGTCGCGCTGGCCCCGGTGACCGCTGGCCTCGCCGGGCTGGCCCTGGGCGCACCGACCATTCGCCTGCGCGGCGACTATCTGGCCATCGTCACGCTGGGCTTCGGCGAGGTGGTGCGGGTGGTGATCTTGAATCTGGAGAACATCACCGACGGACCGCGCGGGCTGAACCCCATCCCGACGCCGTGGCTGCCGGACTGGCTGGTGTCGGCCATCGGCGGGGGCGACAGCCGGCGGGTGGGGTTCTTCACCATGTATTACCTGGCGCTGCTGGTGCTGGTGGCGCTGGTGGTGCTGTTTCGCAATCTGGAACGGTCGGCGCTGGGGCGATCATTCGCGGCCCTGCGCGAAGACGAGCTGGTGGCCGCTTGCATGGGCATCAACCCGGCGCGCATCAAGATGATCGCCTTCTCCGCCGGCGCGGCGGTGGCGGGCCTGGCCGGCGCGCTGTACGCGACGAAGCTATCGACCACCGCTGAGCCGAACACCTACGACTTCACCTATTCGATCATGGTGCTCTGCTGCATCATCATCGGCGGCCTGGGCAGCCTGCGCGGCGTCTTGCTGGGGGCGTTCGTGCTGCTGTCGTTCGACAACATCGTCTCGCCGCTGATCACGAAGCTGATCCAGCGCGCCGTCGGCAACGAATCGACCAACGTGCTGCTGCAATTTTCCAACTGGCGCTGGCTGATCTTCGGAACGGCGCTGGTCTTGATGATGCGCTTTCGCCCCGAAGGTCTGTGGCCGTCGTCGCGCGTGAAGGCCGAGTTGCACCACGAGGAGGGCTAGGCCGTGGCGCCGCCGTCCGCCGCGCCTGCTTCGCCGCCGCTGCTGCAGGTCGATCGGCTGACGCTGCGGTTTCGCGGCCTGGTGGCGGTCAACGACGTCAGCCTGTCGGTGCAGCCGGGCGAGATCGTCGCCGTGATCGGGCCCAATGGCGCCGGCAAGACGTCGCTGTTCAACGCCATCACCGGCATTTACCAGCCGACGGCGGGCACGGTCAGCTTCGATGGGCGCGATCTGCGCCGGCCGCTCGGCCGTGGACACATGGTGCGCTGGGCGCTGGTCGGGCTGTTGATGGGCGTGGCGCTGTTCTTCTTGGCCGCCGACGTGAACGTCATGTGGGCGGCGGTGGTGAAGCAGAATTTTCGGTCGCCGCAGCAGGGATTTCAGCTCCGACAAGCCGCCAACAATTTCGCGAACTACCTGGCGGCCCACCCGCGCATCGAGCAGCGCTCCGGGCGTTTCTACGTCACCACCTTCGACGGACGCACGCCGTACGGTTCGTCGCGTACGGAAGCCGATGCCCGCGCGCGCCTGATCGCTGTGCGCAGGCTGGCGACGCTGGACCCGCGGACGGCCGACATCAGCACGCAAGGCGACGAACAGGTGCTGCGCGTGGGAAGCGCCGAACTGGACCGCGCCGCCACCCGCGATCAGCTCGAAGCGCACATCGCAGCGGCGCAAGAAGCCGACGACAGCGCGGCGGCGGCGCGGCGGCAGCGCGTGCTGGCTTTTTTCTTTGGGCTGCTGCTGGGCGCTGGCGGCGCGGCAGCGGTGTGGCGGCAGACGCGGCGGACACCGTCGTCGGTAGCGGCGCGGGGGATCGCCCGCACGTTTCAAAACATTCGCCTGTTCCAGGATATGACCGTCGAGGAAAACGTCCTGGTGGGGATGCGCCACCTCATCGGCACCGGCGGCTGGAGGCGGCGTTTGGACGACTACGGCGCGCCGCTGGGTTTGGCGTTGATACTGAGCTTGTTCGTGGCCACGTTTCGCTGGAGCGTCGGCGGGCCGGTCCTGTGGGCAGCGCTGCTGTACCTGCTGATCTTGGGAACGATCCTCTATCTGGTGCGCGTCGCCCGTCTGGGCGCCCCCAGCCGCCGCGCGCTTGGCGACGAGACGGCCGCGCGTGCCCAGGCCCGCACGCTGCTGGCCCTGGTGGGCCTGGAAAACAAGCATGCGGCCTTCGCGAAGAACCTGGCCTACGGCGATCAGCGGCGCCTGGAGATCGCCCGCGGGCTGGCCACCCGGGCCCGTCTGTTGCTGCTGGACGAACCCGCCGCCGGCATGAATCCATCAGAGACGGTCGAGCTGATGAAGCTGATTCGCACCATCCGCGATCGCGGCATCACCATCCTTTTGATCGAGCACCACATGCGCGTGGTGATGGGCATCAGCGATCGCATCGCCGTGCTGGTCTATGGCCAGAAGATCGCCGAGGGCACGCCCGAACAAATTCGCGCCGACCCGCGCGTGATCGAAGCGTATCTGGGCAAGGAAGACCCCGCACCATGAGGCGCGAGCCTTGCTAGTGATCGAAAACCTGCACGCCGGCTATGGCGCCATCGAGGTGCTGAAGGGCATCTCGCTGCGCGTGGACGAAGGCGAGATCGTCACGCTGATCGGCGCCAACGGCGCTGGCAAGACCTCCACGCTGATGACCATCTGCGGCTTCGTGGCCGCCCGGCGGGGCGAGGTGACGTTCCAGGGCAAAAATCTGCGCGGTTTGCCCGCGCACGAGATCGTCAAGCGCGGCCTGGTGCAAGCACCCGAGGGCCGCAAGATCTTCCCGCGCCTGACCGTCCAAGAAAATCTGGAGATGGGCGCCTTCACCCGTCGCGACACCGACGAGATCGCCAAAGATCGTGACCGGATGTTCCAGCTTTTTCCCATCTTGGCCGAACGGCGGGGACAGGCCGGCGGCACCCTGTCGGGCGGCGAGCAGCAGATGCTGGCCGTGGCCCGCGCGCTGATGGCCCGGCCGAAATTGTTACTGCTGGATGAACCGTCGCTGGGCCTGGCGCCGCTGATCGTCGCCCGCATCTTCGAGGTGATCAAACAGTTGAACCAAGAAGGCGTGACCATCTTGCTGGTGGAGCAAAACGCCCGCATGGCGCTCAAGCTGGCCCACCGCGGGTACGTCCTTGAGACCGGGCAGATCACGCTGCACGACCAGGCGCAGGCCCTGCTGCAAAATCCCAGCATCCAGGCGGCGTACCTGGGCGAGTGAGCGTGCGGAGGCGCGGGCCGCCGAATCAGCGTCTATACTGAACGCTCATGTTTGAAGAGGTCGAGGCCAGACGAGAGCGTCTGGCTACATACAAGCCCTTCTCAGCGGAGATGCGCCAGCGCCTCGACGCCGTCTTCGAGCCGTACTTCATCTACGGAAGCAATGCCCTCGAGGGCAACACATTGTCGCTTGGCGACACGTTCTACATCGTTCGAGAAGGCAAGCTGCCCGGAGGAAAGCGCGAGGAAGAGTACCTGGAGGTGAAGGGCCAGCAGGATGCCTACTCCTACCTGCGGGATGCAGCGACCGGCCAGGTCCCTTTGAGCGAAAAGCTCATCCGCGAATTTCATGAGCTACTGACGCAGAAATTGGATGCCGAGAAATACCGGCCCGGCAAGTACAAGAGCCACGACAATCAGGTTTGGCTATCGGACGGATCCCTTTTTTCGTACGTCTCCCATCTGGATACGCCGGCGGCGATGCGCGGGTTGGTCGCTTGGTACCTGGGTGATGGACAGACCTTGCATCCCGTCGAGCGTGCGGCCGGTCTTCACTATCGGTTCGCCCTCATTCACCCGTTCCAGGATGGGAACGGCCGAACCGCGCGATTGCTTGCGAACCTGGCCCTGCTGCAAGCGGGACACGTCATGGCAATCTTCCGGGCCGACAACGAGCGTCGACGCGCCTATCTCGACGCCCTGGACGCCGTTACCAAGAGCGTTCCAGCAAACGAGGTGGTGCCAGACAATCCGCGGCTGAACCTCTTCCCGTTCGTCGCGCACCTGGAACAAGATCTGTTGTCCTCTTATGACGTCGCCCTCGACGTTGTCGAAGGACGCCTCGCCATCAGCGCCGAGGACGTCGTTCGTCGCTTCGAGACACTAGAGCAGCGGTTGCTCCCGAAGCTGGGAATCGCCCAAAACGAAAAGGAACGACTGGCATCGAACGCCCGACTGGTGCACGAACTGACCGATCGGATAAGGACCAGCGTCGACGCAGTTGCTCGGGTCGGTCGTGGATGGACCGAGTTAGCGTTGGAAACGGGCTCATTCAAGCAGGGCGCGAGAGATACTCTTGACGTCCCACCACCGTTGTCGTTCGCCAAACGCCGACTCCTTCTTGCGATGGATGACTCCGCGCGAGGTGAGACAGGAGTAGTGACGATTCAACTAAAACGACGGGCCGGTAGTCTCGTGCAGTTGGACGTTCCGCTAAACTGGTGCGAGTTCGTCATTTGGGCTGAGCCGCACGAACTAACAGTGGGCTGCCTGCGCATCTCGCGGCCGCTCATTCCCGCTGATCTGGCTGGAACAGGGGCATTGGGACGATCGTTTCTTCGCGTCCCACTCGATCCGCGCCTCTGGCGTGCCGACGAAATTGACCGTTTCGTCGCCACCGAAGCCAACCGCTTTCTAGAATCGATGGAGAGCGCGATGAGCGCTGGCTCCCTTTCCACCTGAAACATCTCGGCCCGTCTGCTTCGACCGGCCGCCCTCACGCGGAACCCGGCTGACAAGCCGGCCCGAGGGCGCAGCCGGGGCGAGAACCGGACCGGAGCGTACTTGGGTACGTGAGGACCGGAAGCGCAGCCCCGGCATAGCCCTCGGGTCGGATCGTCAGCCGTCGGTCACTCGACACCCAACGCCCGTCCTGCCCCGCTACTCTTTGACGGCGCCGGTCATGCCGGCGACGTAGTGTTCGACGAAGAACGAATACAGGATCGCCACCGGCAGCGATCCGAACAGCGCGCCGGCCATCAGCGAGCCCCAGTGGTAAACGTCGCCCTCGACCAGTTCGGTCACCACGCCCACCGGGACGGTCTTCACTTCAGACGATGAAATGAAGGTCAGGGCGTAGATGAATTCGTTCCACGACAGCGTGAAGGCGAAGATCCCGGCCGAGATCAGCCCGGGAACCGCCAGCGGCAGCACGATCTTGATCAGGATCTGCCAGCGCGTGGCCCCGTCGATGAGCGCGCACTCTTCCAGCTCGTACGGGATGGTCCGGAAGTAGCCCATCAGTAGCCAGGTGCAAAACGGAATCAGGAACGTCGGGTAGGTCAGGATCAACGCCAGCCGCGTGTCGAAGACGCCCAGCTTGAACACGATGGTGGCCAGCGGGATGAACAGGATGGAAGGCGGAATCAGATAGGCGAGAAAGATCGACATGCCGGTGTAACGGCTGCCGCGAAAGCGCAGGCGTTCAATCGCATAGGCGGCCATCACCGCGCAGCCGAGCGACACGAACGTCGACACGAACGACACCAGCATGGTGTTCCACAGCCATGACGGATACTCCGTCTCGAACAGCAGCTTCTTGATGTTGTCCAGCGTGGGGTGCAGCGTGAAAAACGGGTTAAAGCGCTTGAAGTCGTACAGCTCGTCCTTGTTCTTGAACGTGGTGACGGCCATCCAGTAGAACGGAAACAGCAGCACGAACAAAAACACGCCCAGCGGCAGGTACACCGTCGCCAGCCGCGTGGAGCGGGTCTCGAGGAAACCCATCCCGCCTTCGTGCTTGGAGGTCTTGGCCAAGAGAGCCACGGCTATTTGTCCGCCCCGCCCTGCTGCCAGCGCCGTCGCTGCAGGCCGAAGAATGAAAACAAGATCGCCGCCACCAGGAACGGGATCATCATGGTCGAGATGGCCGCGCCCTCGGCCAGCTGGCCGCCGGCGATGGCGCGCTGGAACGACAGCGTGGCCATCAAATGCGTGGCGTTCATTGGACCGCCGCGGGTGATGGCGTAGACCAGCTGAAAGTCGGTGAACGTGAACAACACCGAGAACGTCATCACCACGGCGACGATCGGCGTCAGCAGCGGGTACGTCACGTGACGGAACAACTGCCAGCGGGTGGCCCCGTCCAGCGTGGCCGCTTCGTACAGCGTCACCGGGATGGTCTGCAGCCCGGCCAATAGCGAGATCGCCACGAAGGGAATGCCGCGCCAGACATTGGCGGCGATCAGCGACGCGCGCGCGGCGTTGGGGTTGCCCAGAAAGTCGATGTACGTGTCGATGATCCCCATCTTCTGCAACGTCCACGAGATGATGGAAAACTGCGGATCGTACAACCACCAGAACACCAGCGCTGTCAGCACCGTCGGTGCGATGAACGGCAGCAGCATGACAGCGCGAATGGCCGACTTGAAGGCGATGTTGCGGTTCAGCAACAACGCCAGCCAAAGTCCCAGCGCGAACTTCAAAACGCAGGCGGCGGTGGTGTACAGCAGCGTGTTGAACACCGACAGCCACATCACGTCGTCAGTCAGCAACGAGCGAAAGTTTTCCAGGCCGATGAAGACGCCGTCGCGGCCGATCTTGGTGTCGGTCAGCCCCAGCCAGATGCCCAACCCCAGCGGATAGGTCAAAAAGAAGATCAGGATCGCCGCCGCGGGCACCATGAACAACATGCCCAGCACGTTGCGGTTGTTCAGGAACCGGCGCACGGCGCGCACCTTCGGAATGGGCGTGCCCCGCGACGGCGACGAGGAAGGGGGGAAAACCGATGCACTCTCTTCGCTGATGTTGCTGGCAGCAGGCACGTGTCCCCGTCCTTCCGGAAGGTTTTGCGGCGGAAAGACGATGGACCGTCTTCCCGCCGCTGCGGTTCAAAATCACACGCGATAGTAGCGAAGGGCTCGCTTCTCGGCGCGCTCCATGGCGGCCTTCGGCGTCTCTTTGCCGGTGGCCGCCTCGGCCACCATGTCCACCACGATGAAGTCCGCCGCCGCGCCCGCTGACGCATACCCCGGCTTGCCGGCGTAGCCGATCGACCGGCTCAACTTCATGCAATCCCGGTACGGCGTCGAGTGCGGCTCGCTCCACACCGGGTTCTTCTCGTAGGCGCGCAGGGGCTGCGTGACGTAGCCGATCCCGCCTTGCAGCCAGGCCCCGAATTGCTCCTCTTCCATCATGAAGCGGATGAATTCCTTGGCCGCCTTGGGGTACTTGCTGTGCTTGAAGATCATCTGGTTGAAAAACAAGCTCTGCTCGCCGGGACCGGCGGGACCGACCGGCATGTTGACGTGCTGGATGTCGCTGGCGATGGCCAGCATCTTCGGGTCCTTGGAATTCTTGGCGGCGTAATAGACCGAGATGCCGTTGCCGGTCAGGCTGCACTGGCCGTCCAGAAAGGCCTTGTTGTTGCTGGGATCCAGCCAGGACAGGGTTCCCGGAACGAACGTGGCGTACAGCTGCTTGCCGTACTCCAGCGCCTTCTCGGTCTCGGCGCTCTTGATGACGACGTTGTTCTGCGCGTCGACCAGCTTGCCGCCGAAGGCCCACAGCATCCAGTGCGTCCACGAATTGGCGTCGCCGGTGGCATGCCCCAGCGCGAAGCCGCCCGGCGTGTTGTTCTTCTTCAACGCCTGCATCAGCTTCAGAAAGCCGTCGGTGTCGTTCGGCACCTTGCTGAAGCCCGCCGCCTTCACCTGACTTTCGCGATAGACAACACACGTGCCGGCGCAGCCCAGCGGAACGCCGATCCACTTGGTGTCCTTCTTCAGATACTGCTCGCAGACCGGATACCAGCCGCCGTACTTCTTGCCCAGGTACGTGCACAGGTCGGTGACGTCGACCAGCTTCTCCGGATACAGATCCGGATCGTCGTTCGTGGACAGGATGATGTCCGGCCCGCTGCCGATGTTGGCGGCGACGGCGGCCTTCGGGCGCACGTCTTCCCAGCCTTCGTTGTCTACGCGCACGTCGATGCCGTATTTCTCGATGAACTTTTTGACGTTGGCCATGTAGGCGACGTCCTCGCCCTCGACAAAGCGCTTCCAGCGCAGCACGCGCAGCTTGGCGCCTTTCTCCGGCTGATTCTTCCAAACCTCGGGCGCAGCTTCGACCCAGCCTTCCGTTCCATCAGCCCCCGCCACCATTGTCGCACCCACAGCGGCACCCGCTGCGGTCCTGAGGAAGTCACGACGATTCACTCGGCTCATGATGCCTCCTGTCTGTTTTGTTTGAATGCTGCGGTCTTTGCTGCTTACAAACGCGCGCCACTGGCGGGATCAAATACGTGCGTTAACTCGGGATAAAGTCCGATGTTCGCGCCGGGTTTGAAATCGTGGCGCTCGCGGAAGATGGCCATCACGTCGGTGCCGGCGATCTGGCAGGCGATCTGGGTGTCGGCGCCGGTCGGCTCGACGACTTTCACTTCCGCCTGCACGCCGCCCGGCCGCACCGAAAAATGTTCGGGCCGCACGCCGACAGTGACCTCCTGGCCTTCGCGCACAACGGTGCTCTTGGTTGGCAGGTCCACGCCCGGGCATAGATTCACCACCAAGCCGCTGCCGTTCTTGCGAACCGTGCCGCGCAGGAAGTTCATCGCTGGCGATCCAATAAAGCCGGCCACGAACAGGTTGGCTGGGTTGTCGTAGAGATCCAGCGGCGAACCGATCTGTTCCACCTTGCCCGCGTTCATCACCACGATCTTGTCGGCCATTGTCATGGCTTCGATCTGATCGTGGGTGACGTAGATGGACGTGGTGCGCAGCCGCTGGTGAATCGCCTTCAATTCGGTGCGCATCGACACGCGCAGCTTGGCGTCCAGGTTCGACAGCGGTTCGTCGAACAGGAACACCTGCGGGTTGCGCACGATGGCCCGGCCCATGGCCACGCGCTGGCGCTGACCGCCGGAAAGCTGGCGCGGATAGCGATCGAGATAGTCCATCAGGCCCAGGATTTTCGCCGCGACGTCGACCCGCTCTTTCATCTTGTCGCGCGTCTCGCCGGCCAGCTTCATGCTGAAGGCCATGTTGTCGAAGACCGTCATGTGCGGGTAGAGCGCGTAGCTCTGAAACACCATGGCGATGTCGCGTTCCTTGGGTGGAAGGTTGTTCACCACCCGGCCGCCGATCTCGATGGCGCCGCCGGAGATCTCCTCGAGACCGGCAATCATCCGCAGCAGAGTGGTCTTGCCACAGCCCGATGGACCAACCAGCACGCAAAATTCGCCGTCAGCTATCTCAACGGAGACGCCGCGAACGATGTAGGAGGTCCCAAAATACTTCTCGACTGATTTGATGGTGACCTGTGCCACGGCGCTGGTTATATCCAAAATGCTCTGAAGAGAGCGGATCTTTTTTTTCACTGCCGCGCATTTGCGCGAGCATTTTCTGGTAGAGCCACCACCAGCATGCGATGTGTCAGCTGGCGTTTACGGCTTTGCCGATCAACTGCATCGTTCGACGGTGGCACTGAGCGAAAACACGGCTGCCCGCTCCAGATGGAACCGTCGTCGCCAGGCATGGCCGGTAATTCGTTTGCCTTACTGGTTCTTTTCCCGTCAAATGGCCCGATTCGCACCTGC
This sequence comes from Polyangia bacterium, assembly GCA_036493295.1. Lineage (GTDB taxonomy): Bacteria > Myxococcota_A > Polyangia > Fen-1088 > Fen-1088 > DATKEU01. Next base: position 11,148 of record DASXQB010000206.1, on the reverse strand, counting down.
CGATGCCGATGATCACCGCGCCATCCCCCGCACCGGCGCCCTTGCTGGACGTCCGCGGGGTCACTTTGCAGTACAAGACGAAAGAGCACATCGTGATGGCCACCTATCGGGTGGACTTCAGCGTGTGGCAATCTGATCGCTTTGTGCTGCTGGGCCCGTCGGGGTGCGGAAAATCGACGCTGCTGAAAGCGGTGGGCGGATATCTCGCGCCCATTGAGGGCTCGATCAAGCTCAAGGGCAAAGTGGTGAAGAAACCCGGCGCCGACCGGATGATGGTCTTTCAAGAGTTCGACCAGCTTTTGCCGTGGAAGACGGTCAAACAGAACGTGATGTTCGCCCTCACCGCCAGCGGCAAGCTGCGCACGGCGGAGGCAGCGCAACGGGCGCTGCACTACATCGACAAGGTGAACCTGTCGCGCTTTGCCGACAGCTATCCGCACACGTTGTCGGGCGGCATGAAGGCGCGGGTGGCCATCGCTCGCGGCATGGCCATGGAGCCGGACATCCTGCTGATGGACGAACCGTTCGCCGCGCTGGATGCGCTGACCCGCCGAAAGATGGGCGAAGAGCTGCTGCAGCTTTGGGAGGACACGCGCTTCACCGTCCTTTTCGTCACCCACTCGATCCCGGAGGCGGTGAAGATCGGCAACCGCATCTTGCTGCTGTCGCCCCACCCGGGCCAGGTGAAGGCCGAGCTGAACAGCAACGGCCAAGACACCCAAGACGCGGCCACCGGCCAGCGCCTGTCCGAACGCATTCACCAGATGCTGTTCCGCGAGCCGGTCGAGGAAGGGGTCCATGTCTAGCGCGCCGGTCGGCGAGCCAGGTTCGACGACGCCGCCGTCGAAGACAGTCCAGCGCGCGGAGTTCGTGCGCGAGACTTTGGATTCGACCAGCTTCGGCGTGGTGGAAAAACCCATCCCGCTCTGGCGCCGCATCCTGCAGCGGGGCGAGGTGCGAAAGCTGCTGATTATCTTGGCGCTGGGCGCGATCTGGCAGCTTTACACCATCGAGCTCGGCAAAGAGCTGCTGTTCCCGCGTCTGACCTCGACGCTGAAGGCGTTTTACGAGGGGATTCGCGACGGCGATCTGCTGCTGCGGTCGTGGTTCTCGGTGAAGGTGCTGCTGCAGGGCTATGCCTTGGGCGTCGCGCTGGCCACCTTGCTGACCATCGCGGCGATCACCTCGCAGGTGGGCAACGATCTCTTGGAGACGCTGACCGCGATGTTCAACCCTGTCCCCGGCGTGGCGCTGCTGCCGCTGGCGATGTTGTGGTTCGGCCTGGGCAGCGGCGCGCTGATCTTCGTGCTGATTCATTCGGTGGTGTGGGCGGTGGCCTTGAACACCCACTCGGGATTCAAGTCAGTGTCGCCCACGCTGCGCATGGTGGGCCGCAACTACGGCCTGAGCGGATTTCGTTACGTCTGGAAGATCCTCATTCCGGCGGCTTTTCCCAGCATCCTCACCGGGCTGAAAGTGAGCTGGGCCTTCGCCTGGCGCACGTTGATCGCCTCCGAGCTGGTCTTCGGCGTGACCTCCAACTCGGGCGGCCTCGGCTGGTTCATCTACGAGAACAAGAACCAGCTGGAGATCCCCTCGGTGTTCGCCGGGCTGTTCATGGTCATCCTGATCGGCCTGTTCATGGACGCCATCGTCTTTCGGCAAATCGAACAACGCACAGTCCGCAAATGGGGCATGCAGGCTTGACCCCCCGATTCACTGTCAGTACCGTCGACAGTTCGTTTCTCCCGACCACCGTTTGAAAAGGAGCTTGCATGCGCGCCACTTTTGGAACCGTCGTGGCCTTGTTGCTGGCTGCCGTCGTGGGCTCCCCCGTCCACGCGGAAGTCACCGAGGTGAAAATCACCAAGCAACCGGGGGTGAACTATCTGCCCATGGTCCTGGTGGAACAGAACAAGCTGCTGGAAAAAACCGCCAAAGAGGCAGGCCTGGGCGACATCAAGGTCACTTGGATCACCTTCAAGAGCGGCGGCGCGGCCACCGACGCCTTGCTGGCCGGCAGCGTGGATCTGGTGACCAGCGGTGGAACGAATTTGCTTTTGCTGTGGGACAAGACCAAAGGCGACGTCAAGGGCGTGGCCGGCGAAGCGGCGACGCCCATGTTGCTTTTGACCCGTAACGACAAGATCAGGACGTTGAAGGACTTCACCGCCGCCGACAAGATCGCGCTGCCCACCGTGAAGGTGTCGACGCAAGCGATCGTCTTGCAGATGGCCGCGGAGAAATATCTGGGGGAAAAGGATCGTTCCAAGCTGGATTCGTTGACCGTCACCATGGGCCACCCCGACGCGCAGATCGCGCTGGCGAGCGGGGTCAGCGAGGTGAACAGTCACTTCTCGCTGGAGCCGTACCAGACGCTGGAGCAGAAGCTGCCCGGCGTGCGGGCGATCGTGAAGTCGACCGACGTGCTCGGCGGCCCGGCGTCGAACGGCGTGGTCTTCACCACCACCAAGTTTCACGACACCAACCCCAAGCTGATCGGCGCGCTGATCAAGGCGATGAACGAAGCCAATGAGCTGGCCGCCAAGGACAAGAAGAAAGCGGCGGAGATCTATCTCGGCGCCACCAAAGAGAAGCTGTCCGTCGACGATCTGGTGGAGATCTTGAAGAACCCGTCGGTGAAATATTCGACCACACCGTGGGGCACGATGAAGTTCGCCGACTTCATGTTCAAGGTCGGCATCCTCAAGACCAAGCCCGCGAACTGGAAGGACGTCTACTTCTCCGAAGCGCAGAAACTCCCGGGAAACTGAGGCCCTCACCCTGACCCTCTCCCAAAGGGAGAGGGAAGCGGAGTCGGAGGCGCCGATATTTTCGTCAGGAGGCCGAGCTCTGCTCGGCCGGCTCACCTTGCGAAGTAAGGGTGGGCGCAGCGAGCGTCAAAGCCGGTACGCGCGCTTCGCCAGGTTGTAGGCGAGGTCGACCGCCACCTCCTGCGCTTCGTCTTCGGGCAGACGGTGGTCGGCCACCAGCTGGGCCAGGAAGGCGCAGTCCATGCGGCGGGCGACGTCGTGGCGCGACGGGATCGACAGGAACGCCCGCGTGTCGTCGTTGAAGCCGACCGTGTTGTAAAAGCCCGCCGTCTCGGTGGCGCGCTCGCGGAAGAAGCGCATACCCTCGGGGCTGTCGTAGAACCACCACGGCGGCCCCAGCTTCAGCGCCGGGTAGTGACCGGCCAGCGGCGCCAGCTCGCGCGCATAGGCGGACTCGTCCAACGTAAAGACGATCAGCGAGAACCGCGCATCGTTGCCGAAACGATCCAGAAGCGGCTTCAAGGCCTGAACGTGGTTGGTCGCCGTCGGGATGTCGGCACCCATGTCGCGCCCAAACGCCGCCCGCAGCGACGGATTGTGGTTGCGAAAGGCACCGGGGTGAATCTGCATCACCAGGCCGTCGTCGACGCTCATGCGCGCCATCTCGGTCAGCATCTGGCCGCGAAAGTGTTCGGCCTCGGCAGGCGAGGCGTTGCCGGCCACGGCCTTGGCGAACAGCGCCTCGCACGTGGCGGGCGGCAGATCGAACGTCGCCGCCGTCGGGTGACCGTGGTCGGTCGACGTGGCGCCCAGGCTGGCGAAGAAGACGCGCCGGTTGGCCAGCGCCGCCAGATACCCCGACCAGGTGGCCGTGTCTTCGCCGGTCAGCTCGCCTAGGTGGGCGACGTTGGCCACGAAGCCGTCGAACTCGGGATCAACCACCGGGTCGGGCCGGAAGGCCGAGACGATGCGGCCCTTCCAGGACGACGCGCGCAGCTTCTGATGGTGAAGCAATCGATCCAGCGGCGATTCGGTGGTGGCCAGCACCTCGATGTTGAAACGCTCGAACAGGGCGCGCGGCCGGAATTCGTCGCGCGGCAGGCATTCGGAGATGCGATCGTAGATCGCGTCGGCGGTGGCCGGCGACAGGCGGTCACGCACGCCAAACACCGTCGACAGCGCGTGCTCGAACCACATCCGCGTCGGGGTGCCGCGAAACAAGAACCAGTGCTGGGCGAACACGCGCCAGATCTCGCGCGGGTCGCTTTGCACAGGCCGGCCGTCGGCGGCGGGGATGCCCAGCGATTCCAGCGGCACGCCCTGGCTGTACAGCATGCGAAAGACGTAGTGATCGGGAACGATCAGCAGACGCGCCGGATCGGGGAACGGTTGGTTATCGGCAAACCACTGCGGATCAGTGTGGCCGTGCGGGCTGACGATGGGCAGCGCGCGCACCGACTGATACAGCCGACGGGCGATCGCCCGCTGCCCTGGGTCGGAAGCAAAGAGACGATCTTCGTGAAGAGTCAGGCTCTCGCTCATTCCCACTGGCCTACCGATTCGTGTTAAGCACGGCAACCTACGTGGCGGCGGCAGGGGAGTCAAGCCGCCGCCCCCGTCGGGAAACGACAGGAGGATCGGGCAATGGGGCATCCAGCGTTGGATCTCACCGGGCGGGTGGCGGTGGTCATCGGCGGTACGTCGGGCATCGGCCGGACGCTGGCCTTGGGTCTGGCTCAGGCGGGCGCGGACGTCATCCCGTCGTCGCGCCGCCATTCCGAGGTCGACGCCACCGCCGCCGAGATCGAGGCGCTGGGTCGCCGATCGCTGCGCGTGACGTCCGACGTGAAAGAGCGCGGCTCGCTGGACACGCTGCTGGCCTCGTCGCTGGCGGTATTCGGCAAAGTCGACATTTTGATCAACTGCGCGGGCAAGACCAAACGAACCCCCACCCTGACAGTCGGCGAGGCAGAGTGGGCTGACATTCTAGACACCAATCTCACCGGGACACTGCGCGCCTGCCAGATCTTCGGCCGCCACATGCTGGAGCGTGGCTATGGCCGGATCATCAATATTGCGTCGCTGTCGTCATTCGTCGCCCTGCACGAAGTGGCCGCCTATGGCGCCAGCAAGGCGGCGGTGGCGGCGCTGACAAAATCGTTGGCCGTAGAGTGGGGCCCGCGCGGCGTGTGCGTGAACGCGATCGCCCCCGGGGTTTTCCGGACTGCTTTGAATCAAGCGCTCCTGGACGGGTCGGACCGCGGCCGCGAATTTTTGCTGCGCACGCCGATGAAGCGATTCGGGAAAGTCGAGGAACTGGCCGGGGCCGCCGTCTTTTTGTCGTCGGAGGCAGCAAGTTTCGTCAACGGCGACGTTCTGGTGGTCGACGGTGGATTCCTGGCCAGCGGAGTCAACCAATAGTTTCGAAACAACGACAGGACACTTGAATCGCAGGCAAAACCGACTGAGCGGAAATCCGTAGCAGAGCTTGCGTTCTCTAGCCTGGTATGCGAAAGAGGGGGCCTCATCCGCAGCCACGGGGCCCTCGCCCCCCCATGACAGCATAGGAGACCGAACATGAATCAACGAACTCTCATGAGCATCGCTGCCGTGCCGGTTTTTCTGGCCTCGGCGGTTGCGCGCGCTCAGGCGCCCGCAGCTCCTCCGGCCGACGCGCCGCCGGCAGCGGCAGCGCCGACGCCACCGCCCGCGCCAGAACCGCCGACTCCTCCGCCGCCGGTAGCGCAGCCACGCAGCGACGCGATGCCCGCCGGCATGGTGAATAAGTTCTCAATGCAGGTGTACGGTTTCGCCGAGCTCGACACCTGGCACGACAACGTCCTCAACGCCGGTGAAGGCGTCGGCAACAGCCTCATCGGCAAGACCGGCACCCAGAACGGCGACAATGGCCGCTGGGTGTGGACCGCGCGCAACTCGCGCTTCGGCTTCCGCGTGAAGTCTCCGGACTGGGAGGGCATGAAGGCCTCCGCCAACATCGAGACCGACTTCGGTGGCGGTCCTGCGGGCGGCGCGCCGCCGGCTTTGGGTGGTGCAGCGGCTGCGCCGGTTCCCTACTCGAACGTGTACGGCAACGAGGCCGGCTACACCACGACCGGCGTTCTTCGTCTTCGTCACGCCTACGTGAAGATGGAGACCCCTTACGTCGACATCACCGCCGGCCAGACCTGGGACGTCTTTGGTTGGGGCGTCGTTCCGTTCCTGGCCAACGGTCCCGAGTATCAGGGCATCACCGGCCAGATCTATCACCGCAACCCGGAGCTGCGCCTTGATCACCGTTTTGTCACCGACGCGGTGGTGGTGCAGTTGGCCGTGGCCGCGGCTCGCCCGTTCCAGCGCGATTCATCCATCCCGGACTTCGAGGGCGGCTTGAAGGTCGAGCTGCCGATGCTGAAGGGCGTGCACGTGGTCGGCGCCGGCAAGCCGGGCTACGATGCGGCGGCGATCGGCGTGTCCGGCATCTACCGGTCGTTCAAAACGCTGCAGCACCCGGCCCTGGCCGCGACTGACACGGCTCCGGCCGAGCTCAGCTACGACAAGTCGCACGGCTGGGGCGTCGCAGGCGATCTGTTCCTCCCGATCGTGGGCGCCACCATGGAGGACCAATCGAACGCCCTCGCCATCACTGGCGAGGTAGGGCTGAGCTCCGGGGTCGGGGACTTTTACGGCAACCCAGGCACCGGCCTGCAAAATGCCCCCGCGCTTCGCGCCGCCAGCGCCGCTGGCGTCACGCCGGCCGTCGCGGCGATTCCGTATCCCCAGAACTTCGACAACGGCGTCCTGGCCTGGAACCCGATGACCAACGCGCTGGTGCCGATCAAGCTGCTCGCCTTCACCGCGGGCGCGCAGTACCACCTGCCCGTCTACGACGGCAAGCTGCTGTGGCTGGCCGCCAACGTCGGCTACATGAAGCTGCAGGACGTCGGCTCGTACGGCATCGCCGCCAATTCGCCCGCCGTGATGAAGCAGGATCTCTGGATTGACGGCAGCTTGTTCGCCAGCCTGGGTCCGGCGGCGCACGTCGGCGTCAACTACGCAACCTACCAGAACACGTTCCAGGACAGCAGCAAGTCCGCCCGCCTGCAACGCCTGATGGTCGCGCTGTACTTCTTCTTCTAGGAGGAAGCTCGGCGACCTCCGTCGCTGAGGATAAAAAGGGCCGCTTCCGTCGCGAGACGGAGCGGCCCTTTTGTTTTGGTGGCGCTATCATCGACAGCGACATGGATGCCTGCGACGACGCCGTCTTGTTGAACGACCGTGACGACGTGGCCATCGCCCGCGCGGATCTCAGCGCCGGCGCCGCGGTCACGGTCGCGGGCGCGACGCTGCTCCTGCGCGACGACATTCGCGCCGGCCACAAGCTGGCCCGGCGAGCGCTCGTCGCCGGCGAACCGGTGCGGCGCTACGGCGAGATCATCGGCTTCGCCTCGGCGCCCATCGCCGCCGGCGACTGGGTGCACGTCCACAACCTGGCGGTGGGCGAGCTGGCCCAGACGTACGACGTGGGAAAGAACGCCCGCCCGGTGAATTTTTATTCACCGTCGCAGATGCGCTTTTTCGACGGCTTTGCCCGCCCCGACGGGCGCGTCGGCACGCGCAACTACATCGCGGTGATCGCCACGGTGAACTGTTCGGCCAGCGTCAGCTCGTTCGTGCGCGAGCGGTTTCGCGACGTCAAACAGCAGTACCCGAACATCGACGGCGTCATCGCGCTGACGCACAAGTCGGGCTGCGGGCAAGTCTTGAACGGCCCCGATCATCTGTTGCTGGAACGGGTGATGGCCGGTTACGCGCGCCATCCCAACGTCGCCGCGTACATCATCGTGGGCCTGGGTTGCGAGGTGAACCAGCCGCTGCCGCTGATCGAACGCCACAAGCTGTCGCTGATGGACGATCCGTCGCAGCGCCCGCCGGTGATCACCATTCAGGAAGCGGGCGGCGTGCGCAAAGCCGTCGAGGCCGCGGTGGCGGCGGTGGCGGCGCTGCTGCCGCGGGCCAACGCCGCGCGCCGAACGCGGCAGCCGCTGTCGCAGCTGGTGCTGGCCACCAACTGTGGTGGCTCCGACGGAAACTCCGGCATCACCGCCAACCCGGCGCTGGGCTGGGCGGTGGATGAGTTGATCCGTCACGGCGGCACCGGCGTGCTGGCCGAGACCACCGAGATCGACGGCGCCGAGCAGGTGTTGATCGCCCGCGCCCAGTCAAAGGCCGTGGCGGACAAGCTGCTGGCGCGCATCGCCTGGTGGAAAAAGCATCTGGCCCAGTTCGGCGCCGAGACCAACCACAACCCGGCGCCCGGCAACAAGGCCGGCGGCCTGACCACCGTCTTCGAAAAATCCCTGGGCGGCATCGCCAAGGCCGGCACCACGCCGCTGATGGACGTGGTCGAATACGCCCAGCCCATCACCAGCAAGGGCTTCGTCTTCATGGACACGCCCGGTCACGATCCGGTTTCGATGACCGGCCTGGTCGCCGGCGGCGCGAACATCATCTGCTTCACCACCGGCCGCGGCTCGGTGTTCGGGTGCAAGCCCACGCCGTCGCTCAAGCTGGCCACCAACACGCGCCTTTACCAGCGCATGGAAGACGACATGGACATCAACTGCGGCGTCATCCTGGAGGGCGCATCGGTGGCTGACGTGGGCCGGCAAATCTTCGAAGAGCTCTGCGCCGTCGCCTCGGGAAAGCAAACCAAAAGCGAACTGTCCGGCGTGGGCGAGGAAGAGTTCGCGCCTTGGAGTCTGGGCCCGGTGCTGTGAAGGCGCGCTGACTTTCGCGCGGCCCGATTTCTCCAATTGTCCGGCATGATTGTTTGATCGTTTGGTGCCGTCGGTGCGACGCAAAGGCCCGCCGCAAAAGACAAGCCTTTTTCTATTCTGTCCCCGCCGGCGGCGTGCTATCGCAAGGTCCTGGCATGAGCGACATTCGGATTGTTGACCTCAAGGTTCATTCGATCGCCATCGCCGATCCGCCGCTGCGCAGCTCGTACGGATTGCACCAGCCGTACGCGCTGCGAACAGTGATCGAGCTCATCAGCGGCGACGGCGTCATCGGGATCAGCGAGACCCACGGCGGCGACGCCATCGCCAAAGGGTTCGAATCGTTGCGTCCGCGCCTGGTCGGCGGCGATCCCTATCGCCTGGCGGGATTGCTGCTGCCGATGATCGAGATCGACACCAGCGGCACGTCCAGCCTGGATCGCTCGCAGACCTATCACGTGCCGGGGGAAAATCCGCTCGACGCCGGGGCGCGCCTTTATTCAGCCATCGAGATCGCCTGTCTGGATTTGATCGGCAAGACCATCGGCAAACCGGTTTGCGATCTGCTGGGCGGGCGGGCCCGCGACCAGGTGCCGTTCTCGGCTTACCCGTTTTACAAGCACGCCGGCGGCGGCGGCGAGGGCGAAGACGCCCGCCCCGACGAATACGGCGAGGCGCTGACGCCCGAATCGCTGGTGCGGCAGGTGCAGCAGATGGTCGCGCAGTACGGCTTTCGCGACATCAAGTTCAAGACCGGCGTGCTGGATCCGGAGATCGAGGTCGAGACTGTGCGCCAGCTGCACGTCGCGCTGGGCCCGACGGTGCCGCTGCGCATGGACCCGAACGGAGCGTGGTCGGTCGAGACGTCGGTCAAGGTCGGCCGCGCGCTGGCCAAGGAACTGGGCAACGGCGGCTATCTGGAAGATCCCACCTTCAGCCTGGCCGGCATGGGCGAAGTGCGACGGCGCCTGCTGGCCGAAGGGATCGACACGCCCCTCGGCAGCAACGTGGCCGTCACCGGCTTCGCCGACATTCCCGAAAGCGTGAAGGTGGACGCCGTGCAGGTGATTTTGTGCGACCCCCACTACTGGGGCGGCGTGCAGCAGGTGCAGCACCTGGGCAAGATCTGCCGCACCTGGGGCCTTGGCCTCTCCATGCACTCGAACAGCCACCTGGGCGTTTCGCTGATGGCCATGGCGCACGCGGCGGCGGCCACGCCGCACCTGACGTACGCCTGCGACACGCACTATCCGTGGCAGTCCGCCGAGGACGAGATCGTGGCCGGCGGCCGCGTGCCGATTGTCGACGGCAACGTGCGCATCACCGATAAGCCGGGCCTGGGCGTTTCGCTCGACTATGATCAGCTGGCGCGCGGTCGGGCCCGCTACGCGATCTGTCCCTATCGCAAGCGGGACGACGAGGCCGAGATGAGAAAGCACGTCGACCCGAGCTGGAAACGCATTCTTCCCCGGTGGTAGGAACCCAAGCATGAGGTGGGCACGATGAGACCAGAAGAGCTGCGCGGAAAACTTCGCGGGGTGATCGGATTTCCGGTCACGCCTTTCAAGGGTGATCTCTCGCTGGATTTGCCTGCCTACCGCAAGAACCTGCAAGAGATGCTGAAGTATCCGTTCGCCGCGGTGGTGGCGGCGGGGGGCACCGGCGAAGTCTACTCGCTGACCCCGGCCGAGCACCTGGAGGTGGTCAAGGCCACCGTCGAAGAGGCGCGCGGCCGCGTGCCCGTCATTGCTGGCACCGGCTTCAACCGCGCCATCGGCATCGGCCTGGCGCAGGAATCCGCGCGCGCCGGTGCCGACGCGATCTTGGCCCTGCCGCCGTACTACCCGAACGCCGACGAAGAAGGCCTGGCCGAGTACTACGCCGCCATCGGCGCCGCCACGCCGCTGGCTTTTCTGGTGTACAGCCGCGACTGGGTGGCGCCCAGCCCCGCCTGGGTCGAGAAGCTGGCGGCCAAGGTCCCCACGCTGACGGCATGGAAGGACGGCCAGGCCGACATGCGCAAGTATCATCAGATCATCAACCGCGTCGGCGACCGCCTGTACTGGATCGGCGGCGCCGGCGACGACTGCGTGCCCGGTTACTATGCGCTGGGAATCCGCACCTATACCTCGAGCATTTCTGTCGTCGCCCCCAAGCTGGCCATTCAACTGCACGAAGTGGCCGCCGCCGGCGATCAGGCCACGCTGGCCAAGCTGATGAGCGAGTACGTGCTGCCGCTTTACGCCTTCCGCGGTTCGCGCAAAGGGTACGAAGTCACGGTGATGAAAGAGATGATGACCCTGGCCGGCCTGCACGGCGGCGCCGTCCGCCCGCCCCTGCCCAACATGCGGCCGGCCGAGCTGACCGAGCTGAAATCGATCGTCGAGAAGTGGAAGCCCGTCCTGGGCTGATTTCGCCGGCCGTTACTGCAAACGGTTCGACGCGAAATCTTGTGGTAACAGAAGCGCCCGTAAGATACCGATCGGCCTTCGCGACCACCGCCCATGTCGATCACCGTCTCTCTCCATCACAAGACCAAGTACGGGTATGACCGTCCGGTGCGCTTTGAACCGCACGTGGTGCGGCTGCGGCCGGCG
>DASXQB010000205.1:0-11903 GCA_036493295.1 Polyangia bacterium | reverse complement strand
CGACATGGTCAAACTGGACGCCAGCAGCACGAACGTCATCGCCGCCGCCCAAGCCAACGAGAATCGCTGCCGCGGATCCGGCCAGACGCTGGCCCGCGCCCGCAACACGCCGTCGGCCAGCAGCAGCCCGCCAAAGCCAGCGGCGTCGGTGGCCAGGAAGATCCACATCCCGAACGCCCCTCGGCTGGTCAGCGTCGCACCGTCGCCTGCGATACCGGCCATCTGCTATCGATAACACGCCAGCACGCCCTTGACAGCCTCGAAAGACCAGGGAGATTACACGCGACCCCACCGATGAACCCGCCGCCTGCCTCGACTGAAACCGTGCCCGCCGGCGCGGCGACGCCAACAAGGCCGCGGGCCGGTTGGGCGGCGCGACTTCTCGGGCGGCCGGTGTTCTGGGTGGTGGCGGTTTCGTTCTTGTTCGGCGTACCCCTCGGGCGTTCGTTCCTGCGTCGGGTGCCCGCGGCGCCGCCGGTGCTGGGCACCGTGCCGGCCTTCGCGCTGACCGACCAGGCCGGGCGACGAATGGGAACCGCCGAGCTGCAAGGCAAGGTCTGGGTCGCCGACTTTATCTTCACGTCATGCCAGGAAGCGTGCCCGCTGCTCAGCCAGAAGATGGCCGAGGTCATGCGCCGCGCGCGCCTGCTGGGCCCGGATTTTCACCTGGTGTCGCTGACCGTCGATCCCGAACGCGACACACCGGCGCGCCTGGCGGAGTACGGCGCGCGCTTCGGCGCCAACCCGCAGAAGTGGTCGTTTCTGACCGGACCGATGGACGTCATTGAGGGCGCGGTGGTGGACGGATTCAAAGAAGGGCTGGAGCGCACGCCGGCCCGAGTTGCCGCCGGCACCGTCGCCGATCCGGCCGGGCCGACGTTCTGGGAGATCTTCCACGGCGAGCACCTGGTCCTGGTCGATCGCCAGTTGCGCATTCGCGGCTATTTTTCCGCCACGCCCGAAGGGCTGGATCAGCTGATGGAGGCCATCGGCCTCATCATCAACAATGCTTGACGGTGCGAGCGCGGCTGATATACGGACGCCTGGGTTTTCAGCATGAACGACGCAAGGGGAGACGTTTTTTGATGAGCAAATCGAGCGCGCTTTTCGTGATGGCCGGGTTGGCGCTGGCGGTGATGGCCTGCACCAAGCATGAAGAGGCGCCGGCGCCCTCGCCCAGCGCTGCCCCGGGTGCGCCGGCGACGTCGGCTCCCGCTGCTGCGCCCGCGGTCGGCAGCGCGGTGATCAAAGGCCTCGTCACCCTGAAGGGCCCGCCGCCCGAAGTGAAGATGATCAAGCGCGACACCGACCCTTACTGCGCCCAAAAGCAGATGAAGGAAGAGGACGTCATCGTGGGCGCGGGCGGCGCGCTGAAGAACGTCATCGTGCGCATCTCGAAGGGCGTCACCGGCCACTATGACCCGCCGGTGCAGGACGCGGCGCTGGATCAGCTGGACTGCATGTACCGGCCGCGCGTGCAGGCGATCATGACCGGGCAGTCGCTGGTGATCAAAAACGGCGACCAAACTTTGCACAACGTGCACAGCTACAAAGGTCCGTCGACGCTGTTCAACCAGGCGCAGATCCCCGGGCTGGCGCCGATGGGGAAGAAATTCAACGAAAGCGGCGACATCATCAAGTTCAAGTGCGACGTCCACCCCTGGATGACCGGCTATGTGTCGGTGACCAACCACCCGTTCTTCGCCGTGACCGGCGACGACGGCACCTTCAGCATCGCCAAGGTACCCGCCGGCACGTACACCCTGGAAGCCTGGCACGAGCGCTACGGCTCCAAGACCGCCGACATCACCGTGGCCGCCGACAAACCAACGGAGATCAACTTCAGCTTCGACGCCAAATGAAACGAACGCCCGCGTTGGTCCATGCCCTCGCCGTCGTCACGGCGATCGCCACTTACCTGCTGATCTTGATCGGCGGGCTGGTGCACGGCACGGGATCCAGCCTGGCGTGTCCCGACTGGCCGACCTGTTACGGCACGATGATGCCGAAGATGGAAGGCGGCGTGCTGGTCGAGCACAGCCACCGCCTGGCTGCCGGCACGGTGGTGATGCTGTCCCTCGCGCTGGCCCTGGCCCTGACGTTGAGCAAGGCGCCGCACCAGAAGGCGTTGCGTCCGTACGGCTGGCTGGCGGTGGGCCTGGTGATCGTGCAGGCGGTGCTGGGCGGCGTGACCGTGCTCTTGCGCCTGCCGACGCCGGTGTCGACGGCCCACACAGCCGTGTCGCTGCTGTTCTTCATGACCACGCTGTACCTGGCGTTTCGATCGCGAGCGCCGCGCACAGTAGACAGCCGCCCGCCAGCGCTGGCCACGGGCGCGGTTCGGCTGGCGCTGGCATCGGCGGTGGCGGTTTATTTTCAGATGGTGCTGGGCGGGCTCGTAAGGCATTCGGGCGCCGCGCTGGCGTGTCTGGATCTGCCGCTGTGCCGCGGAGCGATCTGGCCCGACGCGCCCCCGACCGTGCTGATTCATGTGCTGCACCGGTTGAACGCGCTGGTGGTGACGGCGCTGGTGCTGACGTCGTCAGTGGTCACGCTGCGCGCGGCGAAGGATCGCCCGCTGCTGCGAGGACTGGCGCTGCTGGCGCCGCTGCTGGTGCTGACGCAGGTCTGGCTGGGCGTGCACGCCGTGCAGTCGTTCCTGGATCTGGCGACTGTGGAGTCCCACCTGGCGGTGGCGACCGCGCTGCTGGCCACGCAGATCGCCATCGTCTTGCTGGGCCGGCCCGACGCTGCCCCGGCGCCGGTTCGCCGGCGCTGGTTCGCCGATCTGATCAGCCTGACCAAGCCGCGCATCACCGGGTTGGTGCTGGCGACGTTCGCCGGCGGGATGTGGCTGGCGCCGGGCGTGCTGCCGACCTGGCGAATCGTGATGACGCTGATCGGGACGGCGCTGGTGGTGTCGGCGTCGAACACGCTGAACATGTACCTCGAACGCGACGCCGACGGCCTGATGGCCCGCACGCGCCTGCGGCCGCTGCCTGAAAAGCGACTGTCGCCCGAGACGGCACTGGCCTTCGGTGTGCTGCTAGCGTCGGCCGCCCTGCCCTTGCTGTTTCTGGCCGGCAACGCCCTGACCGGGATTCTGGGCGTGCTGGCGCTGCTGTCGTACGTGTGGATCTACACGCCGATGAAGCGACACTCGGCGGTGGCGCTGTTCGTCGGCGCGGTGCCGGGCGCGATGCCGCCGCTGATGGGGTGGACCGCCGCCACCGGCCACCTGGACGCGCCCGGGTTGGTGCTGTTCGCCATCCTGTTTCTCTGGCAGATCCCGCATTTTCTGGCCATCGCCATCTATCGTTCGCAGGACTACGCGCAAGCGGGATTCAAAGTGTTGCCGCTGGCCATCTCGGCGTTCGGGACCCGGCTGCACATCATGACGTTCTCGGTCGGCCTGGTGGTGGCGACCATCCTGCTCTTGCCGATGCACGTGGCGGGCGTGGGCTATGCGGTGGCGGCCAGCGTGCTGGGCGCGGTCTTCATCGGGTGGGCCATCGCCGGCTTTCGCCAGGCGGCCGCCGCCCGCTGGGCGCGGTCGCTGTTCTTGATGTCGATCGTCTATCTGACGTTGCTCTTCGTGGCGTTGATCGTCGATCGCACCGTCGCCTGATCATGATCGCCGCCCCGCCGTCCGCCGGCCTTGCCATCGCCGCCGATTCACCGCCGCGCCTGCGCGTCGCCGAGCTGCGCCGGCGTTTCGGCGCGCGCGTGGCCCTGGACGGCATCGCCTTCGACGTGCGGCCCGGCGAAATCTTCGGCCTTTTGGGGCCCAATGGCGCCGGGAAGACCACCGCCTTTCGCGTGCTGTCCGGTTTGATCCCGGCTGACAGCGGAAAATTCGAGTGGGACGGTCAGCCGCTGTCGCCAACCAGCCGGACTTATCGCGCGCGTCTGGGCGTGGTGTTTCAAGATCCCAGCATCGACCTCAAGCTGACCGGCCGCGAAAATCTGCAGCTCGGCGCCGCGCTGTACGGTTTGCCAGCGGCGCGCGCGGCGGCGCGCATCGACGAGGCGTTGCGCTTGATGGACCTTGGCGACAGAGCCGACGAACTGGCGTCGACGTATTCGGGCGGCATGCGCCGCCGCATCGAGATCGCCCGCGTGCTGTTGCACGACCCGACGCTGCTCTTGCTGGACGAACCCGGCCGCGGCGTCGACCCCGAGGCGCTGCGGCGTATCTGGGACGAGCTGGTGGCGCTGAAAAAGACCCGCGGCACCAGCCTGATCGTCACCACCCATCAAGCGGAAGAGGCCGAGCGCTGCGATCGCATCGCCATCCTTGACCAGGGCGCCATCCGCGCCACCGGCACGCCCGACGAACTGCGCCGCAGCGTGGCCGGCGACGTGATCACTGTGCGCGGCGACGGCGCCGAAGAACTCGCCGCGACCATTCAACAGAGGCTACAACTGCCCGCGCGCGTGATCGGCGACGCCGCCGTACTCGAAGCGCCGCGCGGACCAGAGATCATCCCGCGCATCGCCGAGCTGTTCGCGCCCGGCCGCCTGCAGAGCATCGCCACCGCTCGTCCCACGCTGGCCGACGTCTTCGCCAAGCTGACCGGCCGAGGGTTGACGTCATGAGCGCGGCCGGGCTTGCCCCGCCCCGCTCGGTGGCCGGCCGCATCGTCGCTGCGCTGGTCGGGCGCGATCTGCGGCGTTTCTTTCGCCAGCCCAGCCGCGTGGTCGGCTCGCTGGCGCAGCCGCTGATCTTGTGGGCGGTGCTGGGCGCGGGTCTGGGCGGCAGCTTTCGCGTGGCGGGTGCGGGCGGGGTTTCGTATCTGCAATATTTCTATCCCGGCACCATTGTCCTCACGGTGCTTTTCACCGCTATTTTCTCGACAATTTCGCTGATCGACGATCGGCACCACGGATTTTTGCAGGCCGTGTTGGTGGCGCCGGTCTCGCGCACCGCCTTGGTGCTGGGCAAGACCCTGGGAGGGGTGGCCATCGCCATGCTGCAAGGCCTGGCGTTGCTGCTGCTGTCGCCGCTGGCGGGATTCTCTTTGCTGGCCATCAACTGGCCGCTGGTGATCGGCGCGCTGGCGCTGGCGGCGGTGGGTTTTTGCGCGCTGGGCTTTGCCATGGCCTGGTGGATCGATTCGACGCAGGGCTATCACGCGTTGATGAGCGTCGCTTTGATCCCGCTGTGGATGCTGTCGGGCGCGATGTTTCCGCCGGCGGGTGGCAGCCGCTGGATCGGCGTCTTGATGGCCGCGGATCCAATGACCTACGCCGTGTCGGCGGTGCGCCGCGGATGCTACGGCGCGATCGTGCCGGAGGGTCTGGTGCCAGCGACGTCGTCGGCGCCGCTGGATCTGGCGGTGGTGGCGGCGTTCGCGTTGTTCGCCGTCATCGGCGCGGCGGCGCTTTGTCGCCGGCGCGCCTGAGCCGTCGCCGCGCCCCCCACGCCAGCGCCAGCGCGGCCGCGGCGAAAAGCGATCCCGCTCGCGGACGTCCGCCCGTCGAACAACCGCTGGAGTAAAAACAGCTACCGCCCATGGGTGGACCGCAGACCATCGCCGGCGTGCCGGCATCGGCACCGGCGTCCGCGTCGGTGCTGGCGTTGCAGCTGCCGCTGCTGCACAGATCGCGGCGGGTGCACGGCGCGCCGTCGGCCAGCGGCGCCACGCAGATCTTGCTCTGCCCGTCGCAGATCAGGTCAGCGGCGCATTTGCTGCTGGCGCAGTCGTCGCCGGCGACGTCGAGCGGTTTGCAGAGGCCGTCGATCTGACCGGCGCTCTTGATGCATTGGCCTTGCTGGCATTCCCAGTCGTACGTGCAGCCAGCGCCCATGGCGACGCGCGGCTGGACGAAGGCGTCGCAGCCGGGGATGCCTGAAAAATGATTGGTGGTGCCCAGGTCGTGACAGTCGGTGGCGCGAATGTACGCCAGGCACGCCTCTAACTTGGCGCCGTCGTAGGCGCTGCGATAGCGCGCTTGCGATGCCAGCACCGGCGCCAAATTGTTGGCGAAGGCGTCGTGGGTCTTTTGTTCGCACGTGGCTTCGTCGGTGCCGGCGAGATCGTTCCCCATCAACTGGGTGGGCGTGCAGCAGTCATAGGCCTTCGCGCACACGGTCTCGGCGATCGCCGTCGGCGCCTGGTCAGCGGGGATTCCGCCCAGATCGCCCTGCGCCTTGCCACACCCACCGGCTGCCGCAGCCACGGCCACGACCATCGTCACCGACGACCAACCCTTGCCGTCATACATGCTTGATCCTCCCTGGCGCACCGGCGCCGCTCATTGAACCGCACCAGTTGAATTTGCAAAACGTGATCCAGACAGTGCCGCGCGAAATGCCGCCGGTTTCCCCTGTCAGTTACGGGCCGGGCTGTCGAATTCTCACCGCAAGGTCTGGCGAGATCGGAAACCTAACCACGTTCGGCGCCGGCTCCGCGCGACAGCAGCTCTGTCACCACCTGGCGCGCCGGTTTGCCATCGTGCAGGACGGCGGCGGTCGAGCGCGTGATCGGCATGTCCACGCCCAGCCGGTCGGCCAGCGCGCGAGCGGTGGCGGCGGTGCCGATTCCCTCCGCGATGTGACCCAGGCTGGCCAGGATCGCCGGCAGCGCCTCGCCACGCGCCAGGGCCAGGCCCACTTGCCGGTTGCGCGACAGCTCGCCGGTGCAGGTGAGGACCAGATCGCCAAGTCCGGCCAATCCCGCCAGCGTAAGGGGATCGGCGCCGAGGCGCGCGGCCAGCCGGCTCATTTCCGCAAGACCGCGGGTGATCAGCGCGGCGCGGGCGTTGTTGCCGAAGCCGAAGCCGTCGCAGCAACCGACGGCGATGGCGATGACGTTCTTCAGCGCGCCGCCGATGGCCACGCCGACCACGTCGTCGCTGGTGTAGACGCGAAAACGTTCGTTGCCGAAACAGGCGCGCGCCAATTCGGCGGCCGCCCGGTCGCGCGACGCCGCCACCACTGCCGCGGGCAGGCCGCGGGCGATCTCCTGGGCGAACGTCGGTCCCGACAGCAGCACCACCGACGCAGCCGGCAACGATTCTTCGATGACCCGATCCATGGTCGCGGCGGTTCCCGCTTCCAGACCCTTCGACGCGCAGACCACCGTCACCGGCGACGGCAACCCGGCGCGCGCCGCCGCCAGCGTGGCGCGCACCGTCTCCGATGGCACGGCCACCACCACCAGCGCGCAGCCATTCACGGCCGTGCCGAGCTGAGGGGTCACGGCGACGTTCATCGGCAGTGTGTGCCCGGGTAAGCTGCGCGGGCCGCGGCGATCGGTTTCCAGTGCGCGAGCCGCCGCCGGATCGCTCTCCCACAGCGCGACGTCGTGCTGAGCGTCGTGATGTGGCTCGGCCAGCATGGTCGCCAGCACCGAGCCCCACGCGCCGCCACCCAGAACCGCGATCTTCATGCGCAGCAGACTAAGCCGCTTCGGTCATCGCGCGCCGAATTTTTCGCCGCGGCGGCGAAAGGCTATTCGGCGATGCGCACGGTGTTGCGGCCACCGTTCTTGGCGGCGAACAGCGCGCGGTCAGCGGCGGCCAGGACCACGGCCGGTTCGGCGCCGTCGTCGGGAAACGCCGCCACGCCGACGGAGATGGTCAGACGGCCGACGGGTTGGCTGGTGCCGAACTCGAAAGGAAACTCGGCCACGTGGGCACAGATGCGTTCGGCGACCTCGCGCGCGGCGGGCTTGCCCACGTCCAGCAAGATGATCCCGAACTCTTCGCCGCCGTAACGGGCGACCACGTCATTGGCGCGCCGGCCGTGCTGCAGGATCTTCGAGACCCCGCGCAAGGCGTTGTCGCCGGCCAGGTGGCCGTGCCGATCGTTGTAGATCTTGAAGTGGTCGACGTCGATCATCAGCACCGACAGCGGCAATCCGGTGCGGTTGCTGCGCTCCATCTCCAGCGACAGCCGTTCGCGGAAATGGCGGTGGTTGTAAATCCCGGTCAGCCCGTCGGTGATGGCCAGCTCGGACAGCCGCGAGTTCACCGCTTCCAGCTCGCGCGTGCGGGCGGCGACTTTTTCTTCCAGCGACTCGTTCAGGTTGGCCAGCTCGGCGTTCTTGCTTTGTAACTCGAGGAGCAATTCTTGCCGCTCGCGCTCCAGCCGAAAACGCGACAACAGACTCTGGATGGTCAGGCGCAGGTCCGGTTCGTCCCACGGCTTGGGAATGTACTGATCGAGACCGGCGCGGTTGATGGCGTACACCACGGCGTCCAGGCCGGCTTGCCCCGTCAGCAGGATCTTCACCGTCTTCGGGCTGCGGCGGTGCACTTCTTCCAGCAGCTCCACGCCCTTCATGCCTGGCATGATCTGGTCGGCGATCACCACCGCCACCTGTTCGCCTTCGTGTTGCAGATCGTCGATCAGCTGCAGCGCCTCGCGGGCGTTCTTCGCCACGGCGATGTCACACTCGCCGCCGAAACGCGCTGAAAGCTGCTGGCGCAGCGCCGCCAGGATGCCTTCCTCGTCGTCGACGCACAGGATGTGCTCGCGCAAGACCGAGGTGGACATCAAATCTTCTCCCCACTGTTTGATTTCGGCTTCGGCAGCAAACCAAGGGGCGGCGTGGCCAACGCGTACATGAGTGGAGCCGGCGTGGCCAATGGACCCTCAACAGGGAGACGAACTTCGAAGCGCGTTCTTCCCGGTTCACTGGTCACACGGATGCGGCCCCCGTGCTTTTCGACGATGCGCGAAGCGATCGCCAATCCCAGCCCGGTGCCTTCGCCCTTGCCCTTGGTCGTGAAGAAAGGCTCGAAGATTCGTGACGCCACATCGTCTGGAATCCCCGGGCCCGAATCCTGTATGGCCACTTGCACGTCCCCGTCCTCAACCATCGTCTCAATCACCAACGTCCCACTGCCCCCCATCGCCTGGACCGCGTTGTGGATGAGATTCGTCCACACCTGGTTCAGTTCACCTACATAAGCGGATATATGAGGTATTTTTCCGTATGACCGCTTCACATTAATCCCGTTCTCGCCGGACTTCAACTGGTGCTGGAGGATAACCAGCGTGTCTTCAAGGCCGGCGTGAACATCGATGCGCTCCAGCGGCGCTTCGTCCAGACGGGAGTATCGTTTCAGCGCGCCGACGATGCGGCGAATGGCCCCGATGGCGGACCGGATGGTTCCCGAGGTGCGGGCCAGAAAAGCGATCTCGCGCAGGTATCCGGCCAGCGGCGCCAGGTCCCTCCCATCGGCCAGTTCGACCAACCGGCCGGTGAGGCCCTCGCCCATCTCGCCCAGCTCGGAAAGCATGACGGCGCCGGCATCCGAGCCCGGCACGCCCTCCAGCACCACCTTCATACGACGCAAGCGCTGGCGAGACTCCAAGGTCGACGACAGCGGCGCGGTCTCCATCTCCGGCAGCAGGCCATCGATGATGGCAAAGTACGCTTGCAACGATTCGGGCGGCAGCCCCAGCCGAAACAGCTCGGCCGCGCATTGCCCCAGCCGCCGCACCGTCGCCGACAGCGCGTCGACCAACCCCTGCACCGCCGCCGCCGGCGAGTTCACTTCGTGGGCGATGCCGGCCACCAGCATACCGAGGCCTGCCATGCGCTCCGAGTGAATCAGGTGTCCTTGCGCCGTGCCGAGTTCTTGCAGCGTCCGTTCGATCTCAGCCTTGGCCTTCTCCAGCTGCGCGGTGCGGTCGCGGACCTTCTGCTCCAAGTTGTCCGAGAAGGCGCGTACCTCGGCATATAGGCGCGCGTTCTCGATCGCCGTGGCGGTCTGATCGGCGAACGTCACCAGCAAGCGCAGGTCGGCCTCGCCGAAGGGATCGTCGTTCAGTCGGCCGACCATCAACACGCCGACGATCCGTTCTTTCAAGGCCAGCGGCGCGGCGATCAGCGGCCCGGTCAGCCCCGCCGCCTTGGCCACGTCCATCAGCTGCGGATCGGCGCCCACCGACGGTGTTCGGCGCGGGTGACCCAGCGCCGCCACCACGTCGGCCACCGGCGCCAGCAGCCGACCCACCGTCTCGCCAGCCACCGCGCGCACCACGAATTTTTTCTTCGGCCCGTCGATCGACAGCGCCAGCGCCGCCGTCTTTCCGTGCAACACCGACAACGCCTCGCTGACCACGGAGCGCAGCACCCGGTCCAGATCGACCACCGAGCTTATCGCCCGCCCCACCTGGTGCACGGTCACCAGCTCCCGCACGCGCGCCGCCAGGCCTTCCTGATTTTCTTTCAGGCTGCGCGTCATCACTCGGAAGGCTTCGGCCACGTCGCCGATCTCGTCGTCGCTGTCGACGGTGATCTGCGTGTCCAGATCGCCGCGGGCCACCGACAGCGCGCCAGCGTGCAGATTCTGCAGGGGCTTGGTCAGCCGCCGCGCCAGCTGATCGCCAAGGCCGATCGCCAGCAGCAGCGCCAGCAGCGCGCCCAGGAACAACGTCGTGCTGGCCCGCCGGCGGGCGGCGGCCAGCGGTTCGCGATCGATGGCCACGCCCAGCAGACCGACCCGCTGGGCGTTGACGTCCTGCAGTTGGCCGAACGCCACCGAGTACGAATGGCCGCCGATCTCGAGAGGGACCACCGGGACCAGCGTCGAGAGATCTTTGGTCAACACCTCGGGCGGCACCGCCGGCGGCGGCAGCCGCGCGCCGGTCGAGGCCATGAACGTCGACGCGCTGGGCTCGACGTCGCGGTAAATCACTAGCTCGCGCCCGGCCCCCAGCGACGCCTTCAGCCGATCGGTCATCGGGCCGTCCACCCGCAACGACACCACCACCACGCCCAGGATGCGCAACGCCGGATCGACCAGCGGCTGCGCCGCCCGCACCACCAGGCGATCGCCCAGCGATTCGATGCTGACCGTCCGTTCGTAAGACAGCGCGCGCACCACCAGCGGCGATCGCGCCACCGGCACGCCGCGCGCCTTGGCTGCCTCGGCCGCGACGTCGGAGCACACCCCCTGCGAGCAGCGCGCCATCACCCGCCCGACGGCGTCGGTCACCTCCAGCTGCACCGGCACGCCGGCGTCGGAAAGCTGGCCCAAGCGCTCGCGCACATCACCCGGTTTTCCGCCCAGCGCGTGCAGGAGAGGCGGATCCACCGACACGTTGGCCGCTCGTCGGGCCACTGTCTGCACCTGCTGCAGGAACAAGCCGCGCGCCACTTGCAAGCCGCGGATGGCCTCGAAGGCGATGCCTTGTTCGACGCTGGAAAAAATCAGGGCGATGGCCACCGCCGACACGGCGATCACCGGACTGAGCGTGGCGACGATCAGAATGGCGGAGATGCGGCGGCGCAGCCCGCGGCGGCGCATGGGCGCCAGCGCCGTCAGTGACGACGCCGTGGCCTGCGCGCGCACCGGCAGGAAAATCCCCGACAGCCGGTAAAGGCCCGAGGCGCGCATGTTGTGATTGGATCGACCCGGCCTGCTGTACGCGGCCGGCGTGCCCGCCAGCGGCGTCTGCGAACGCGTCTGCGCCTCCGGCACGCCCGTCCCCACCACCGGGCTGATATCGCGCAGGGTCTCGCGATCGCGATCCCGTTCACGTTCAGGCGTGCCGTCGCCGTCGCCGCGCCGATTTTTCATCGCGCCCTCTCCGCCCAGCGATAAAGCCCGATCGCCGACGGCTGCACCACGAGGCCGGTGATCGAGCTGCGCGCGGCGAAGACAACCTTTGAGTGCGCCAGCGGCACCCACGGCACGTCAGCGGCCAGGATGGCCTGCGCCTGCCAGTACAGCCGCTCGCGTTCGGTGCGATCGGTGGTCCGCTGGGCCACGCCGATCACGTCGTGGAACCAGCCGCTGTTGTAAAAGGCGATGTTCGACGGACGCGACCCGGTGGTGTTGTCTGAATCCAGCAGCGTATACAAAAAATTATCGGGGTCGCCGTTCTCGTTGAACCAGCCGTGCAAGGCCAGATCGTGCTCGCCGGCCCACAGCGCGCGCTG
>DASXQB010000204.1:0-5970 GCA_036493295.1 Polyangia bacterium | reverse complement strand
CGGGACCGCACCCAGGTCCATTGGTGGTGAAGCAGCCGGTGCGCAGCGGCCAGGTGATCTACGCGCAGAACGCCGACCTGGTGGTGCTGGCGCCGGTCAATCCCGGCGCGCAGGTGATCGCCGACGGCCACATTCACGTTTATGCGCCCCTGCGCGGGCGCGCCATCGCCGGCGTGCAGGGGCTTTTGGGCGCGCGCATTTTCTGCCAGCGCCTGGAGGCCGAACTGGTGGCGATCTCCGGCGCCTACCTGACCGCCGACGACATCCCTGCCGACGTGCGCGGGCACGCCGCGCAGGTCTATTTCGACGACGGCGAGTGTCGGATCATTCCACTGTGAAAATTCCCGGAAAAATCGCGGGAAATATTTGGTCAAAAAATTTGGCAGGCCACGCGGTTGGCTCTTTCATAGAGAGGGAAGGCCGCTGTTCTACAAAGGGAGGCTCACGTGTCTAAAGTTGTCGTCATCACGTCCGGTAAGGGAGGGGTCGGCAAAACGACCACCAGCGCCAACATCGCCACCGGGATCGCATCGCTGGGTCACAAGGCCTGCGCCATCGATTTTGACGTCGGGTTGCGCAACCTCGATCTGGTCATGGGGTGCGAACGCCGCGTGGTCTACGACTTCGTCAACGTCATCAAGGGCGAGGCGAAGCTGCAACAGGCGTTGATCCGCGACAAGCGCGTGGACGGCCTGTACGTCCTGCCGGCGTCGCAGACGCGCGACAAGGACGCGCTGGATCCGGAGGGCGTGGGTCGGGTGATCGAGGAGCTCAAGCAGATGGGCTTCGAGTACATCATTTGCGATTCGCCGGCCGGCATCGAGAAGGGCGCCCAGATGGCCATGTACTTCGCCGACGAGGCGATCGTGGTGACGAACCCCGAGGTCTCGTCGGTGCGCGATTCGGATCGCGTGCTGGGATTGCTGGCGGCCAAGACCAACCGCGCCGAGGTCGGCGGTTCGCCGATTCGTTCGCACCTGTTGCTGACCCGTTACGCGCCGGCGCAGGTGAAGCGCGGCGAGATGCTGAGCGTGGGCGACGTGCTGGAGCTTCTGGGCATCCCGCTGCTGGGCGTGATCCCCGAATCGAAGGCCGTGCTGCAATCGTCGAACAAAGGCACGCCAGCCATTCTGGACGAGACCACCGACGTCGCGCAGGCCTATCTGGACGTCGTCTATCGGTTCTTGGGCGAGGAGCGCCAGCACCGATTCATCAACGACGAGAAGCGCGGGTTCTTCGGCCGCATCTTCGGCTAAGCGCAAGCAGCCGACTCTCATTGCGAGGTGCCCATGAAGTTTCTCGATTACTTCCGTCGTTCGCCGACCACCGCTTCGATGGCCAAGGATCGCCTGTCGATCATCGTGGCCCGTGAACGAACCGGCCCGCGCGCCGGTTCAGCGCCCGACTACCTGCCGCAGCTGCAACAAGAGCTGCTGGCGGTGATCGCCCGCTATGAAAAGATCGACCTGGAACATGTGTCGGTCAACCTGGACCGTTCCGGCGGCTGCGAGGTCCTGGAATTGAACATCGTGCTGCCCGACGGACAATCGGTGGGCGGTGCCTTGAAAGGGAAAGCCAGCGGGCGGGGCGCCATCGCCGCCAGCTGAAAGTGGGCGTACTCAAATGACAGGACCATCATGGACACTATGAAAAAGACCTGGACAGTGGCAGTGAAGGACGTCTCTGCCGAAGACAACGCGGCGGCCATCTTCGCGGCGCTGCGCGCGACCGCCTGGGGCACGTACAGCGCCATGCGGTTCGCCTTCAAGGCCTCGTCCGAGGCTGATCTGGACGAAGGTCAGCGGACCGCTTGGATCAGGATGGCGTACAACCAGGTGGTCGACGCGCTTCCGCCGGACAGCCCGTACAAGGCCGCGCTGCAAAAATTCCTCGACGACAACATCGGCGAGATGAGCAAGAGCTAGCGAAGCGCAGTCACGAGCGCGGTTTCGCCCCGAAGAAACCGACCTTTTGCGAGATGCCGACCAGCGCGCCGTAGCGATCGCTGCCTTCGAGGAACCCGACCAGGCCGACGAGTGAGATCTGGGTGGCGGGGGTCGGCGACCACGCCAGGCCCGCCGTCATCAGCAGCTGATTCGGATCGCTGGAGACGAACCTGACGCCCGACAGTTCGGCCGTCACCTGAAAGTGTCCGGCGGCGTCCAGGTCGCGATCGAAGTCCAGGCCCAGCTCGATGCCGATGGGACGCGCTGCGCCCGGTGCGGGATTGGGATCGAGGAAGGCGCCGGCGTTCAGCACGAAGTGGGCGCGGCGGATGACGTGGCCGATCAGCAGCAAGCCCTCGACGCCCAGAGCGTGGCTGCCGGGCGCGACGGGAAGCTTGGGGCCTACCTGCGCGCCCAGCGCCCAGGCCGTCAGCTCGGCGGGCGACGCGCCCTCATCGACCCAGTCGTAAAATCCCATCTTGGCGGCCACCCACAAGTTGTCGGGCGCGGCGTTCTCGAATTTGAACGACCCCGGACCGGGCGCCTCCAGCGCGTAGGCCCCGTCGACGTCGAGCTCGAGGTTGCGCAGAATCCCGACGTCCAGCTCGAAGTCGGGGATGACCAGCCGCCAGGGGCCTTGCCCGCGGATGGTGCCGGCCTGCAGGTCCAGCTCGACGACGGCGGGATCTTCCAGCTCGAGATCGGTCGGTTCGAAGAGCGGCCGCACCCCCCGACGGGCCAGCGCCGCGCCGGCGGGCAACGTCGTGAGCGCGATCAGGATCGCGACGGCCAGCGCGCGGCGCATGCGCGCGGCAGTGTACCAGGACGGCCGCGCCTCGTTTCTTCCTCCGAGTAAACCTCGACCCGATCGATCCAGATGGAAAAATCTCCTGCAGACGATTCGCTCTCTTGGCTTGGCGGAGCTAGCGCAGCGCTGTGGTGCGGGTGTCGCTGCCGATCGGTTGCACGGGGCCGAGAACCGCCGGGCCGTGGCCCACCGTGGTCTCAACCAGCGCCAGCGCCGAGGCCATGGTTTCGTGCGGCGAATAGAGCACGTGGGCCAGACCACCCGGGTTCGACACCAGTCCGACCGCGTCGATGCCGGCTTGCCGGGCCAGGAACACCGAGCGCGGCAGGTGCATGCCCTGGCTGCAGATGACCGCGCCTGTCACTTTGAAGATCCGCGCCGCGCGCTCCATGGTGTCCAGCGTGCGAAAGCCGTAGGCATCGTCGACGATGGCGCCGTCGCTGACGCCGTGCTGCACCAGCCAGCGGTGCATGGCGGTGGTCTCGTTGTAGTCGTCGAAGTCGAAGTGGCTGCCGGACACCAGGATGATCGGCGTCTTGCCAGCCCGGTACAGCATCAATGCGGCGGTCAGTCGCTCGGCCAGCATAAGGCTGGGGACGCCGTGCTTGGCGTTGGTGCCGGGGACGATGGCGACGGCGCGCGCCGGAACGTTGGCGACGCTGTCATAGATGAACGGCGCGGCCCCGCGGAAGACGTGCAGATTTGCCGCCACCACCGCCGGCGGGACGGCCAAAAGCAGCCCCAGCGCCGCACAAATCAGCCCCTGTTGCCAGTGTCGGCGAAGGCGAGATGGCGCGCCGGGAACCACACCGAAGATCTCGGCGGGTGGTCATGGTCGCTGAAGACGAAAGCGCCCGGCCAGGTGAAAGCTAAGCGGGATCGGCGCGGCGCGCGGCGATGCGCGGCAAGTACACGGTGAACGTGCTGCCCTCGCCAGGTGTGCTGTCGACGGAGATCTTGCCACCTTGGGCCTCCACCAGCTCGCGACAGATCCACAGGCCCAGGCGCAGGCCGCGCTGATCGCGGCTGACCACCGCGCGCTCCAGCCGTTCGAAGATGCGGGCCTGTTGATCCGGCGCGATGCCGGGGCCGTGGTCGCGCACCTGCACGAACGCCATGTCGCCGGTGGCGCCCACCGCCACCTCGATGGGATGGCCGCGGCCATAGCGGCAGGCGTTCGACATCAAGTTGGTCACCACCTGTTCCAGGCGCAGCTTGTCCCAGTGGCCGACGATCGGTTGATCGGCGTGCAGATCCAGCTCGCACGCTGACCGCGCGAGACGTTCAGAGAACAGGCCGGCCACGTCGCGCACCAGCGCCGACAGATCGACGCTTTCCGGGGTCAGCGACAGCTGTCCAGCCGAGATGCACGAGATGTCGAGGAACTTGTCGATGATGTTGTCCAGACGCTCGAGGCTGCGGGTGGCCATCTCGATCTTGTTGGCTGAACGTTTCTGGGGATCGGTGCGCTGAAGGCTGGCCAGCTGTAGGCGCAACACGGTGAGCGGTGTGACCAGCTCGTGGGCGGCGGTGGCCAGGATGTGGTCGCGCACGCGGATGGCCCGCTGAGCCGCTTCGTAGAGCCGCGCGTTCTCGATGGTCAGGGCGGCCCGATCGGCCAGCTCTTGCACCAGCGCCAGATCAGCCTCCGAATACGGGCGGGCCGGATCGGCGCGAATCAGCAGGATGGTTCCCAGGATGCGGTCCTGCGCGCGCAGCGGAACCACCATCAACGTGGTCGGCTTGAAGCGATCGAACAGCGGCCGATAAGTGGGATCGTCGGCCGGTTCCAGCGGGTCCTGTTCGATGACCGGAAACAGCACCGCCTCGCCGGTGGCGGCGACGCGGCCGCGCAAGCCCACGCCCACGCGCTGGGGATTTTCCCGGGCGAAGGCCACCAGCTGCTGCGAGAACTCCGGATCCTGCGCCCGCGCCGCCACGTTCTCCATCAGCGTGCCGTCTTCGCGGATCAGCGAGATGAGGGCGATGGTGGCGGCGCCGCCGACCATCTCGGTCAGTTGCTGGGCGATCACGCTCAGCGCGGACGACAGATCACGGTTCGATTCAGCGAAAGCCTTGGCGGCCTCGGAAAGCAGGCGCAGGCGGCGGTTGGCCTCGGCGGCTTCGGAGCGCGCGGTGCGCTCGGCGTCGTAAAGATACGCGCGGTCCAGGGCCTGGGCGCAGACCTCGGCGACGGTCAGCAGGAAGTCACGCTGGTCGGGATTCCAGCGGCGGTTGGCGTTGTACGAAAATCCGATCACGCCCAGCATGCGCTGGCCCAGCTTCAGCGGCAGCGCCACCAGGGCCTGCAGCCGTTCGGCGGGCGTGTGGGACTCGCGCACGCTGGGGAACGCCGACACCAGCTCTTCGTGGGTCTCGTACCATTGTGCTTCGCGCGTGGAGGCGGTCATGCGCACCACCAGCGGCAGCTCGATCTTGCCCTGGCTCCAGCCTTCGACCACGATCGGCGACAGCCCACGCGAGGCGACGTGGCGCAGGTCGCCCGACGGTGTACAGAAGAAAACCGCCGCCGCGCTGGCCTGCACGACGTTGTGGGCGTGGGCGATCACCACGCCGGCCACTTCCTCGGGCGACAGCGAGCGCGACAGCGCCGAGGTGATCGCCTGCAGCGGGGCCAGGTGATCGATCACCGCCGCCGGCGTCGCTGTATCAGCCGCGTCGCCGGACAAGCGAGAGACGGGGGGCTGATCTCCTTCCTTGATAGGCACGATCAAGTGTGAGGTTAGCGCATCAGCCACGGTGGTGCCCTCCGGCGTTATCGGACGTATCGGTTGCTGTCTTGACCTCAATGGCAACCCGGACGCTGACGTTCACGCTGCCGATGGCGGCCAGGCCGGTGCGCAGCGGCCCGCTGGCGCACGACGAGAGAGCGGCGCCCGCTTCGCCGCGGCTGTCGGCGCTGGACATCAAATCGTCGCTGGCTGACAACGCGGCCTGGGCGGAACGGGCGGCCGCCGTGGCCCGGGCTTTCATTCCCACCGAGACCCGTAAGATGGCGGGCAGGTAACGTTCGAGGGCGATGGCCAGGTGCTTGGCCCGCGCCACGTGGTGGGTGTGGTCGATGGTGACGGTGACGCGCGCATCGCTGCAGGAAGCGACGGAAGACAGATCGGCGTCGCAACTGGCCACACAGGCGGCGTCGGCACCGGCAGTCTTGGGCACGCTTTCACACTGCAAGTTCTTCCAGCTTCCGGC
>DASXQB010000203.1:0-10999 GCA_036493295.1 Polyangia bacterium | reverse complement strand
CCGCATCCTGAAGGTCATCAAGTTGGCCAAGGACAACTTCTCGGTCATTTTGCAGGGTGTTTCGCGCATCCGCATTCTGGAAGTGGGTGGCCAGGATCCGTTCATGACCGCCAAGGTGCAGCCGCTGCCGGACGCACCCAGCGCCGACGTCGAGCTGGACGCCTTGGTGATGAACCTCAAGGACGTGGCGAAACGGGTGATCAAATTGATGCCCGAGTTGCCAAAGGAAGCCAGCGCGCTGGTGGACAGCGTGACCGAGCCGGGGCAGCTGGCCGACCTCATCACGTCGAACCTCGACGTGCAGGTCGACGAGAAGCAGGACGTGCTGGAGACGTTCGACATCAAGAGCCGGCTGCGCAAGGTGCTGCAGTTCCTCTCGCGCCAGCACGAGGTGCTGAAGGTGCGAGAGAAGATCAACAGCCAGGTGCAGGAGGAGATGGGGCGCAACCAGCGCGAGTACGTCCTGCGCCAGCAGCTCAAGGCGATCAAGGAAGAGCTGGGCGAGATCGACGAGTCGGGCGGCGACCTGGACGATTTCCGCGAGAAGATCGTCAACGCCAAGATGCCGCCCGACACCGAAAAAGTGGCGATCAAACAGCTGGACCGGCTGAAGGTGATGCAGCCGTCATCGGCCGAATACACCGTCACACGCACGTACCTGGAATGGCTGGTCGAGCTGCCCTGGTCGGTGGCCACTGAAGACAAGCTGGATATCCAGGCCGCGCGCGACATCCTGAACACCGACCACTACGACCTCGAGAAGGTCAAAAAGCGCATCCTTGAATACCTGGCCGTGCGCAAGCTGAAGGCTGACAAGCGCGGCCCGATCTTGTGCCTGGTGGGCCCGCCCGGCGTCGGCAAGACGTCGCTGGGGCGATCGATCGCCCGTTCGCTGGGGCGCAAGTTCATCCGCATCTCGCTGGGCGGCGTGCGCGACGAGGCGGAGATCCGCGGCCATCGGCGCACGTACGTCGGCTCGCTGCCGGGGCGGCTGGTTCAGGGCATGAAGAAGGCGGGGTCGAACAACCCGGTGTTCATGCTCGACGAGATCGACAAGCTGGGGCACGACTTCCGCGGCGATCCGGCAGCGGCGCTGCTGGAGGTGCTGGACCCGGAACAGAACCACACCTTCTCGGATCACTATCTGGAGGTGCCGTTCGATCTCTCCAAGGTCATGTTCGTGGCCACCGCGAACATCATGGACCCGATCCCGCCGGCACTCCGCGACCGGTTGGAGGTCCTTGAGCTACCGGGGTACACCCGCGAAGAGAAACTGAACATCTCGAAGCAGTTCCTGATCCCCAAGCAACTGGGCGAGCACGGCCTGTCGCCTGAAAAGGTGATCTTCGAAACCGCGGCGGTCGCCGAGCTTATCGACAGCTACACGCGCGAGGCCGGCGTGCGCAACCTGGAACGCGAGGTGGCCAACGTCATCCGCGCCATCGCCGTCCTGGTGGCCGAGGGTAAGGCGCAGCCGCTGGAGACTGTCACCATCGAGCGCATCCCCGAATTCCTGGGACCGCAGAAGCACCAGTCCGAAGTCGCCGAGCGCACCGCCGAACCCGGGGTGGCCACCGGCCTCGCCTGGACGCCGGTCGGCGGCGACATTCTTTTCATCGAAGCAACCAAGATGAACGGCAAGGGCCAGCTGGTGCTGACCGGACAGCTCGGCGACGTGATGAAAGAATCGGCGCAGGCGGCGCTATCGTTCATTCGTGCTCGGGCGAAATGGCTGGGTTTGGAAGAAAACTTTCTTGAGAAGACGGACATCCACGTCCACATTCCGGCCGGCGCCATCCCCAAGGACGGCCCGTCGGCGGGCGTGACCATGTTCGTGTCCATGGCGTCGCTGCTGACCGGCAAGCCGATCCGCAACGACGTGGCCATGACCGGCGAGATCACGCTGCGCGGACTGGTGCTGCCGGTGGGCGGCATCAAGGAGAAATTCCTGGCCGCGCACCGGGCCGGCATCAAGCGGGTCATCTTGCCCGAGCGCAACCGCAAGGACATCATCGACATCCCGGAGCAGCCGCGCAAAGAGATCGAGATCCTCTTCGTCAAGCGCATGGACGAACTGCTGCCGCTGGTGCTGACCGAGATGCCCAAGCTCGGCGTGATGACGTCACCGACGGTGCCATCGCCCGCGCAGCCGGCGCCACCGGCGGCGTAGAGTCTATCGGTTCACGGCACCGCCGGGCTGTCGCGTTCGGGGACGTGGAAATAGCGGCGAAAAACGCCGTGGCCGAGGTAGATCAGCGGCGTCAGCAGTACCGCCATGACCAGCTTGCCGACGTAATTGTTGGCGGCGTTGCCGACGATGAAGCTCATCGGGCGCGTGCCGACCAGGAAAACAAAGCTCACCGCGATGCTGTCGAGCATCTGCGACAGCACGGTCGATCCGGTCGAACGCAGCCACAGGAGGCGATGGCCGGTGATTCGCCGCAAGAGATGAAACACGCTGATGTCCAGCAGCTGGCCGATGAGATACGCAGTCAACGACGCCACATAAAGACGCGCCGACGTGCCGAAGGCGCCGCGAAAAACGGCGTCGGGGATGGGCGAATCCGGGCTGGTGGGCAGGTGCAGCGACAAGCTGATCACCGCCCACACGAAGATCGCCGCGCCCAGTCCGACGAACGTCAGCCGGCGCGCTCCGTGGGTGCCGTAGAACTCGTTGACGATGTCGGTGAGGACGAACGTCAGCGGGAAGGGAATGATCCCGGCCGAGAAGCTGCGCCCGAACAGCATGAAGAACTTGCCACCGACAAAGTCGCCGGTCACCAGGGCTGCCACGAAGAACGCCGTCAGCCAGACGAAGAACCGCTGTTTCCTGTCCACGCGCCGGGCAGATTAACGCAGCCGCGGCCTCGCCACCACGCGCGCGCCATCTAAAACGGAAAAGCGCTGACGAAGTAGTACTGCGTCGAGCCGCCGGTCGACAGGCCTTTGGCCACGCCCAGCTGCAGCTCGGTGTAAAGGTAGTAGGCTAGGTTCATCTCGATGCGCAGCTCGCCACCGACGCCGTACTTCAGATCGCTTGGATGAAAGCCGCCGAAGAACGCGTTGCCGGCGTCGCCAAACAGCGCGCCGTGCACGCGCCGCACGTAGAGGGGGAAGGTTCCGTACCCGCGTTCGATCCACAAAAGCGGGCTGCGATATTCGGCGGAAAACAGGTGGTATTGATCGCCTGAGAAACTGTCAGGCTGGTAGCCGCGCAAGAATAGACAGCACTGGTGCCGGTTCAAGAACAGCGAACGCACCAGATCCTGGTCGGTAAAGCCGCCGATGGCGAAGCCCGACCGTTTGTCTCCGATGCCGACGCCGCCGCTGTAAAGCAAGGCCAGCGCCTGCAGCTTGGACCAGGGCGGGGTGAGATATTCGACCCACAGCCAGTTCAATTCCGTGGTGGTGAACTTGCTGCCCAGCGACGGCGACGACACGCTGAGGGTTAGTTGCAGCCGCCGTCCTTCTTGCGGGCTGATCGAATAAGGCCACGAGTGCGCGTTGGAGAAGCTCCAGCTCAAGTACCCGCCGGCGTTGGGCCCTGTTTCAGGCGCCGTCGAGATGCCGGCGGTGGGATCGGCGACCGGCATGGGATCCGCCGGCGCGTACGCCGAATATTGATAACCGAACGTCAGATCCGCGGAGCTCTCGGGCAGACGCAGGATCGGCAGTCCCATCGCTGCGCTGGCGCTGGCCGCGTGCTGCCGATAAAGATGATTGACGTGGTCGATGACCAGGCCGCCGGCCATCACCGCCGAGCGAGCGAGGGTCAGGCTCAGCGACGGCCAAAGGCCGACGTACGAATAATCCAGGCGCACCGAGGCGTCGCCATCGCTGGGGATCAGCGTGTTGATGGAGACGCCATGGTTGCCGACCGGGTCGCCGACGTTGGTCTGGATCCCCAGGCTGGCGCCCAGGCCCAACGCATCCGACGGCACGGTGATTGTCCAGGTGCGCGGGTACATGTACTTCCACGGCTGGTAAGGGACCACGCGCTCGACCGTCTCGGCGGCGGCGGTTTTCTCGTCGGTGGCAATGGCGTCCGGCGTGTCCGTTTCGGCCGCCAGGGTGGCGCCGGCATCGGGACGGGCGTTGGCGTACGGCTGTGCCTCCTGCCACGTGCCTGGCTGATACGCCGCCGAGAACAGATCGAAGCCATGCGAGGTGAAACCGGTGAACACAAGCCGCTTGCCGTCGGGCGACACCGCCGGCTGGAAGGCGCCGGTGAGAACGTTGGTCACCTGGTAGAGGCGCTCCCGGTCGAGGTCGAACGCAAAAATATTGTAAATCCCGGTCCGATCCGACGCGAACAGCAGATAGCGTCCGTCGGGAGAAAAGCGCGGGTCCATGTCCATCGCCCGATCGCGCCACAGCGTCCGGTCCGTCCCCGACTGCAGGTCGAAGATGTGCAAGTCGCGGAACCCGCCTTGCTGCCAGCGCGAGTAGGCAATGCGCCGCCCGTCGGGCGACCAGGCCGGCGTGTATGCCAGACCGGGCAGGTCGGGC
Source organism: Polyangia bacterium (assembly GCA_036493295.1). GTDB lineage: Bacteria > Myxococcota_A > Polyangia > Fen-1088 > Fen-1088 > DATKEU01. The sequence continues at coordinate 6,490 of DASXQB010000203.1, read as the reverse complement.
GTCAGCAGCCTGGCCGCTCCGCCCGCCGTCGGACACACCGCCAGCTGGCGCGCACCGGTGCTGGCCGTGGTGTAAGCGACCCATTTTCCGTCGGGAGAAACGTCAGGCTCGTGCGCGCGCTGACCGTGGGTCAGCTCGACCAGCTCGCCCGAGCTGATGTCGTAGCGAAAGATGTCTTCCCAGGCCACGTGCGAGCTGCCGGAGATGCGCCGAGAGAGCGGCAGGAAATTCGTGCGGTGAAAAACCAGCGACCGTCCGTCGGGGGTGGGCGTGGCGCCGCCCGTGCCTTCGAACTCGGCCAGCACCTTGCGGCGGCCGGTGGTGGGATCCAGCAGGATGAACGCCGGCGACTGGTCGGTGTTTTCGCGGTGATAAACCACGCCGCGCCCGTCGCGAAAATAGCGCGGCGTCAGCCCCTCACCCCGCGGCCCGGGATCGTCGAAGGTCAGCTGGGTGATGGCGGTTAGGCCGCGGCGACGCGCCTCCTCTTCTTGCAATGAATACCGCCGCTGCATCGACGCCCGCCAGGCCAGCCAGATATCGTCATAGCCGGCGCCGATCGCTTGGTGCGCGACGCGGTTCATGCCGCCGGGAATGAGATGGCTGCCATAGCGGTGCGAGATCTCCTGCAGCTTTTCGGGCCCATAAGTGTCTTCGATAAAGCGCAGCAGGCTGGAGCCGTACAGGTACGCGGCGGTGCCTTGCGGAAACTCCAGCGGGCCGTTCGACACCGCCGCCAGATCCAGCAAGCGGTCCTCGATAAACGGCGCGCGCAGGTGCATGTCGAAGAACGTGCTGCGCAGGCGGCCGCCGGTGGTCTGTCGCGTCTCCATCAGCACCGCCAGGCCTTCGATCCACCAGTTCGGCTGCGATAGATTCGGCGCGTACAGCTTGCCGGCCACGAAGTTCAGCGCCCGCGGCAGGCCGATGATGGTGTCCAGGTGAACGACGTGGGTGAATTCGTGGGTGATCAGAACCTTGAGGAAGTCGTCAAAGTCGTTCAGCTCGTCCAGCGACGCGGGCGCCGCGCCATAGCCGAATAGAAAATTGCGCGGCACCGAGCTGGCGAACCCGTCGGCCGAATCAGTTTGATCGTTCAGGGTGATGTCGACGCGGCCGCTGGGCAGCCAGTTCAGATAGCGGGTGATCAATCGGTGGGCGCGCTCGGCGATGGGTGCGGCGCGGTCAGCCAGCGGCTTTTCGTCGTCGTAGTAGTGAATGCGAAAGTGCGGCGTTTCCAGCGTGTGCCAGTGGACCACCGGCAGCTGTGGCGCCAGACGATCCGCGCCCAGCGCCGGCAGCGACAGATGGGCGGGCTCCGGTTCGGGAAGGGTGGCGTCGGCGCGGGCAGACATCTGCCCGGCGACCAAGCTGGAGAAAAAAACCGCCAGCGCGGCGCCCATCCGCATTGCCGCCGATTCTACCGTCGTTGCGGCGGCCGGGCAGAGATCAGTTCAAGAATACCGGTCGGCAGTAGCGTTCGGCGATCTCCAATAAATTTTCCACCCGCAGCGGCTTGCGCAGGTAGTCCGCGACACCCAGGGCCAAGGCCGCTTCGCGAACGTTGCCGTGCGCCGAGAGGATCACCACCGGGATTCCGGCAATGGTCGGGTTGCGCTGCTGCTCCTGACGGAACCGCCAGCCGTCCATCTCCGGCATCATCATGTCGAGGAGGATCAGGCTGGGCCGGGTCCGGGCGCCCAGATAGGCCAGCGCCTCGCGCCCATTTCGCACGCCAGTGACCCGGTAGCCTTCCTCGCCGAGGATGTCGGCCAATGTTTCCCGGATATCCGAATCGTCGTCGACGACCAGGATCGAGTGGCAGGAGAGGTCGAGGGGATTCATGGCTTCGGCCATGGTGGCGCACACTTTAAGACCGGATGGCCGTCAGCGATAGGGGGAAATCGCGGCGCGGCGACGTGGCCGTCGCAAAGGGTGCGCGCCGGACTGGATGGGATTATCTTTCGCGCCCACCGATTCGAGTTTTGTCATCTATCCAAGGGAGAAATGCACATGAAACGCAAAGCCAGCGCACAGTGGAAGGGCAGCCTGAAAGACGGGAGCGGAACTTTCTCCGCCGAGAGCGGCGCCCTGTCCAACATTCCGTACTCGTTCGCGCGCCGATTCGAAAACGAACCCGGCACCAACCCGGAAGAATTGATCGCGGCCGCTCACTCTAGCTGCTTCGCCATGGCGTTGTCCGGCGAGCTGGGCAAGCTTGGGATCACACCGGTCAACCTGGACGTCACTGCCACCGTCACGTTCGAAAAGCAAGAGGCTGGCTTCACCATCACCGAGTCCCACCTTGAGGTCGTCGGCAAACTGTCCGCGCCCGACGCCGCCAAGTGGCAGCAAGCCACCGACGCCGCCAAGAAGGGCTGCCCCATCTCCCGCGTCCTGAACACCAAGATCACTTTGGACGCCAAACTGGCCTAGGTTCCCTCGCTGGTGGCGCGCGCACGGCTCGTCGTGAGCTCGTCGCGCGTCGCCGGCGACCGGGCAAATTGTAAATATCTTAAGAAACAGGTGCGCTGCTGGGGGGCGGGAACGGCGATGCGGGACGTCGCATGCCCCTTCTGACGTTGTGATCTAGGCTACGTTTTGTGGGTGATGCAAAGCGCGGCTGGCAGATCCATGAATCACCGTAAGTGGTTGCAGTCGCCCGCTTGCATCAACCAGTAACGCTCCGTGATCGTGGGTGTTTGTAGGTCTTTTGACGCGATACAAGATGCTCTGGAAATGCGTTGACGGTTACATTCGCTGGGTGGCATGTTGCGCAAGCTCTCGGTGTAATCGAATAACCATTTCGAGGTGTATCAATGCCTTCACTGTCTTTTTTGAATGTAAAGCGAGCGCTGGTCGTTGTGGGCTTGCTTGCAGCCGTGGCAGCGGCCGATTGCGGAGGCGCTCCGTCGGTGCCGCCTTCCGCTGCGGAAACATTTGATGTCGCCGCCCAACCCTTCGTCGGCAACAACGTCCTCACCGCCTCGAAGGACACGATGTTGCTGGGTGGTCTCCTCGAGAATCTGAACTTCGGTTCGATCCCGTTCCTGCTCGTCGAGCACGCGCTGATCGGTTTCGATCAAAACGCGCTGACATCGATCGCTCCTTCCGGTCTCGCCATCACGAGCGGCCGCCTCGACGTCACCGTTATTGGAAATCCCATTCTGTCGGGGCGCGCCCGCACCATCCAGCTGTTCCGCCTGAGCCATCCTTGGACCGAGGATCAGGCGACCTGGCAGTGCGCCGCCGACGGCAACGTCTGGAACCTGACCGCCAACTGTCCCGCCGGGCAGGCCTGGTACGTCGGTCCCACGCAAAAAGGAAAAACCAATCCGTGGAACGCCACGCCGACGGCCACCGCCCAGCTGAAACCGAAGTTCACCGGTGTGCTGAGCTTTGACGTCACCGCCGACGTGCGAGGTTTCGCCGACGGATCGCTGCCCAACTATGGCTGGGTGGTCAAATCGGATGATCTAGACGGCGGCGTTCTGATCCTTGATTCCCGCGAGACCAGCGCACCGCCTCGCCTGGTGATTGCCACCGGCTGCGCCGCCGGTTACGCCGATTGCGATCTCAGCCCGGCCACCGGCTGCGAGCAACGCCTCAACACTGCCACCAACTGCGGCGGTTGCGGCATTTCCTGTGACGACGGCAACCCCTGCACCGCCGACGCATGCAGTGCCACCGGTGTCTGCACGCACGCGCCGGTCAGTGACGGCGTCGCCTGCAACGATGGCAACGCCTGCACTCAGGTGGACACCTGCCAGGCCGGCGTGTGCACGGGCGGCAGCCCCGTCGCCTGCGCCGCTTCTGATCAGTGCCACGCCGGCGGCGCGTGCGATCCGGCCACGGGCGCCTGCTCGAACCCCGTCGCTGTCGACGGCACCGCGTGTAACGACGGCAACCCTTGCACGCAGACCGACGTCTGTCAGACCGGCGTTTGCAGCGGCGGCAATCCAGTCACCTGCGTGGCCACTGATCAGTGCCACGCTGCCGGCGTCTGCGATCCGGCCAGCGGCGCGTGCACCAACCCGGCCGCCGCCGACGGCACCGCGTGCAACGACGGCAACGCTTGCACCGTCGCCGATCGCTGCGTGGCCGGCGCGTGCGCGGCTGGCAATCCGATGGTGTGCCCGTCGACCGACGGCTGCCATCCGGGCGTCTGCGACGCCGCCAGCGGCTTGTGCGGAAACCCGATGGCCTGTCATCTGTACGGCGTCGGCACGTTGTCAGCGTCGCTGACCGACGGGTTGGCGGTCAGCCCGCTGATCTTGGAAGACGGCGTTTCGAACAACGCGGTCGGCGGCACCGGCTCGGACATCGCGTACACCGGTATCGGCAATCGGTTCTTGGTATCGCCTGATCGTGGCCCCAACGCCGGCGATGACAGTTACACCGAACGTTATTACGTCATGGACGTTTCGCTGGACGGCGGCAAGGTCACGCCGACCATCAAGGCGGGCGCGGTGCTGGATCAGGGCCCCGGTCTGCCGGCGTTCAACGGACGCAACATCAACTTCGACGCCACCAACTCGCCGGCCAGCCTGCGCCTGGACGTCGAAGGTTTGCGCGCCAGCCCCACCGGCACGTTCTTCATCTCCGACGAGTACGGCCCCTTCGTCTACGAGTTCTCCGCCGACGGCCATCGGCTGCGTTCGTTGACCGTGCCGCCCAAGTTCCTGATCGATCATCCGGCCAAGGAAGACGACGAGCTGCCGCCAACCAACACCAAGGGCAGGCAGGACAACCGCGGGATGGAAGGCCTGGCCATCAGCCCCGACGGCCGCAAGCTTTACGGTTTGATGCAAAGCCCGCTCATCCAGGACGGCGCGCTGTCCGGGAAGAACAAGCGCATCGGCACCAATATTCGCATGCTGGAGATCGACACCGTCAACGGCGAGACCCGCGAGTTCATCTATCCGCTGGAGAACGCCAGCCTGGGCACCAACGAGATCGTGGCCATCAACGATCACCAGTTCCTGGTCGACGAGCGCGACGGCAACGGTGGCACCGACGCTGCTTTCAAGAAGTACTTCCTCATCGACATCACCGGCGCCAGCGACGTCAGCAACATCGCTGCGCTGCCGACGACGGGCATCCCGGCGGGCGTGATCGCGGTGTCGAAGCGGCTGTTCTTGGATCTGCTGGATCCGGCCTTCGGCCTTGCCGGCGCGTCGTTCCCCGAGAAGATCGAAGGTCTGGCCTTCGGTCCTGATCTGCCCGACGGGCGTCACACGCTGTACATCACCAGCGACAACGACTTTCTGCCCGATCAAGACGCCAAGGTGTTCGTGTTCACGGTCGATCCGGTGGCGTTGCCCGGCTATACGCCGCAGCAGGTGGCCTTTGTCGATCAGTGCGACGGCGCCACGCCGGTCACCTGCAGCGCCGCTGACGCCTGTCATCGCGTCGGCATGTGCAATCCGGGCACCGCGACCTGCAGCGTGCCCGTCCAGCCGTCCGGGACGCTGGTGGGGACGCAGGCCACGGGCGACTGCCATTCGAGCCAGTGCGACGGGTTCGGCAACGCGGTCAACGCGATCGATCCGACCGACGTTCCCGTCGACGGCAACCAGTGCACGTCAGACCTGTGCGTCAACGGCGTGCCGACCAATGCATCGGTGGTGGCCGGCGCCACCTGCAACCAAAGCGGCGGTTCCCTGTGCGACGGCGCTGGTTCGTGCGTGTCATGCGTGACACCCGCCGATTGCGGCGGCGTCGACACCGAGTGCATGGCGCGCACCTGCGTCGCCGGCGCCTGCGGCGTCGCCTACGCCGCGGCCGGCACACCCACCGCCGCGCAGGTGGTCGGTGACTGCCACGTCAATCAGTGCGATGGCACGGGCGGCGTTCTGTCGGCGATCAGCGATGGGGATTTGCCCGCCGACGACGGCAACCCCTGCACCGTCGAGACCTGTTCAAGCGGCATCCCCGGCGTGGTCGCCTCGGCGGCGGGGCTTTCGTGCGGCGCCGGGTTCTGCGATGGCGCCGGGTCGTGCCTCGGCTGCTTGACCGACGCCGACTGCCCCGGATCGGACACGGAATGCGCGCGGCGAAGCTGCGTGCAAGGCCAATGCGGCGTCACCAACGCCGCGGTCGGCACACCGCTGGCGGCGCAAGTGGCCGGCGATTGCCAGCGCATTGTCTGCGACGGCGCCGGTCAGGTGACCGGCCTGGCCGACAATAGCGACGCTCCCTCCAGCGCCAATCAGTGCGTGGCCGGCAGCTGCAGCGCCGGCGTTCCGTCGACCAGCGACTTGCCAACCGGAACCAGTTGCTCGCAAAACGGCGGACAGTCGTGCGACGGAAGCGGGTCGTGCGTGACGCCGACCTTCCGCGTGGTGCGGGTGGGCGACGGCTCGGCGGCCCTGGGAAGCGCCGGCACCGCCGTCTTCATCGAGGAGCGACGCTTCGACGGCTCGTTGGTCGGCACGGTGCCGCTGCCGACAGCGGCCGGCGGCAACAACCTGCCGTTCTGCGTTTCGGG
>DASXQB010000202.1:0-8504 GCA_036493295.1 Polyangia bacterium | reverse complement strand
CCGGTCGATAGATCGCGCAGGTCGATGGCCGTCAGCCACAGCTGCGGGCGCTTGATGCCGTCGGGGAGACTGGCGCTGTTCTTCAAGATGAACCCATAGTCGATCTTCGAATTGAAGGTGATGAAAAAGATGTTGTCGTTTGACTGCGAGAACGGCGCGAACTTGGGCCAGGTTGATCCGTGGTCCTGCAGGTGGGTGGCCTTGGCCAGCTCCCAGATGCGACCGCCGTCGCGCGCCACCAGGCGCAGGCGGCTGCCTGGCTGGGTGTAGCTGATCTGTCCGGCGCCGACGTGCGCGGTGGCGAAGGCGATCCATTTTCCGTCGGGCGACCAGGTCGGGTAATAGTTGAAGTCCGTCGCGGATTCTTCCGCCACGATGCGTGCGGCGCTGAAGGTGCCGGCGTCGTAGGGCAGCACGGCGATGCTTCCGTCGCGAACGGTGTAATCGTTCTCGGTCTTCGTCGCCAGCGTCACCACCACCTCTTTTCCGTCGGGAGCCCATTCTGGAAAATAGGCCACCCGATCGGTGCCCAGCAGCGTCGGATCGACGGTGGCCAGCACGTTGCCGTCCGACGTGTCGTGCAGGACCAACTGCCCTTGCGACAAGACCAGCACCCGGGTCCCGTCGGGGTTCACCGCCACTGTGCTGCTGTCGGGTGTGCTGGACATGGCGAAGAACGGCGCGCTGGGCACGGAGCCTTTGGTCACCACCAGCGCTCCCTCGGGGTCGCTGCCGGCGGTGAAGGCCAGCACGTTGCCGTTCAAACTGACCGAATGGCAGCCGGCGCAAATGGTGGGATCGACGGCGGTGCCCGGGCTGATGAACGCCTGGGCGTGCCGCGCGCCGAACAGCAGGCGATAGGTGCCGCTGATCTTGCTAGACCAAAAATAAAGGCCGCCTTCCAGGCTGTCGGGTGAAACATCCAGCCGCAGACTGTCTGACGTCGCCACCTGAAGGTTCTTGCCGACCGTGCTGTCCACGGCCGCGATGGTGATGTCCATTTGCTGGCCGCGATTTTTTCCCACCGTCTCGAGCCACGCCCCCGGCGGCAGGGCGTAGATACATTCCTCCGGCACCATCGAATCCGGCGGCTGACCGCAGGGCACCAGGAAATCAAAGTGAACCAATCCGTTTCCCGGCGGCGCGGTCACGCGGATGCGAAATAGATGTTGGGCGCCCCCCGGCGCGCGCCGCCACTGCACGGTCAGATCGGCCAGATTCACCGGGTAAAGCGCGCCGGCGAAGGGATAGACGATCACCGGCTTGTCGGCCGGGTTGGTGTCGATGGGGCCACCGAAACGGGTTTCTGGCTTGGGCAGGGTCGGGATCTCCGGCCCGCGGTAGCAGGTCGGACCGCAGTTCCATTCAGGCACCAACGCCGGCGTGGCTCCGCGGTCGCCTTCGCCGGTGTCCGCGGCTGCGTCCGGGCTGCCGGGGTTGCCGGCTTCGTTGTTCACCGGCGGCGCGTCGCTGGCGCCATCGACAGTGGGCGGGGAGATCGCACCGACGGTCTGCTGGGCGCGACCGCAGCCGATCGCCGTCAGCAGGCTGAAGACCGATGAGGCCAGCAGACCAAACCGCAGTCGGCCGACCGGTAACAGCCGGGATGTCTGACGGCTTTGCATGTCAAACGTCCATCAAAACCCGCAATAGAAGGTTAGCGCTGATTCTCTTTCGGGGGTCGTTGCGGCCCATTTTCTTCCCGTCAGGCGTCGTTCAATGGCTTCTGGACGACGCGGGCTGCACGTCGAAGACCGCGCCGAAAGACAGGCCCGCGCGTGCGTAGGCGCGCGGCGTGCGCAGCACCGACGACGGCAGCCCGGTCACTTGAAAATCGTGCGGGCGCAAATTCAACACGGCGAAAGAATGAGCGGCCACGAAACCGTGCGAGCCCAGGGGCAGGGTGTAGTTGGCGCCGCCTTCCAACACCGGCTCGACGCTGACGCTGCTGTTGCTGCTGGCGCGCAGGCCGCGCACGCTCTCGAACAGCAGGTCAACACCGCCGCCCACGGTGGGCGCCAGCGTGCCTTTGGCGAAGAGCAGCCGCCACCCAGCGGAGGCGCGCAGCGGGACCGGCACATACGTGAAAGTCCCGCCGTCGCTGTCGGGGATGGCCTGGGCCTTGACGGTGGTGCCGACGGTGGCTTGCGCGGACAGCGCCAGGCGCGTCCAGTCCAGCTCGACGCCCAATCCTGCGCCCGGGGTCCACAGGCTTGTCCCCCACGGTTCATTGATGGGTCCGCCCAGGTCGCCCACCGCGCCGACCAGCAGGGCGCGCAGCCCACCACGCTCCGCTGTCGGCGGTGGCAGTGCCGCCGCCGGTGGTGGCGCCGCTCGCACCACTTCCTCGACCGGCGCCGGCGCCTCGTCGCGGTACTCGAGGTGCCGCAGGTAGCGCTGAACGATGAGCGAGATGGTGTCCGCCAGGGCCGCGCAGGCGGCCGTGCTACGATTGCCTTCGGCGTGTTTCCCCGGCTCTTCCTGCGCCAGCAGCTCCAGCGTTCGTTCCAGAACCGGTGCGCCGCCCGCCGAGACCAACTCGACCCGGGTGGTGTTGGGCCCCAGTTGGGTCAGCACCAAGCGCGCGGTTTTACCGCCGTCCGCTGCCGCCGATTCGCCGATCATTCCCGGCAAGCGGGTGTTGATTGCCGATGTCACCTGACTGGCGGTCGGGCAATCGGCGCCGCGCTGCGGATCCACGCGGATCACCTCCAGCGCCAGCGCCCCCGGCGGTTGATCGGGCGGCGATGGGGCGGCCAGCGCCGTCAGCAGCGGCGCGATTTGGCAAGCCCAGGCCAGCGACGGCACGACTGCATTATGCCCGGCTTGAACCGCTTGAGCGGACCAACCTGTGGCAACGGCTTTTCAAGGTTGCCGACGTTCCTTGCAAAAGCAGGCTTTCCCGGGCCAAAATTGGCGTCTTGTCACGCGGTGCTTTCTCCCGCTTGTCGCCGCTGGCGATTGGGTGCGTGTGCATCGGCGCGCTGGCGACGCCGGCGCGCGCTGACAACTGTCAGCTCTTGCGGTTCACCCTGCAGCCCGATTGCTTCCGCTCCGCCGACGGCGCGTCCTGCTTGCAGCAGATCGAAAAGCTGGATCTCGGTCCGCAGATCGCCGTCTGGGTGGAGACCGCCGATCACCAGTTCGTCGACACGCTGATGGTGACCAACACAGTGGCGGCGCGCGGGCTCGGCAATCGTCCGGGCGAATGGAATTTTCTGTCCGGACCGAAGTTCCCTTACGGCAAGCGGCAGATGGCGCTGCCGATCTGGGCGCACGCGCGAAACGTTCTGTACCCGCAGGTGGTGATGCAGGACGGGATGGAAGATTGGCTCGGCTGGCACGAGCCGATCTCGTCGGAGGATCTCTATTACTGCCGGCCGGTGCGCGAGCAGGAGGTCAACGTCGACGCCATCACCTGCCCGACCAAGTTCAACAGCGCCAAAGGCAAGATCGATCCGACGCTGCCGATGGTGTACTACCCACCGCGCAACGATCTCACCGGGTTCACCAGCCGCGACTGCGATCTGCCGTACGCCACGGCACCGTGCGCGCGCAGCTCCGAGAGATATTCGACCATGAACGATCTCGACGCGGTGGCGGCGGCGACGCCGGCGTACGGGCGGCCGTATAGCGGAACGTGGGCCATCCCGGCCACCCAGGCGCCAGGTGACTATGCGTTGATGGTCGAGGTGAACAAGGAATACGACGTCAACGCCGCGCACACGCACCCGGCGTTCGAGGACCCGCGCTTGCTTGGCTACGGCATCAACAACAACTTTGGCCAGCCGGCGGTGGTGTGGCGCGTGCCGTTCGACGTGACCAATCCAAAGACGGCGGCGGTGGATCAGATCTATGGCTATGGCGCCTGGGACGGCGCGAATGGCGCCATCGCGCCGCGCGACCAGACCATCACGTCTGGCGTCGCCGGATCCGGCGAGGGGCGGTTGATGTCGATCGCCGGGCCGAACGGAATCAGCGGCCGCGTGCTGGTCAGCGTCGAGCAATGCGACACGGTTGCGCCGCCTGTCCCCGACGGCGGCGCCGGCGATGCAATGGGCGTGGGTGGCAGCGGCGGCGTGGGCGCCGTCGGCGGGGCGGGTGGCGCGACCGTCTGTGACGACAGCAGCGAGCTGCCGCCGGTGTCGGGCCTTGGCATTGACACCATGACGCTGACCGCGACCGCCGTGAAAGTGGTGTTCACCGGCGCGCCCAACATTCTTCAGCCGTCCGACTATGAAGTGCGCTACAGCGTCGGTAAGTCGCTGACCGATGACGATTTTCTGCACCAGGCGATCAGCGCCCCGCAGGTCACGCTGGACAGCGGCGGGACGTCGGTGTCGGTGGTGCTGCCGGATCTGAAGCCGTCCACGTCCTACGCGGTGGGCGTCAAATACCAGGGGGATTGCTCGCGCAAGTCGCAGCTGGCCTGGATCACCTTCGACACCGTCGGCGCCAAGTTCAAGCAGCTGTCTGGTTGCTTCATCGCCACCGCCGCCTACGGGTCGGCGCTGGATCCGGCGGTGGATGCCATGCGGCGGGTGCGCGATGACCTCACCAGGCGCAGCCCGCTCTTCGCCGCCGCCGCGGATCTGTACTATCGGTCGGGTCCGGCCGCCGCGGCCGTCCTGAAACAAAGCGAGACCGCCCGGGCCGTGGTTCGACGACTTTTGGCCCCGGCCGCCGCCCTTGCAACAATTGCAGCTGGGCGTTGACTTTCGGATCGGTCTCCCTATAATCCTCGCCTTCCCGCCGGGACCCCCTTGGCGGGCGCTGTCTGTCCGACGGGAGCAGCGCGAGAAATAGGCTCAATTTCCGACGGTTCCGACGTACTTCGAGGTTCTCATCCAGCATGCCCACTATCAATCAGCTCGTGAAGTTCGGCCGGGAAGCCGTCCGCCGCAAGACCAACTCGCCGGCGCTCAAGGCCTGTCCGCAGCGTCGCGGTGTCTGCGTGCGCGTGTACACCACGACCCCGAAGAAACCGAACTCTGCGTTGCGCAAGGTGGCCCGCGTGCGGCTGACCAACGGGATGGAAGTGACCACGTACATCCCGGGTGAAGGGCACAACCTGCAAGAGCACTCGGTGGTGTTGATCCGTGGCGGCCGCGTCAAGGACCTGCCGGGCGTTCGCTACCACATCATTCGCGGCACGCTGGACACCTCGGGTGTGACCAATCGCCGTCAGGGCCGTTCGAAGTACGGCGCGAAACGTCCCAAGTAATTGACACCCAAGTAACGACCAGCCGGACTAGGAACAAGAGATGCCACGCAAAGGTGAAGTCCCGAAGCGCAAGCCGCTTCCCGATCCCAAGTTCACTGACCAGCCCACGGACACGCGCCGCCGGGTGACCAAGTTCGTGAACACCGTCATGGAGTCCGGCAAGAAGGCCATCGCCGAGCGCATCGTCTATCGCGCGTTCGACATCATGGCCGAAAAAGCCAAAGAGGATCCGGTCAAGATTTGGGACCGCGCCCTCGGCAATGTTCAACCCAAGGTCGAGGTCAAGTCTCGCCGGGTGGGCGGCGCCACGTACCAGGTGCCGGTCGACGTTCGTCCCGATCGGGCCATGGCGCTGGGTATGCGGTGGATCATCAAGGCGGCGCGCGAGCGTTCGGATGGTCGCACCATGCAGGAGAAGCTCGCTTCGGAGCTCCTGGATGCGTCGTCGAACAAGGGCAACTCGGTCAAGAAGCGCGAAGACACGCACAAGATGGCCGAAGCCAACAAGGCCTTCGCCCACTATCGCTGGTAGTCGCGCTGGCGGTTGAAGAATTTAGGTTTACAATCAGGAGCTTTTTGTAGTTAGTACCGGTCGCAAATAGGGTGGAAGCATCAGGGCAGCGGCCACCAGCCTGAAGGCGTGAGCTGAGCGGATCGAAACGAATCGACCTCTCGGAACATTCTTCCAGCCTGGCAGTCATCGCCTCGACGAATCTTCCGCCCGCTTGATAACCAACGACGGACCTGGCGGTCGCCACCCTGGAGAGACACTCCGAGGTGGCGATTGTTTGCGCGTCGGAAAGGCACTCGGAAGTCGTGGCTCGTTCGTTCCCCATCTCATCGACCCGAAATATCGGGATCATGGCGCACATCGATGCGGGGAAGACCACGACCACCGAGCGCATCCTTTATTACACCGGCGTCTCCCACAAGATCGGCGAAGTCCACGAAGGCACCGCCACGATGGACTGGATGGAGCAGGAGCAAGAGCGCGGCATCACCATCACCGCCGCCTCGACCACCTGCTTCTGGCGCGACCACCGCATCAACATCATCGACACCCCCGGGCACGTCGATTTCACCATTGAAGTCGAACGCAGCCTGCGCGTCCTGGACGGCGCCGTGGCGGTGTTCTGCGCCGTCGGTGGTGTCGAGCCGCAATCCGAGACGGTGTGGCGCCAGGCCGACAAGTACCGCGTCCCGCGCGTCGCCTTCATCAACAAGTGCGACCGCACCGGCGCCAACCCTGATCGCGCCGTCGAGCAGATCCGCGAGCGCCTGAAGGCGCACCCGCTGGTCATCCAGATCCCCGACGGTCTGGAGGACGATTTCACCGGCGTGGTCGACCTCGTGCGCATGCGCCACCTGCACTGGACCGACGACACCATGGGCGCCGCGTTCGACGATCGCGAACCCGAAGGCGACCTGCGCGACGCCGCGCTGGCCGCCCGCGCCGCGCTGGTCGAGGCCGTGGGTGAGGTCGACGACGAGGTGATGGCGCATTATCTGGACGGCCGTTCCGTCGACGCCCCGCTACTGACCGCCGCCATTCGCCGCGCCACCGTGGCCGGCAAGGCCGTGCCGGTGCTGATGGGCGCCGCCTTCAAGAACAAGGGCGTGCAGCCGCTGCTGGACGCGGTGGTGGATTTTCTGCCGTCGCCGATCGACATCGCCGCCGTGGTGGGCAAGGACGCCGACGGTCACGAGACCTCGCGCGCCGCCAACGACGAGGCGCCGTTCTCGGCGCTGGCGTTCAAGATCATGAACGACCCGTTCGTCGGGCAGCTGACCTACTTCCGGGTTTACTCGGGAAAGCTGGAGACCGGCGCGACGATCTACAACGCCACCAAGGGCAAGCGCGAGCGGATCGGCCGGTTGCTGCGCATGCACGCCAACAAGCGCGAGGACATCAAAGAGGTGACGTGCGGGAACATCGCCGCCGCCGCTGGCCTGCGCGTCACCACCACCGGCGACACCCTGTGCGACGCTCAGGCACCGGTGGTCCTGGAGTTGATGGAGTTCCCGGCACCGGTCATCTCGATCGCCATCGAGCCTAAAACCCAAGCCAACCAGGACAAGCTCGGCCAGGCACTGGCCAAGCTGGCGGTGGAAGACCCGTCTTTCAGCGTGAAGACCGATTCAGAGACCGGCCAGACGCTGATCTCCGGCATGGGCGAGCTGCACCTGGAGATCATCGTCGATCGCCTGGTGCGCGAGTTCAAAGTCGAAGCCTACGTCGGCCGCCCGCAGGTGGCGTACCGCGAGACCATCAGCCACGACGGCCAGGCCGAGGGCAAATTCATTCGCCAGACCGGCGGGCGTGGCCAGTACGGGCACGTCGTCCTGCGCGTCGAGCCGGCGGCCGGTCGCGGGATCATCTTCGAGGACGCCACCGTCGGCGGCACCGTCCCGCGCGAGTTCATCCCCTCGGTGGAGAAGGGCGTGCGCGAATCGCTGTCGCGGGGCGTGCTGGCCGGCTACCCGATGATCGATGTCCAGGTGACGTTGACCGGCGGCAGCTTTCACGAGCTGGACTCCAGCGAGCAGGCGTTCCAGATCGCCGGCTCGATGGGCGCCCAGTTGGCCGCCCGCGAGGCGGCGCCGGTGCTGATGGAGCCTTTGATGTCCGTCGAGGTGCTGACCCCCGACGATTTCATGGGCGAGGTGATGGGGAACCTGTCGGCGCGCCGCGGGCGGGTGTCGGGCATGGAGGCGCGCGGATCAGCACAAGCGATCGCCGCGGAGGTTCCCTTGGCGACAATGTTCGGGTATTCAACCGACGTCCGATCCATGACCCAGGGCCGGGCGACGTACACGATGCAGTTTTCGCGCTATGCCCCGGTGCCCACTCAAGTCAGCGAGTCGATCGTCGAACGCATGCGCGGATAGCCAGCGCATTTAAAGAGGACAAGAAATGGCAAAAGAAAAATTCGTTCGGAACAAGCCGCACCTGAACATCGGGACGATCGGCCACGTCGACCACGGCAAGACGACGTTGACGGCGGCGATCACCAAGGTGCTGGCGAAGAAGGGCGGGGCGAAGTTCCTGGCCTACGACCAGATCGACAAGGCGCCGGAAGAACGAGAGCGCGGCATCACCATCGCGATCGCCCACGTGGAGTACGAGACGGCGAACCGCCACTATGCGCACGTGGATTGCCCCGGCCACGCCGACTACATCAAGAACATGATCACCGGCGCGGCGCAGATGGACGGCGCGATCCTGGTGGTGTCGGCGCCGGACGGCCCGATGCCGCAGACGCGCGAGCACATTCTTCTC
>DASXQB010000201.1:0-6119 GCA_036493295.1 Polyangia bacterium | reverse complement strand
TCCAGATCGGCCTTCGACGAATCGCAGCCTGCCATCGCGACCGCTGCGACGAGAGCGCTCCCGAGAAATATGGTGTGAACTTTCATCTCATGATCCTCCGTGGGTTTGTCATGCGTCGACGGGCGATGAGGTCGACAGGGTCGACCTCGCTCTCAGCATCTTTCATTCCAACGCCACCGGGCCGGCAATGCCGACCAGCACGCTTCCCGACGTTTGTTTTTGGGACGCTACGCGGGCGATCGGTAATTTTCCGAACGAGCTGCGGGCGGCGTCACCCGGTCGGCGGACCCGCCGCCGCCATTGAGGCGCGCGCGGTAGGCGCGCAGGATGCTCCGGTGCGTGAGCCAGCCGATCGCCGCCCGCTCCTGATTGAGGACCGCCAGCCCGGGCAAGTCATCGCGCACCAGCGCGTGCAACGCCTGGTCTAGTTTGTCGTCGGGCTTCACCGTCGGCGCTCCCTTGGCCAGATCGCCGATCGCCACGTCTGATCGGCTGGTGCGCATCGCGGTCTCCACCTCGCGCGCGGTGATGAGCCCGCGGTACCGTCCGTCGTCGTCGACGACGGGCAAGACGTCGCGGTGCTCGTCGGACAGGCGCTTGATCGCCGTGGCCAGCGCTTCGTTTTGGTGGAGTGGGCGGGGAATCGGTTCCATGGCGTCCTTGACGGCCATGCCTTCGATGGGATTGATGGCGGGCTGGCGGGACAGATCGATTCCGCGCCGCCGCAGCTTCAACGTGTAGATCGTGTCGCGGGTAATCAGGTTGGCGATCCAGGTCGCCACTGCCACGGCGGAGAGCAGCGGCAGGATGATCCGGTACTCGCCCGTCAATTCGAAGATGATGATCACCGCGGTCAGCGGGGCGCGCGCCGCCGCCGCGAACACAGCGCCCATCCCGATCAGTCCGTAGGCGCCCGCCGGTCCGGTGACGGTCGGCGCCAGCCGGTGCAGGAGATCTCCATAGCCGGAGCCCAGCATCGCCCCGATGAACATCGACGGCGCAAAGACTCCGCCCGAGCCGCCCATCCCGATGGTCACGCTGGTGGCGACGATCTTGCCTGCAAGCAGGATCATCAGCAGCGAGAAGGAGTATCGGCTGGCGATCGCCTGCTCCATCACCGGATAGCCGACGCCATACATCTGCGGCAGCGCCAGCAAGATCAGTCCCAGCACCACGCCGCCCACCGCGGGTCGCAATCCCTCCGGACCACGCCAGAGGCGTTCGACGAGATCCTCGATGGCGTAAAGGACGCGGACGAACCCGATGCCGACCAGCGCCGCCAGCAAGCCGAGGCCGGCATAAAGCCCGTACTCCCAGTTGGACGCCACCTCGAAGGCGGGCAGGGCCAAAAACGCCTCTGCGCCGAACGCCGCCCGGCCAATGATGTTCGCCGCCACCGACGACAGCACCACCACGCCGAAGGGCTCGGCCTCGAAGTCGCGCAGGATCAGCTCCAGCGCGAAGACCACGCCGGCGATGGGCGCGTTGAAGGTGGCGGAGATCCCGCCCGCCGCGCCGCAGGCCACCAGCAGGCGCAGGCGCGACTCCGGCACGCGCAGCAGTTGCCCCAGCGCCGATCCCAGCGCTGACCCGATCTGGACGATCGGACCCTCGCGCCCGACGGAGCCGCCCGAACCGATGCAGAGAGCCGAGGCCAGCGACTTGACGATCGCGACCCGCGGGCGAATGCGCGCGCCGCCCTGCGCCACCGCCAGCATCACCTCGGGCACGCCGTGGCCGCGCGCCTCGGGGGCGAACCGGGCGATCAGGGGGCCGTACAGAAGTCCGCCCACCACCGGCGCCAGCGGCAAAAACCAGAACCCAAGCGCCGCCACGAAGGGGTTAGCGGCATGGTCGGCGGCGCTATAGTCGGCGTGGCCGGTGAAGATGATCGTCAGCCACATGATGAGATAACGGAACAGGACCGCGCCCAGCCCGGCGCCGATCCCGACCGCCAGCGCCAAGATGGCCAGGCCGCGCGCGCGGCCATGAACCCAGTCGAAAAGCCTTTTGCCTGTCGCGGGCGCGCGCAAGGTTCGTTGACGGGACTTGGCTTCAGTCATCGCACCGGACTTAGGTCTTCCGGGGCTTGTCGAACAGGTCCGATCGCGCGCGGTGGCACTCAGAGATTGGTCCCGACGTTGCCAATGGTGAGGCTGGGGCCGAACAGAAACGACCAATGGCCGGCGAGGGGACTGCTTGGATCGTTGTGGACCAGATTGAACTCGTCGCGCAATTCGTAGGCAATCCATGCGTGCAAATTGACCGAGGCTTGCGAAGGTTCGCCGCGATTGCCGATGGGGACGCTGACCCCGACTCCTCCCCATACTGCCAGCGTCCTGGGAAACCCCGAGGTCGCTGCCAGACCAATTCCCATGGCCCCGAACTCGAGACCCAACAACCTTTCGTGGCCTTCGCGATCCAGCCAGGTCAGGCGCGACAGCGCGCCGCAGTTAAGCGTCAATACGTCGCTGGGCGCGGTGATCGGGAAAAGGCCAGCCGGTATGGCGGCGGTCGCATAAAACCTCATGTGCCCCTGGCCGACCACAACCAGCCATTGCGCCGACGGTAGATTGACATTGATCTGCGCGCCGCTGACATCGTGCCCTTCGTCGATGACGTGAGACACGCGGACCGTGAACCGATCGAACTGACCCACGACACCGTGGATCCAGAAAACGCGCGGCTCCGTCCCAGGGCGCAGGACCATGCGCTTGCTGACATGGGCGTCGGCACGTGGCGTCTCGTCAACCTTGGTGACGCTGACCTCCACGGTGATGTCTTGCGTGCCGTCCTCGACCTGCAGCCGCTCGCGGTGAATGACCAGGCGACAGCTGGCGCGTTGAGCAAACGGGATCGAAGCTTCCTTTCCCGGCGTTATCCGTCGGGCATCACAGCGCGTGGGAAAAAATGCCGCTCATCGAGCGCGAAGGCGCTCACGGCGGTACAGGTTTCGGCGGCGCACCCAGCTAGAATCGAGCCGTGGAGGAAATCTTGCGGGCGTCGTGGCTCGATTCCTTGCGAGCCTGCGCCCGCGCGCTGGCGCGGCTCGGCGACCGCATCGCCCGGGACGATCGGGCCGTGCCCGGGCAGTGGCTGGGGCGGCTCGTGCTGCTGCGCCTGCTCGGGCTCGTCTACTTGATGGCGTTCTTGACGCTGATTAACCAGGGACCCGCGCTGATCGGCACGCACGGACTTCTCCCGGCGACGTCATTCCTCGACCAGGTCGCGCGCCAGCTCGGCTCGCGCTGGGCGGGCTTCGCCGAGCTGCCGTCGGTCTTCTGGCTGGGCGCCGGCGATACCGCGCTGAGGGTGGTAGGCGGGGTGGGTGTCGTGCTCGCGCTGGCCCTGCTCGTCGGCTACGCCAACGCGCTCACGCTGGCCGTCCTGTGCGCACTGCAGATCTCGATCGCGAACGTCGGCCAGACCTTCTACGGGTTCGGCTGGGAGCTGCAGCTCTTCGAGACCGGCTTTCTCTGCATCTTCCTGTGTCCGCTGCTCGACGCCCGGCCGTTCGCGCGCCGCCCGCCGCCCGCCGCCGTCATCTGGCTGCTGCGCTGGCTGGCGGTGCGGATCATGTGGGGCGCCGGGCTCATCAAGCTGCGGGGGGATTCCTGCTGGCGCGATCTGACCTGCCTCGACTTTCACTTCGAGACCCAGCCGATCCCGAACCCACTGTCGCGGTTCTTTCACCAGCTGCCGCACGGAGTTCATGCGGGCGGCGTGCTTTTCAATTACCTGGCCGAGTTGGTGGCGCCGTTCTTTGTGTTCGGCACGCGGCGCATGCGCCTCGCGGCGGGCGTCGTCATGGCGCTCCTGCAGATCGTCTTGATCGTGAGCGGCAACCTGGCGTTTCTGAACTGGCTCACGCTGGTGCCGATCCTCGCCTGCTTCGACGACGGCCTCTGGCAGCGCCTGCTGCCGCGCCGGCTGGTGGCGCGGGCAGCGGTGGCCCGGCAGGCCGCGCGGCCGTCGTCGGCGCAAGGGGTGGTGGTCGCCGTCGCGACCGTTCTGGTGGTCTCGCTCAGTGTTCCGGTCGTGCTGAACCTGCTGTCCGGCTCGCAGGTCATGAACACCTCGTTCACGCGCCTCCCGTTCGTCAATACGTACGGCGCATTCGGCAGCGTCGGCCGCGAGCGCCTTCAACTGGTCTTCGAGGGCAGCCGGGACGCGCGACTCACGCCCGAGACGACGTGGCTCGCGTATCAGTTCAAATGCCAGCCGGGCGATCCGACGCGCCGGCCTTGCTGGATGAGCCCATACCATTACCGGCTCGACTGGTTGTTGTGGTTCGCCGCGATGGGCAGCCCGCGCGAGTACCCCTGGGTGGTCCACCTCGTATCCAAGCTGCTCGACGCCGATCCGGCGACGCTCGCCCTCATGGGTCCCGATCCGTTCGGAGGCCGCCGGCCTCATTTCGTCCGCGTCGATCTTTACCGTTATCGGTTCGCTCCTCGCGGATCCGGCGATTGGTGGCTGCGCACACGCCTCGATTCTTGGCTGCCGCCGCTCGACCGCGACGACCCGCGCCTGCGAGATCTCCTGGAGGTGCAAGGCTGGTCCAAGGACCAGTAGGGAGCCTGACCCGGTTACGTAATCGGCCCACCCCATGCTGCGATCACGCTTAGATTTCGAGTGATATGAACGATCCAGAGGTGGTGGTGATTGGCTCCGGGCCGAACGGTCTCTGCGCCGCCAACAGTATGGCCCGCCGCGGATTCCAAGTGCTGGTGCTCGAGGCAAACCCGCGCCGGGCCGGGGGCGCCCTGGGAACCGAGGAACTGACGCTGCCTGGGTTCCGTCACGACGTTGGGGCGGGGTTCTTTCCGTTCGCCACCAGCAGCCCGGCCCTCGTCGAGCTGGATTTGCCGGGCGCTGGCGTCGACTGGCGCCACGCCACCTACGAAAGCTGCCATCCAGCGCTCGACGGTAGCGTCGCTGTCATTGCGCGGGCCGGCGCGATCGAGACGCCGCCATTCGGCAGCCCACACGACAGCCAGGCGTTCGCGGACCTCGCGCGGTTTTACGCCGGCATCGAACACGAACTGCTGGCGGTCCTGCTCGGTCCGTTTCCGTCGCTGGGGCCGCTTTTGCGCTTGGGCCTCGGCAACCTGGTCAAGGTCGCCCGCCTGCTGGCCGGCAGCCCGCGGCGGCTCGCGTCCCGCCTGTTCGAGAGCGAGGCGGCGCGGCGCGTGTTGCCTGGCCTCGGTCTGCACGTCGATGTGGGACCCGACGACACGCTGGGCGCGGCGCTGGGTTATCTTCTCGCCCTGACCGCGACCACCGGGGGCTTCGCTGTCCCGGTCGGGGGCGCGCAGCGGCTGGTCGAGGCGATGACGGCCAGACTCGCCGAGCACGGCGGGACGGTGCGCCTCGGCGCGCGCGTGGCCCGGATCATCGTTCGCGACAAGCGTGCCTGCGCCGTCCAGCTCGACGACGGCACCGAGATCGCAGCGCCCCGCGCGATATTGGCGGACACCTCGGCCGCGGCGCTGCTGCTGTCCATGCTCGATCCGCGTGAAGTCCCGTCGTGGGTGCGCTCCTTCATGACCCGGTTTCCGCAGGGGTGGGGCACATTCAAAGTCGATTGGGCGCTCTCGGGCGAGGTTCCCTGGAAGGTCGAGGTCGCCAGCCAGAGTGCGGTGGTCCACGCGGGCGAAAGCATCGACGATCTTGTGCGTTTCACCAGCGAGGTCCGAGCGGGCCGCCTTCCCGAGCGGCCGTATCTGGTGATCGGCCAGCAGACGCTCGCAGATCCGAGCCGTGCGCCGCCGGGGAAACAGACACTCTACACATATACGCACGTGCCCTCGATCGTCGAAGGCGGTTGGGCCGACACGCGCGAGCGGTTCGCTGACGCGATCGAGCAGCGCATCGAGGGGTTGGCGCCTGGATTTCGCGCGCGGATTCTGGGTCGGCACCTGATGGCACCACCGGAGCTCGAAGCCAGCAACGTCAACCTGGTGGGCGGGGACTTGGGCGGCGGTTCGAACGCTTGGCACCGGCAGTTGTTGTTTCGGCCGCTGTTTCCGTACTTTCGTTACCGCATGCCGGTCGCGGGTCTTTACCTTTGCTCGAGCTACGCGCACCCGGGCGCGGGCGTTCACGGCATGTGCGGC
>DASXQB010000200.1:0-31123 GCA_036493295.1 Polyangia bacterium | reverse complement strand
TTACGAAATTATGTTCGCGGCTAGGAAGGTGTCGTCAACTTCTTTCGCCAGGCGGCGATCAGATCCAGCGCCGCGCGCGGCGTCAGATCGTCGGGATCGACAGCGCGGAGCGCCTCCAGTACGACCGCCGTCTGATCGTCGACCGCCGGCGCCGGCGACAGCGCACGTGGCGTGGGCGCGGCGCCGCCGAACAAGCCAAGCTGCGGCGTCTCATGCCCACCCGGCGCCGCCGTGCGCGGCAGGCCGACCGGCGCCGCACCGCCGTCGCTCTCCAGCGTTTCCAAGATGGCGCGCGCCCGATCCAGCACCACCGCCGGAACGCCCGCCAGCTTGGCCACCTGGATGCCGAACGATCGGCTGGCCCCACCGGGGCTTAGCTTGCGCAGAAAGACGATATCGCCTTTCCATTCGCGCGCCGCCACGCTGACGTTGCGCACGCGAGGGTGCAGATCGGCAAGCGCGCACAGCTCGTGATAGTGGGTGGCGAACAACGTCTTCGCCCGCACGCGGTCGTGCAGATGTTCGGCCACCGCCCAGGCGATGGACACACCGTCGTAGGTCGACGTGCCGCGCCCGATCTCGTCCAGGATCACCAGGCTGCGCGCAGTGGCGTAACGCAGGATGTGCGCGGTCTCGCGCATCTCGACCAAAAAGGTCGATTCGCCGCGCGCCAGGTTGTCGCCGGCGCCCACGCGGGTGAAGACCCGATCGCAAAGACCGATGCGGGCCGCCTGCGCGGGGACAAAGCCTCCCATCTGGGCCAGGATCACCGTCAGCGCCACCTGACGGATCAGCGTGGATTTGCCGGCCATGTTGGGGCCGGTGACGATCAGGATCTGTTCGGTATCGGGGTGCAGGCGCACGTCGTTGGGCACGAAGGCCCCGGCAGCCGACAGCCGTTCGACCACCGGGTGGCGACCGTCGCTGATGTCGATGATGCCGCTGTCGTCGACCGACGGGCGGCAGTAACCACCGCGATGGGCGACCTCGGCCAGCGACGCCAGCGCGTCGATGGCGGCCACGCGCGCACCAAGCGCGAGCAAGCGCTCGGCGGCGGCGGCCACGGCGTCGCGCAGGCGGGTGAAGATGGTGAGCTCCAGCGTGATGCGACGTTCGTCGGCGGAGAGGATCTTCTGTTCGTATTCGCCGAGCTCGGGCGTGACGAAGCGTTCGGCGTTGGCCACCGTCTGCTTGCGGACGTAATCGGCGGGAACCTTCGGCAGCTGCCCGCGCGAGACTTCGATGTAGTAACCGAACACGCTGTTGTGGCGAATCTTCAGCGAGCCGATGCCGGTGCGCTGGCGTTCGCGCGCTTCGATCTGAGCGACGATGTCGCGGCCACCATCGGCAATCGAGCAAAGCTCGTCCAGCTCAGCCGCGACGCCTGCTTGCACATAGCCACCGTCTTTCGTGATGGCGGGGGCGTCGGGCCGCAACGTCGACGTCAGGTTGCCGGCGAGCTCCGCGCCCAGGTCCTCGCCGAGGGCGAGCAGATCGCCCTCGCCGGCGTTGCCCTGCCCCACCGCAAGCTCGGTGCGAGCGGCGGCGGAAAGCGTGTCGGCCAGCGCGGGCAGCAGTTGCAGCGAGCGACCGAGCGCGACCAGATCGCGCGGCGACGCCACGCCCAAACGCGCGCGGCCGACCAGACGTTCGACGTCCGCCATCTCCGACAGCACCCGGCGCACGGCGTCGCGCGCGCCGTGCGCCAGCACCAGGCGTTCGACGGCGTCCTGCCGGCGGCGAATGGCAGCCACGTCCACCAGCGGGAACAGGAGCCAGCGTCGCAACAGGCGACCGCCCATCCCGGAGCGCGTTTGATCGAGAACCTCCAGCAGCGAGCCCTGGCGCTTGCGGTCGAGGATGGTCTCGGTCAATTCCAGGTGCACGCGCGCTTGCTCGTCGAGGATCAGGGTGTCGGTGCGCTGGAAAAAATCCAGCCGGCCAAGCGGCAGCGTGGCGCCCGGCTGGGTGCTGCGGGCATAGCGCAAGACGCGTGCGGCGGCGGCCACCGCCAGCGGCGCGCGCTGGGCCAGCGCGCCGTCAAAGCCGGCGCCCAACGCCTGGGCCAACTGCGACGACGACGCCGCCGTTGCGTCGGCGTTGCCCGACGCGGGTTCGTCATCGGCGACCAACGTTTGCGGCACGCGCGGGTATCCCCGGCGCAGCGCCGCCGCCAGATCACCGTCGCCTCGCCCCACCACCAGCTCGCGCGGCTCGGCGCGCGACAGCTCATCCAGCAGCGCTTCCAGCGTCGACGCTTCGGTGGCGCGAAAGTCGCCGGTGGTGACGTCCAGGAACGCCAGGCCATAGCCCTGGCGCGGCTCGCCCAGCGCGGCGGCCACGAACTGCGGCGTCCGCGGATCCAGCGCCTCCTCGTCGAGGATCACACCCGG
Organism: Polyangia bacterium; assembly: GCA_036493295.1. GTDB lineage: Bacteria > Myxococcota_A > Polyangia > Fen-1088 > Fen-1088 > DATKEU01. The sequence continues at coordinate 28,730 of DASXQB010000200.1, read as the reverse complement.
GGTGACCACCCTGACCACGTCGCGCTTGACGATTCCGCGCGCCAGCTTGGGATCCTCCAGCTGCTCGCACAGGGCCACGCGATGGCCGAGCTCCATCAGCTTGGCCAGATAACCGCGAGCCGCGTGGTGCGGGATGCCGCACATCGGGACCGGGTCTTCCTTGCCCTTGTCGCGCGAGGTGAGCGTCAGGTCCAGGGCGCGGGCGACGTACACCGCGTCCTCGTAGAACATCTCGTAGAAGTCACCGAGGCGAAAAAAAACGATCGCGTCCGGATACCTCGCCTTGACGTCGAGGTACTGGCGCATCAGCGCCGTGGGGGCGGCGGCCTGCACGTATGCGCGGCGAGGCGCGCCCCCTATTCCTTCGCGGCGGCTTTCTTGCGGGGCTTGGCGGCGGCCGGGGCGGCCTTGGTGACGCGCTTGGCGCTGCGCTTGCGGGCCACGCGCGCCTTCAGCTTCCGCTGGCGGGTCTTGCGGCGCATCTTCATCGAACGGCGGTTGTCTCGTCTTCCCATGGCTGGGCGGGAATACAGGTTCGCGCCCGCACTGTCAAGAACCGGCGTCGGCGCGCACGGCCGCAGGCAACACCGCTTCGCCGTGCTTGATCCGGATCGCCGCGCCCACCGGCACACTGACGTGCAAGAGAGCCAGCGCCACGCCGCGCCCGCCGGGGAGGCGCGCCGCGCTGGTCACCCGGCCCGCCTTCGGTTTGCTGTCGGCTTCCAGGGCATCGCCGGGCGACGGATCCACCGCCGCGTCAACGTCCAGTCCCACCAGCCGCCAGTTGATGTGGCCACGGTCGCGAATGCGCACGATCGGCTCCTGGCCGAGAAAACAGCCCTTGGTGTAATCGATGGCGCTGCCCAAGCCGACCTCCATCGGAAAGTAGTCGCCGGTGATCTCGGCGCCCCACAGCGGCTCGCCAGCAGCGACGCGGGCGGCGTCGGCGAGCGCGGGCGACAACGACGGCACGCCGGCCGCGGCCAATCGCGCATCGACGGCGTCAACCGTGGCCGACGCGCCAGCGACCAAGAAGCCGTCGGCGCCGAGCTCGCGCGCGCGCACCAACCATAAATCGCCGACGGTGGCATGCGCGAAAACAGCCGCCCCCGCCAGCGCGCCCAGGGTCACGCCGGCTTCCGCCAGGCGCGCCGCGGCCGCCGGGCCCAGCACGCCGATCATCTTGAAGTCGGGTCGCGCGGTGGCGGTGAAGTCGTCCATGATCGCATAGCGCGACAGCGCCGCCGCCAGCGCGTCCGCCTGCCCGTCGGGCACCACGATCCACACGTCGCTGTCGCGCACGAACACGCGCAGATCGCCCACCACCTGCGCCTTGGTGGTGAGCAGCACCGAGCGCACGCCGCCGCCCACCGGCGTGTCCGCCACGTTGCCGGTGACCAGGCCGTGCAAAAAGCGAATGCGATCGGCGCCGGCCGCCACGATCAACGCCCGCCCCAATCGCTGCCCGGGCCCGAAGTCGACCCGGGCGGCGGCGGTGGTCAGAGCGTCCAGCGCTTCGCGATCATTCATGCGCTTGCTTTCATAGCGCGGCGTTCGCGCAGGCGCACGGCGCGCCGGCGGCGGGCGTCGGCGAAGCGGCGCTTTTCCTCGGCGGTCTGCGGGCGCAGCGGCGGCACCGGGCGCGGGTGCCCGCCGTCGTCGACGGCGACGAAGGTCAAATAGGCGCGGGTGGTCTGCCGGCGTTCCAAGGTGACCGGGTTTTCGGCCAGCACCCGCACGCCGACCTCCATCGAGGTGTGGGCGGCAAAGTTCACCTGCGCTTGCAGGATCACCACCTCGCCCAGCTGCACCGGATGAAGAAAGTGCAGTCGGTCCATCGACGCCGTCACCACCGCCCCGGCCGAATGGCGGGCCGCCGCGATGCTGGCGGAGATGTCGATCCACTGCATGAGGATGCCGCCGAAGATGGTGCCGTGGACGTTGGTCAGCCCCGGCAGCACCACCTGCGCCGTCTCCACCCGCGAGGCGGCGGGGGTGTGTAGCCGCGCGCCGCCGCGGCTCTGTGCTGGGCGTGACATTCGTTGATGCGGGTAACACGCAGGCCGGTTGACCGTCAAATGATGCCGGCCGCGCGGGCGGTGTGTATATTGGTCGCCCCATGCGAACGACGGGGATGATCGGGAGGCGCATTCACCGACGGACCGTCGGCGTGGCCGCGGCGCTGCTGCTGGCGATGGCGGCGCCGGGCGCGGCCGAGGCCCGCAAGATGACGCTGCAGCAATTGCTGGACGCCGCCCACACCACTTACCCGGGGCTGGCCGCCGGGCACGCCGCCACCAGCGCCATGGAAGCGCAACTTTCGGAGGCGTGGCGGTACTGGTTGCCGTCGGGCGATCTGCTGTCGCTGTTGGCGCCGTCGCCGAGCATTCATTGCCGGGCCGCCGATGGCGGTCCGGGCAGCGCCACCGACTGCGCCACCACTTTCAACACCGAAGCCAGCATCACCAACGTGAACTGGAACCAGGTCTTCACCCGTACCGAAGTCAAGCTGATCCAGCCGGTGTACGACTTCGGCAAGATCTCCGCCGGCGTGCACGCCGCCGAGGCCGGGGTCAGCGTGTCACGCGAGCGCGAAGCCGGCGCGCGCGCCGACCTGGATATGAACGTGCGCAAGGCCTACTACGGCATGAAGCTGGCGCGAGAGATCCTGGACATGCTGAACGAAGGCAGCGGCTACGTCGACGACGGCATCAAGAAGGTCGACAAGGATCTGTCCAAGGGCACCGGAACGGTCACAGTGACCGACCGCCTGCGCCTGCGCACCGTGCGCGCCGAACTGGACGCCCGCTTGCTGGAGACCAAGCGCCTGGGCGATCTGGCCCGCGACAGCCTGCGCACGCTGCTGGGCCCGGAGGCCCCGGCTGACCTGGACGTCGACGACGATCCGTTCGAGCCGATCGTGGTGATGCAGCGTCCAGTGACGTACTACGAGGACCTGGCCCGGGCCAGCCGTCCGGAGGCGCTCCTCCTTGACCATGCGGTGAAGGCCAAATGGGCGCTGGTGGATCTGGAACGGCGGCGCGAATACCCGGACCTGGTGTTGATCGGCACCGCCACCTACGCGCACGCCGGCGGGGTCGATGATCCGCAGAACGCGTTCTACAACCATTACTTTAACTCTTTCAGCGGCGGCGTAGCGGCTGCCCTGCGTTTGCAGCTGGACCTGGGACCAAAGCTGGCCCGCGCCGCCCGCACCCGCGCCGAGGCCAACGAGATCGAATTCCGCCGCAGCGAGGCCCTGGGCGGCATCGTCCTGGACGTGCGCAAGGCCTACGGCGAGCTGTCCGAAGCTACGGCGCGCAGCGAGGCGGTGCACAAAGGCGAGCGGGCTGGCAGGGCCTGGATCTCGGCGGTGGCCCAGAACTTTGCCGTCGGCCTGGCGGAGACGCGCGATCTGACCGACGCGCTGCTGGCCTTCTTCCAGATGCGGGCCCGCTATCTGCAGTCGGTGTTCGATCAGAACGTGGCGGCGGCGTCGCTGACCCGGGTCACCAGCGGCGCGTCGCCGTAGTCAATCGATCGGCTTGCCGTCGGCGGGGCCGACCTTGAGGGCTTTGACCAAGGTGGCGTAGGCGTCTTTCAGCTTCGGGTACGCCGGCGCGGGCGCGTTCAGGACCACGAAGTAAACCAGCTCGCCGTGGGCGAACGTCGTCACCTCGCCCTGGCGCGGACCGGCGGGCGTCTTGTCGCGAAACAGCTCGCGCTGGCTGCCGGGCAAAAGCGGCGGCAACGGCTTCCATTTGGCGTCGGGGAAGATGTTGCGCCCCGCCTTCTTGGCCATCGCGGCGCGGTCGGCCGGCGAATCGGGGCGCTGGGCCAGCAGCGCGGCGGTGGCACGCACGGCCTCGCCGTCGTCCAGCACCACGCGCGCGGTGTTCAGGGTGATCACCGCGCCGGCATCCGGGTCGGACGAAGCGGTGACCACCCGCCACGACAGCGGCCACTGCGCGTGAAAATCGAACGGCGCGCTGTCGACACCGGCGTGGTCGGCGGTGGCTGTGAAGGTCAACACTGGATCCGTCGAGTCGGCGGGAGCCAGCTTGGGCTCGACGCCGCCACTGGCCAGCAGGCGCTGGGCGCGCGGATCGCTCGGATCGCGTTCGGCGAAGGTGCGCAACGCCGCCAGCCCCGGTTGGATGCGACCGCCGGCCAGCAACGCCCGCCCGAGCACATACGACGCCCGCGCCGGCGCCGACGGCAAGGCCAGCGCTGCCTGCGCCAGCACCGCGGCCTTGTCCGGATCGCGTCCCAGCAAGTGAACCATCGCCCGTGCCACCACCGCCGAGCCGCGCAATGGATCGCGGCGCAACACATCGTCCAGCAGCGCACCGGCTGCCGCGCCCGCGCCCGGCCAGTCCAGCGCCGTCCCCAGCGCCAGCGCCCGTCCGGCCAGCGCGCGGCGATCAAGCTCGAACGACGTTTCGGCGGTCAGCGACCAGGCTTCGTCCAGAAGATCGTGCACCTTCTCGTCGACCACGGCGCGGCCGTTCTTGGCCAGCAGCGGCGGGCGTTCGGCGACCGTGCGTTCCAGGTGGTCCAGATCGCGGCCAAGCTCGCGGACATGACCAAGCGTGGCGTCCTTCTTCACCCGGATGCGGTAGGCGCCCACTTCGGCGCGCAGGCTGTCGCCATCGAAGAAAACCGGGTTGGCCGAACGCGTGTTGCTGCTGTCGCCCTCCGCCTCCAGCGTCATCCAGCGTCCGCCGATCTGCCCGACCACTAGGGCCATCTTGCCGCAGGCGCCGGCACCGGCCCCGCCGGCGCGCACCAGGATGTCCGCTTGCTTGAGATCGCCGGGCGCAACCGCGCTGTAAAGCCCGTTGCCGTCGGCGGCCTCCAACGCCAGTAACTCAGCCGACCGCAAGGCGCTGGGATAGCGCCACCAGGCGGGCGGCGCGTGGCTGCGATCCTCTTCGATGTCGGGCACCACGCCGCCGTACTGTTCGATCGCCTCCCACGCCACCACCGCCGAGCGATCCCAGCCGGCATAGTTCTTCGGCGTGGGCACCGGATCGTCTTGCACGCATGCGCTGGTTCTGCGCTCCGGCACCGGCGCCGCCACCGCGGTCGCCACGGCCGCCGCAATCACAAACATCAAAAAAAACCGCACACCGCGAGTCTATCCGAATCGAATCGAAGGCGGGCTTTGCCCGCCGGAGACAGCGACCGTCTTCAAGATCCGCCCCCGCGTAGCGAGCGAAGCGAGCGTTATACGCCGATGAACAGGCGGTGGCCGAAGTTCGGTTCTAGATCGGAATTGAAGATCTTGTCCGCCGACGCCTTGATGTCGTAGTCGGCGCGCTTGTACGAAAACAGGTGGGTCTCGCTGTCGTAGACGGTGTAGCTGGCGCGCGGATCGTAATCGCGCGGCTGCCCGACCGAGCCGACGCTGACGATGTACTTCCATGACGGGCGCAGCTCGAACGTCTCCGACACCACCTCGTGCACACCTTCCGGTGACAGGGCGAACGCCTTGCAAAGATGCGAGTGCCCGATGAGGGTGATCTGCGCCAGTTTTTCCCAGATGGCCATGCACTGCGCGGCCTGGTCGCGGGCGAAGATGTAATCGAACTCTTCGATGTTCAGCGGCGAGCCGTGACAGAAGTGGACGTCGCCCTCGCGCACTTCGTAGGGCAGGTTCTTCAGCCACACCATGTTCGCCGGATCAAGGATGCGGGCGTGCATGTCCAGGGCGTGACGAGCGGCGTGATAGTAATACGAATAGTCCATGCGCCCGGCGACAGCCGCGTCGTGATTGCCCAGGATGGTGTGCGCGGTCTTCTGCCGGATCAGCGTACAACACTCGTTGGGACTGGCGCCGTACCCGACGGTGTCGCCGAGACAGATCAAGCGATCGACGTGCTCCGACTCCAGGGCCTTGATGACCGCTGCCAGCGCCTCAATGTTGGCGTGGGTGTCGGAGAAGATCCCAAAACGCATCGATTCGCATTGTAGAGTAACACTTCTGCGGCGCGGCGGCCCAGCAATCGCCGGGGCGTGAACGGTTTACAGTCGTGCTGGTTCGGGGCCGCGGGCCGGCCGCTGGTTGGGTCGCCGTCAGGGTGCCTCACGGCTGTCGGTGATGCGCGGCTGGATAACCACCCGCCCCAGGACCGAGCTGACCTCGACCAGGGCGCTGGCCTGGACGGCGGCGGGCGGGCGCCGGCTGGCGACGAAGATCGCCCGCGCCCGATCGCCCTGCCGCCACAAGGTCCGCATGGGCAACCCGGCCTCGACGGGCGCCGCCGAGCGCGAGCGCAGCTCGAACGGGACGGCGCCGGCGTCGGTCAGCACGCGCACGTCGCCCGCATAGCTGCGCAGGTCATAGTGAGCGGCAGGACGAAACAGCCCGATGAAGACGATGTCGCCGGTGGTCGCGGTCAGGCGCACCAGGGTGGACCGGATGTCCTCGGCGCGGATGCGGCCGTCCACCAGGCGAGCGTCCAGGCGGCCGCCGCCGACGCTGCGTAGATCCATGTCACCTTCCACCCCATCGAGATCGACGTCGCCGTCGACGGACGTCACCGTCTGGCCGCCTTGCAATTGCCGGGTGACCACCCCGCCCCGCACGTCCGACACGCCGATGCGACCGCCGGTGGTTTCCAGGCGGGCGCCGGCGCGCAGGCCGCTGGCAGACAGGTCGCCGCCGAAGGTCTTGGCCTCGACCGCGACTTCGGGCGGCACCTCGACCACCAGATCGACTCCGCTGCCGGACAAGGGCAGCGACCGTTCGCCGCCCGGCAATTCGACGCGCGTATCGATATGGATCTCGCCGTTCTGCCAGGCGGTGTAGTGCACGCGCAGGCGGCCGAGGGCCTCGGCGCTGGCGGCGCGCTTGTCGGCAACGATGTGAATCTGCCCCGGGTGATCCCAGCCCGACACCGACACCCGGCCCAGGGCATTGTCGATGCGGACCAGCTCGCCACCGGGCATGGGCACGATGATCTCGCGGCGCTCGGTGTTGGCGGCGGGCGCAGGCGCAGGTGCGTTGGCGACGGCAGCACCCGCGTCGGCGGCTTGGGCGCGCCCGCTGATGATCGCCAGCGCCAGCACAAGCGCGGCCGTTGCTGCCGGCACCGCCAGCGATCGCGACGACGAAAAGGAAAACCAGCCGCCGGTCACGGGCCGTCTCCACCCAGGCCGGGCGCGCCGCGATGAACCGCGGCGGCCAGAAACTCGATCTTCTTCTGATAGGCGGCGAACAGAAGTTCATTGCCGGCCACATCGCCCGGCCGCTGGCGCGCCGTCTCGCGCGAGCGGGTGATCGCCTCGTCCAGGCGGGCCAGCCGATCGGAATAGCGCACGCGTTCGTCCACGCTCCACAACGACTGCTCGCGCACCAAGAGCGCACGCAGCTTGTCGATCGAACGCTCGTAGGCGGCGGCGGCGCGCTCGAACTCGCCCTCCGCCTCCGCCAGCAGCGGATCGGCGGCGGCGGGCGGCGGGCTGGCCTCGCCGCTTGCCACCGTCGGGGAGCCACGTCCGGCCAGGCGCCCGGCGCCAAGCCACACCACCGCCAGCGCCACGGCCGCGCCGGCCAGCAGACCGCCGGCGAACACCCGCCAGCCGAACGGCCCGCGCTCGCGCCGGGCCAGCGCGCCTTCGATGGCCGGCCACAAGGTGGGCGGCGGTTCGGGCCGATCCAGCGAACGGGCCACGCGCACCATGATCTGAAATTCGTCGGCCGCTTGCGCACAGGGCGCGCACGCTTCCAAGTGGGCGCGCACCCGCGCCGCCGCCCCGTCGCCCAGCTCGCCATCGAGATACGGCGACAGCTGCTCGACGACGTGCCCTGGCCCGGGCGCCGGCATGGTCCCGTCTGTCTCGTGCGCCATCAGTCGTTCTCCAGCACCGCGGCGGTGATTCCGTCTTGCGACAGGAACTCGCGCAGCCGGGCCCGCGCCTTGTGCAGCTGCGACTTCGACGTACCGACGTGGCAGCCCAGGATCGACGCCACCTCTTCGTGTTCCAGGCCTTCGACGTCGTGCAAGACGATCACCGTGCGATAGCCGACCGGCAACCGCTCCAGCGCTTTTTGCAGGCGCGCGCGCAGCACGCTGTCCCGACCGTGCAGCGCCGGCTGGGCGTGCAGGGTCTCCGCCTCGCTTTCGTGACTGGCCTCGGGCGCGTCGGGGCGGCGGCGCGACCGGTGTGACAGCGCCGCGTTCACCGCCAGCCGATAGATCCAGGTCCCCAGCGCCGAATCGCCGCGAAATTTGGTCAGCCCGCGGAAGATGCGAATGAACGCCTCCTGCGTGACCTCTTCGGCGTCCATCGGCCCGACGATGCGCACCGCCAGGGCGAACACCCGGCGCTTGTAACGATGATAAAGCGCCTCGCGGCTGCCGGGCGCGCCGCGACGCACGCTATCCAGCAACGCCGCCTCGTCAGCGGGCGTGGCCGCCCCCAGGCCCAAAGGGCGCTCGATGATCGACACGGCGAGCATAGGTCTCGGGTCTTTGACCGGCATGGCGACGCCCGGGTTGCATCCTAGCAGCGCTAACCGGGTATCACCTGCGCCTGTTAAAGTGGCGGGCCTCAATGCGCGCGGTGATCCTGGCCTGTTTTTTCCTATCGGGGGCGTCGGGCCTGGTGCTCGAGATGCTGTGGACCCGCATGCTGACGCTGGTCTTCGGGTCGACCACGCTGGCGGTGTCGACGGTGCTGACGGCGTTCATGGGCGGCCTGGGCCTGGGGTCGTACCTGGCCGGCAAGTTCGCCGATCGTCTGAAAAACCCGCTGCGATCGTACGCCCTGGCGGAAGCGGCGGTCGGGCTTTACGCGCTGCTGGTTCCGTGGGTGATCAGCTTCTACCCGGAATTGAATCGCTGGCTGTGGGCGGCGTTCGGCGATCGTTACGCGCTGCTGTCGACGCTGCGCTTCGTGGCGTCGGCGGGGTTGTTGCTGGTGCCGACGACCTTGATGGGCGCGACGCTGCCGCTGTTGGCGCGGCATTTCGTCCAGCACCCGTGGGAGCTGCGGCGGGTGGGCTTTCGCATCGGCACGCTGTACGCGGTGAATCTGTTCGGCGCGGTGGCCGGATCGTTTTTGGCTGGGTTCGCTTTCCTGCCCAGCATCGGCCTGCGCTGGACCAACGTCACCGCGGCTTCGTTCAACCTGACCTTGGCCGCGGCCATCTTGCTGGCCCGGCGATTCATCCCCGCCAACCCGGTCGGCCGAACGACCATGGACGAGCTATTGGAACGCGCTGTTAGCGCGGGCGACGCGCCGGCTGATTCACTGCCGCCCTTGTTGAACCTGCCGCCGGCGGCGCGCCGGATGGCGCTTTTCGCCTTCTGTGTTTCGGGGGCCACGGCGATGACGCTGCAGGTGCTGTGGACGCGCACGCTGGCGGTGCTGATCGGGTCGTCGATCTTTTCCTTCACCCTGATCCTGCTGGCATTCCTGATCGGTCTCGGCGTGGGGTCGGCGATCTTCGGGCGCCTGTCGCAGCGTCTCACCAATCCGGTGGCAGCGCTGGCGGCGCTGCACCTGTCGATCGCGGTGGCGGTGGGACTGTCGTACCTGGTCACCGATCGCATTCCGTACGTCTTTGCCTGGCTGCTGGAGTCGACCAGCTTCGGCGTCGATACCATCTTGATCTGTCAGTTCGTCATGGCCTGCATCACCGTGCTGCCGGCGACCATCTTGATGGGCGGGATTTTTCCGCTGACCATCCGCATCGCCACCGGCGATCTGGACCACGTCGGGCGCGACATCGGGTCGGCGTACGCGGTGAACACCATCGGGGCCATCGTCGGATCGTTCCTGGCCGGCTTCGTGACGTTGCCGGTGCTGGGGTTGCAGCGCGGGATCTACGTGGCAACGGCGGGCAGCCTGTTGCTGGCGGCCTGTCTGTCGGCGGTGGCGCCGGGGCTATCGCGACAGCGGCGAGTGGCCGGCGCGGTGACGGCGATGGCGCTGGCGGTGGTGGGCCTGCTGTTGCCGCGCTGGGATCTGGTCAGCTTCTCGTCGGGATTTTTTCGGGTCTCGATCGCCCGCGACTACATCCACCGGCGCATGGACAAAAAAGAGTGGAAGACGCCCAAGCTGGTCTTTTACGAGGACGGCGTGTCGACCACGGTGTCCGTTGATCAATGGGGCAAAGCCTACTCGCTGAAGAACAACGGCAAGGTCGACGCCTCCAACGACGGCGACATGGCCACGCAAATCACCGTCGGCCTGTTGCCGCTGCTGCTTTATCCCGGCAACGACGCGCCGAAAGTGGCGCTGGTCGGTTACGGGTCGGGCGTCACCGCCGGCGCCATCACGCAATATCCGATCAAATCGCTGGAGGTGGTCGAGCTGGAACCGGCGATCTATCGCGCCTCGCACTTTTTCGACAATGACAATCACCGGCCGCTGGAGAACCCCAAAGTCACGGCCCGCATCGGCGACGGGCGTAACTTCCTGGGCCAGCGGGCGGACAAGTTCGACGTCATCGTCAGTCAACCGTCGAACCCGTGGCTGACCGGCGTCTCCAATCTGTTCACCCGCGAATATTTTCGCGACATCAAACGGCGCCTGGCCCCGAACGGAATTTTTTGTCAGTGGGCGCAGCTGTACGAGATGGCGCCCTGGAACATCAAGACCATCTATCGGACGGTGCGGGACGAGTTTCCGTTCGTCTACGTTTTCTCGGCGGAGGATCTGTCGTCGGACACCATCCTCATCGCCACCACCGCGCCGCTGAAGCTGGACCTGGACGTGGTCAAGCGCGCCTTTCGCGATCCCACCACCCGGGCCGAAGCGCGCCGCGGAGGCCTGGAATCGCCGCACGACGTGCTGGCCTATCTGTTACTTGGTCCCGAGGAGCTGGAGGCGTTCACCGCCGGCGCGCCCGACAACACCGACGACAACGCGCGCATCGAATTCGGCGCGCCCCGCGATCTGCTGGGCTACGCGCGCTTTGATCCCTACCTGGCGAAGGTGTACGGCCCGCTGTGGCCGTACGGGCGCCTGACCGAGGTCACGGCAGGATTGAACGGCGCCGATCGCGGCGTGCAGGCGGGCCTGTTGGCGCGTAGCCTGCTTGGTCACGGCAAGGCGCGCGAGGCCGAGCTGTGGGCCCGACGCGCCGAAGCGGCCGGCCCGTCACCGGAAGCGGCGCAAGCGCGCCTGTTGCTGGATCTGGTGTCGACACGCCTGGATCGCGATCCGGAGATCGCCCTTGCGCCCGGCGAGACGCTGCAACCACCGGTGGTGCCGGCGAAGGTCGCCGCCACGCAAAAGCCGCTCGGCGAACATATCGCCGTCGAATACGGCGACGTCGTGGCGGCGGTGGGCGCGCGCCGTTACGCCACCGCCTACAAGATTTTGGAAAAATGGCCTGATTTACCGCCGGGCTCTGGCGGTCTGGGCGCTGACTTCGCGTTGCTGTCGGGATTTCTCGACTACAAGGCCGAGTTCTACGCCGACGCCATCGAAGAGCTGAAGCCGCTCGGCGACGACGCCGCCTTCGTCGCGCGCCGACCGGAGCTGCTCTACTACCTCGGTCGTTCGTACTACGCCAGCGCCAGCTATGTGAAGGCGCTGGATGCGCTCGAGCGGTTCGCGCGCTCGCAACGATTGCTGGGACGGCCCTTGTTGCCGGCGTCGGCGCGACCGGCCGGAATCGTCGCTGCGGCGGCGCCACCGACGGCGCCACCGGCCCGGTAGCTTTCCCAGGCGCTCGGCGCATTTATGCTAACGTGACCCGATGCAACCTCGGGTGTCCGACCGGGTGGTCGGAATCGGCGAAGCCACCGTCGTCCAGATGGGCGTGGCACCACGCTCGGCCGAGACCGAGGTCGAGCTGCACCAGTTCAGCGTGCAAGCGGGCGGCTCGGTCGGCACGGCGCTGGCCACGGTGTGCGCGTTTGGTGGCCAGGCCCGGTACGTGGGACGGCTGTCCGATGACGAGTTCGGGGCCATCATCCTGCGCGGCCTGAAAGAGTTCGGCGTGGACACCTCGCAGGTCTTGATCGAACCGGGCAAGATCTCCCCCGCGTCGTTCGTGCTGGTCGATGAGCGCACCGGCCGGCGCATCGTCCGCTATACCCGCGGCAGCGTGATCGCGCTGGACCCGGGCGAGCTGCCGAAAGATCTGCTGGACGACGCCGCCTTGCTGCTGGTCGACGGGCGCATGCCCACCGCGCAGATCGCCGCCGCCGAAAGGGCCAACGCTCTGGGCATCCCGGTGCTGCTGGACGCCCGGCACCTGGGCGCCGGAATGGGCGAACTGCTGGCCTTGTGCGACGCGGTGATCGGCTCCGAACGGTTCGCCGCCGAGGTGGCCCATTCGTCGGACGTCAAACGCAGCCTGCGCGAGATCGTGAAGCTGGGTCCGCGGGTGGCCGTGCTGACCTTGGGCGAAGAAGGCGCGATGGGCCTGGCGAGTGACGCCATCGTGCGCGCCGCCGCCGTTCCCGTCGAGATGTACGATTCCACCGGGTCCAGCGATATTTTCCGGGGCGCCTTCGCCTACGGCATGCTGAACGGCTGGAGCCTGGAGCGCAGCCTGCCCTTCGCCAACGCCGCCGCCGGGCTGAACTGTCGCCACCTGGGCGGCCTGGGCGGGATCCCGTCGCTGGCCGAAGTGATGCGCACAGCCGGATTGAAATAGCGGCCGCGCCCGGTACAGTGCCCGCTGGCAGTGATTCCTTCATGACAGTGGTGTTCTTTGTTCAGGGCCAGGTCGTGCCGGCCGCCCGCGCGCGTGGTTTCGCTGTGGTCAAGGCGCTGCAGCGTGCCGGCGTCCACTGTGAGGTCCGGGTTCCCAATCCCAGTGTGTACGGCGACACGCGCCTGCCCTTCCCGTTCAATCGGCTGCGCCCGCTTTACGTGCCGCTGGCGGCGCTGAGCCGTTACCGGCACGTGCGCGCGCTGGGCGCTGACGACATCGTCTTTTTCCAGCGCCCGATGCTGGAATTGCCGACGCTGGCACTGGAGCGGCTGGCCGCGCGCGGCCGGCGCTGTGTCTTCGATTTTGACGACGCCATTTTCCACAATTGGGCCACGCGCAATAAATTCCAGGAATTAATCGCGCTTTCCGACCACGTCATTGCCGGCAACCGCAACCTCGCTGAGGCCGCGGCAGCGCCGGCGAAGACCACCATCATCCCCACCACCGTTGACACCGATCGCTACCGCCCCCTGCCGACGCGGAACACCCGCGGGCGCGACGTGGTGGTGGGGTGGACCGGAATGTCTGTCAACTATCATCAGTTGGCGTACGCCGCAGCCGGATTGAGCCGGGCCCTGGCAAAGACGGGGGCGAAATTGCTGGTGATCTCTGACCGCCCTCCGCCCGCCGCGCTGGCGGCGTTGCGGCCAACCTTCGTTCGCTGGAGAGCTGAGACAGAAATTGAAGACCTGGCGGCCATCGACGTCGGGATCATGCCACTGCCGGATAATCCTTACGAGAGAGGCAAGTGCGCTTACAAATTGATCCAATACATGGCGCTGGGCCGCCCCGGAGTGGCATCCCCGGTCGGCGCCAACAACGACGTGGTCATGCCGGGCAAAGACGGCTTTCTCCCGGCCAGCGACGACGAATGGGAACAGTCGATCGTGAACCTGGTGGAAGACCCGGCGCTGCGGGCCGAGATGGGCCAACGGGCGCGGGCCCGCGTCGAAGAAGGCTATTCGCTGCAAGCGGTTGTGCCGCGGTATTTGGACGTCCTGCGCAGTGTCGGTTGGTCGGCAGTCGATACGTGACAGTGATCATGAACGTGCCGATTTGCCGTTCGGCGGGGGCGGTTCGCGGTATTGTCCGCCGTCGTGAACGGACGTCGCCAGCGAATCCTTTTCGTCATCAAGAATCTTCAGCAAGGCGGAACCGAAGGCCAGTTGCTGCAGATGCTGGAGACGCTGGACCACTCTTTGTTCGAGTACCGACTGTGCACCATCCAATCCGAAGTGCATTACGCCGGCCTGCCAAAGAACGGAACGATTGGGTCGCTGGACGCCAGCGTCTCTGACCGCAATCTGCCGCGCCGCCTAGCTGCGGTCATCGACGATTACCAACCGGATCTGATTCATTCGTTTCGCGATCAGGTGAATCTCCAAATCTGGCGCGCCTTGCGGCGGTCGCGCCATCAGCCGGCGGCGCTGATGTCGGTGCGCGGGCGGCCGATTTATCCGCAGTATCTGGCGATGGCCCGCCTCTTTAGCCGGCGTTGCTTCAAGATGACGGTCAATTCGCGCAGCGTGGCCGACGCCCTGACCGGCATCGGGCGCGTGCCGAAAGACCGCATCGCCGTCATCCACAACGTCAGCGACGCCGATCGCTTTCAACCGCCCGCCGCCGGCCAGCGCGCGCAGGCCCGCCGCACTCTGGATCTGGGCGACGATCAATTCGTGCTTTTGTGTCCGGCGCGACTGTCGTTCGTCAAGAACCAGATCGGCCTGGTCCTGGCGCTTGGCTGGTTGAAACGGCAAGGACGGCTGCCGGACGATTTTTGCCTGTTGCTGCCGGGGCGGGTGCGCGATCGGCTGTCCGATCGAATCACGCGCTTCCTGATCAAGGCCGGCGGTCTGGCGGGCCAGGTGCGGCTGCCGGGACCGATCGGCGATCTGGTGCCGTACTATCACGCCGCCGACGCGCTGGTGTTGCCGTCGTGGGCCGAGGGCATGCCCAACGTTTCACTGGAGGGACAGCTCTCGGGCTTGCCGGCGGTGGTCAGCCGCCAGGCCAATCGTGATGGGATCGTCATCGACGGTGAAAGTGGCTTCGTGGTGCCGACGGGATCAACGGCCGCGCTCGCCGAAGCCGTGGCCCGCCTCATCGCCCTGCCCGCCGACGCGCGGCGGAACATGGGCCTGCGCGGGCGGGCGCACGTGCTGGAGCAGTTCCCGCGTGACGCCGCCTTGCAAGCAATGACCCGCCTTTATTTGCAGGCCATCACCGCGCAGGCAGCCGTGCCAAGGTTGACCCGCGCGACGCCGTTACTGGCGGCGCCGCCGGTCAAGCCGTCGTTGCTGCTGCCGGCTTTGCCGGACCGCCAGCCGCGCCGAAGCCGAGCAGCTCGGGCACCGTAACCAGCTGCAGGCCGCGCGCCGCGCAGACGTCGAGGATCTTCGCCAGCGCGTCCAGCATGGGCCGGCGATCGTGGCCCAGCTTTCCGTCGTGCAAAAGCAGGATCTCCCCGCCCCGCAGCTTGGGCAACGCGCGCCGGAAGATCACCTCGCCCGACGGACAGTCAGTGTCAAAGACGCCGTCGGTCCAGGCGATCAAGCGCAGGCCGCGCGCGCGCAGATACCGGGCCATCGCCCACGACTTCAAACCGTGCGGGGCGCGAAAGAGATCGGAAGAGATGTCCACCGCGGAAAGACAGGCATGGCCGCGATCGATCTCCTCCTGCATCTGCGCGGGCGGCAGAAAATGCAACTTGGCGTGCGAATAGGTGTGGCTGCCGACGGCGTGGCCTTCCTGGGCAATCCGCTGCGCCAGCGCCGGCTGCGCTTCGACGTTGCGCCCGACCAGAAAGAAAGTGGCCTTGGCCCGGTGGCGCCGAAATAGCTCCAGCACCTCTTCGGTGGCGGCGCCGTTCGGACCGTCGTCGAAGGTGATGGCCATGCGCTTTTCGCGCGCGGAGCCGCGCCAGGGAATGCGAAACGTCAGATCGAATCCGGGGATGTAAATGAACGCCGCCCAAACCAGGGCGTAAAGTCCGCCCGCGGTCAAAGCGGCAAAGACCAGTCGCAGTGGCCAGGACGACGCCATCAGCAAGCCCAGCAACGGCGCGACGACCAGCGCGGTGTGAACCGTCGCCCGCGCCGCGGCCCGCAATTGTCGCCACCCCTTCATGGCCACGCACTATACCCAATGACCGCGGTCAAAGACCGACGTCGTGAGCGAAAGCGGGCGTCACGTTGGCCGCGGTGCCCCAGCGGGTCTTGTTCCAGCGCGCTTCGTACGCGTGCAGCAGGCCAAAGACGTTGCGCATCTGCCGCAGAGCGATCGGGCGGTCGGCGGCCACGCTGTGCTGTTCGCGCCGGTCTTCGATCTCGTCGAACAACTCTAGTTTGCCGGCCTCGATCAAACGATAGCGGCCCACTTTCAAACCGCGGGCGATGGTCCCGTCCAGGGTCAGCGCCGCGCGCGGGCTGCGCCCGACCTCGTCTTGCACCAGCGGAATCAGCGACGTGCCCTCGCTTTGCGCCGGCACGCGCACGCCGCAAAGCTCCAGCATGGTGGCGAAGAGATCCATTATTTCGACGTCGCTGTGCACGATGTGACCGGGCGGCAGCAACCCGGGCGCGCGGATCAGCAACGGCACGCGCGTCAGCTCTTGATAGACGGAATGGCCGTGCCCTTCCCCGCCGTGCTCCCAGAATTCATCGCCGTGGTCGGAGACGACAATGACCACCGATTGGTCGTAAAGACCTGCCTTCTTCAGATCATTGACGAACACTTTGAAGGCGGCGTCGCTCTGGGTGATCTCGCCATCGTGCAACGCCTCCAGATACGCCTTGTCGTTGTCGTTGATCTTCAGCTTGCCGCTCTTGATCAGACCCAACTGGACGCCCGTCTTCGCGGGCTTGATCGGGCCGCGATACGGCTTGTCCCAGTATTTGATCAGGAATTCTTTGGGCGGGTTGTAGATGACGTGCGGCTCGACGGTGGCCAGGTAGGCGAACTCGGAATGCCTCTGATTGGCCAGCACCCACGGTTTGGCGATCTTCCAAAGATAGTCGGCGCTGTTAGGCAGGTTCTCGCGGATGAAATTGCGGTACATGTCCCAGCCGCGATCAAAGCCCCACTTATTTGACACGTAACCGTTCGACGAAAACAGCGCCGTCTTGTAACCGGCTTTCTTCATCTCTTCGGCGACGAACGGAACGTCTGTCGACAGGCGCGCCTCGTGCGCGGTGGCCTTGTGCAACACCGGGTAGACGCCGGTCAGCAGCGACGCGTGCGACGGCAGCGACCAGGTGCCGGGGACCTGCGCCCACTCGAAGCGCGTCGCATCGGCGGCGAAGGCGTCGTAGTTCGGCGTCTGCACGCGCGTCTGCGGGTTGTAGACGTGAACCTTGTCGGCGCGCAGGGTGTCCACCATCCACACGAACAGATGCTCGAACGTCTTGCGCGGCAGCGGCGGCGGCGTCGGCGCCTTGACCACCACGCGCGGGTCGCCCCAGGCCACGTCGCCGCCGCGGCTGACCAGATCGATGCGCGCCGCCTGCCCGCCCGCCGCGCCGAGCTCGACGACCGCATCGGTCCAGTGGTCGGCGGCGGCCGCTCCTTTATGCAACACGCGCGGGCGGGCGCCGTCGACGGCCACCCGCACCTCGACCGACGCGCCGGGTGCTTTCGATCCGTACGAAACGGACAACCGCGCGCCGACCGGCAGCGCCAGGTAATACGACAGCCGCCCGCCCGCGCTGCCCGCCAGCGTGACTGCCGATTTTTTGACGCCGCCGAAGTCGATCGTCTGCGCCGCCACCGGCTTGGCCGAATCGACCAGCGGGCCCAGGCTGGCGGGCCCGATGCTGATGCTGTGAATGGCCGCGGCGCTGCGCTGGCCGCCGGCGCTGGTGCCGGCCGCGCGGAAGGTCAGGCGCACGCGGTTGTCGCCTAGCTTGCACGCCGCCGCCGGCACGGTGACGTCGTACCGCTTGGTCTGCTCGTCAATGTCCAGGGTGGTGATGGGCTTTTCGTTGACGAAGATGGACAGCCGCTGTTTGGGCGCCAGTGAGCGCCCGGTGAAAGACAGCAACGTGTCGGACAGCGCGCCGCCGCCCGCGCCATCACCGTCCACGTCCAGCGGGAAGAAAAAGATCGACGAGATGGTGGCCACCAGCGCCGCCGGCCGGCCCTGATCTTTTTCGCCCAGGATCCACGACGTCTTCCAGTCACCGTCGATGTACTTGAGAAAATCTGGCGACCCGGTGTCCATCACCAGCCGCCCCTGCCGATGCGACACGGCCTGGATGCGGTTGGTGACCAGATCGATCGCCGTGCGCGCGTCGTCCGCGGTGGACTCTTCGGCGGTGGCGGGCGAGGCCAGCGCTGCGTCGACCACGGACGGCTGATGGTCGGACGGCGAGACGGCGTCGGTCCCCGGCCCGGGCGTGGTGCTGGGCCGAACGCCGCCGCAACTGGACATGAGAAACGCCGCCACCGCCAGCCGACGACAGCCGAGGGCGCGGCGGCGACGAACGCTTTTTTGATGAGGACGATGGTGCGACGACAACGGCCACCGCAAGTATCGCGGCGCGCGGGGATCGTCAAGGTTGTTCCCGGCCGCCGATATCCATACGCGCGGGTTGTCAGCCTGGGATGGGCGTGGTAGCTGCTCAAACAGAGAATGCGGCTTCGAGACCTTCACGGGCCCGTGGCGGCTTCGACCTTCGCCGGGTTCGTGGGCGCCGGGCTGGTCGATGCCGCCGTCACGATGGCGCGGGCCGACGGACCGGCGGCTCCGTTTTCCCAGCTGGCAATGCTGGCGGTCGGGCTTTACGGCGTGGTCGGCCTTCTGGCCGGGCTGGTACTGGGCGCGCTGGTCGCCGGCGTGATGGGCGCGCTGCCCGACGGGTTCCGGTCCATCCGCGACAGTCCGGCGCGCGATCGCAACGCCGCTGGAAACATCCTGGCCGCCACCATCGGCGTCCTGGTGCTGGCCGCCGGCGCGGCCATCGGGCAGCGCTTGTTGATCGGCAACATGGCCAGCCAGAAACTGGCCACCATCGCCGCGGGCGGGGTGGTGCTGATCGCCGCGCCCGTCGCCGCGGCGATCGCCATGGGTTCGGCCGCGATCACCCGGCGCGTGGTGGGCGCGGTGCTGCCGCGGCCGCTGCTGCTGGGACTGACCGGGATGACGTTGCTGGTGTTGCTGGTGGGCAGCGTGCTGGCGGGGATCTTGGCGCTGTCACGCGCGGACTGGCGGGTACTCGATCTTGGGCCGCTGCTGGTGCTGGCGCTGGCCGCGGTGATGGCCCTGGGGCACGGGCTTTTCTGGTTTGGCTCGACGGTGGGTCGGCGCTGGCGACAGCGTGTGCCTGGCGTCGCCGCGCTGGTGGGCGCCGCTTGCGCGCTGGTCGCGCTGGCGCTGGCGGCGCGCGTGCCGGAGACCTCGCCGGCCTACGCGGCGATCAGCAACGGATCGCTGGGCCTGCGCTTTGCGGTGCAGGTGGCGCGCCGGCTGACCGACGGCGACGGCGACGGTTTTTCGGCCGCGTTCGGGGGTGGCGACTGCGACGACCGGCGCGCCGACGTTCACCCCGGCGCCGAAGACATTCCCGGCGACGGCGTCGATCAGAACTGCGAAGGCGGCGACGCCGTGGCCACCGTCGAACCGCCCCCCGCCGCCGCGCCCGCGCCGCCACCATCCAAGCCGGGCGGCAAGCGCGCGGCCGCGCCCGGCGGCGCAGGCTTCACCGGCAACATCCTCATCATCACCATTGATGCCATGCGCGCCGATCGACTGGGCGTGGCCGGTTACGGCCGGCCGGCCGGGCGCTCGCTGACGCCGGCGCTGGATGCTTTGGCTCGGCGCGGGACCTATTTTCGCCGGGTGTGGTCGCAGGCGCCGAACACGCCGCGTTCATTCCCGGCCACATTGACCAGTCGTTACCCGTCGGAGATCGCCTGGGACAAACCGGGCGTGAACTATCCCAACCTGCTGCCGTCGAACCAGACCTTCTTCGAATCGCTGGCCGCCGCCGGGCTGCGGCCGATCGGGATCTTCTCGCACTTCTATTTCACCGCCGACCGCGGCATCAGCAAGGGATTCGCCGAATGGTCCAATGATGGCGCCGGCACCGTCGCCGAATCGAACAAGGACATCGCCGCGCCCCGCATCGTGCCGCGGGTGATCGATCGCCTGCGCAAGGCGGCGGCGAAAAAAGAACGGTTCGTGCTGTGGACGCACCTGTTCGAACCGCATTCGAGCTACATGCCGCACCCGGAGTTTCCGACGTCGCTGTCGGGCGTGCCGGGCCTGATGGAGAAATACGATTTCGAGATCGCTTTTGTCGACCGCTGGGTGGGCAAGTTGCTCGATGCGCTGAAGGCCGCCGGCCTGGCCGACGACACCGCCATCGTCGTCGCCGCCGATCACGGCGAAGCCTGGGGCGAGCACAAGGCGTTCTTTCACGGCCAGGATCTCTTCGACGAACAGCTGCGCGTTCCCCTGATCATCGCCGTCCCCGGTCAGGCCGCGCACGTGGTCGACACCGACGTGGCGCTGACCGACGTCGGACCGACGCTGGTCGAGCTGGTGGGCGGCGCGCCGCCGGCGGCTTCCCGCGGCCGCAGCCTGCTGCCGTTCATTCACGGCGGCGAGCGCCCGCCTCGCCCGGTCTACGCCGAGTTGCTGCCGGCCACCGCCTGGCCGCACCACGCGGCGATGATGGTTGACGGCGACAAGAAGATCATCCACCGCATCAGCGACCGGCGGTGGGAACTGTTTGATTTGCGCGCCGATCCCGGCGAAAAGAAGAACCTGGCGGATGGCGGCGGCGACCCCAAGCTGTTCGAGGCGATGAAGGCGCACCTGCTGGGCTTCGAAGAAAGGCGGCGCGACTAGACATGGCGGAGACCGAGAAGGCCCCCAAACCGACGGTGGACATCATCATCGAAAATGGCGGCGGTATCGTCCTGGTCAAGCGCAAGTTTCCGCCTCTCGGCTGGGCGTTGCCGGGCGGATTCGTCGACGCCGGCGAATGGGTGGCACAATCGGCCCGCCGCGAGGCCCTGGAAGAGACCGGATTGACCGTGGAGCTCATGGATCTGCTGGGTGTCTACTCCAACCCAGCCCGCGATCCGCGCGGCATCTACACGGTCAGCGTCGTCTACATCGCCCGCGCAGACGGCGTTCCTCAGGGCGGCGACGATGCGGCGTTGGCCCAGGTCTTCGCCCTGGACGCCCTGCCGCCCGACATCGTCTTCGATCACCCGCAGATGATCGCCGACTATGTCCGTTTCCGCGCCGGCCAGGGACGGCCGCCGCTGGACCGATGATGTTGAACCCCCGGCTGACCCGTTTCTGTGAAGC
This sequence comes from Polyangia bacterium, assembly GCA_036493295.1. Lineage (GTDB taxonomy): Bacteria > Myxococcota_A > Polyangia > Fen-1088 > Fen-1088 > DATKEU01. The sequence goes on along the minus strand of DASXQB010000200.1, from coordinate 7,728 downwards.
GGCGGCTCTATCTCAAAATCACGCAGTGGAGGACTTAATGCGATCCGATCAGACTCAAAAGCAATCGACCGTGCAGGCCCGCCTGGGGATCTGCCTTGTGGCCACGTTGTTCGCCGGCATCACTGGTGTCGGGTGCGGCAGCAGCTCATCAGGCAACAAGGCCGACGGAGCAGCCACCGGCACTGGCGGCACCACCAGCGGCAGCGGCGGCACCGTCGGCACCGACGGCGGCAGCGGCGGCGTCAAGACGGACGGCGGCTCGAAGAGCGACGGTGTGATCGCGAACGTGAGCGGCCTCGGCGCGCCGTGCCAGGCTGACACCAACTGCACCGCCGGCCTGAAGTGCTTGACCGCGACGGGTACCAATTTCATGGGCGGAGGCGCGCCCAATGGGTACTGCTCCCTGCCCTGCATGAGCGACAATGATTGTGGCGCCTCCGGTTCGTGCTTAAACATCGGCACCGACGCAGCCCCTGTCGGAGGGTGCCTCTTGAAATGCACCGCGAACACCGACGATCCCAACAAGTGCAATGCACGTCCGGACGTTGCCTGCGTTGGTCTCATGGACAACACCGGCGCGGCCGTTGGCGCCGCCTGTCTGCCCGTTTGTTCACAAGACAAAGATTGTCCCGCGGGTCGCAAGTGCGACGACGCCACCGCAGCTTGCGTCGACATGCCCACCGCCGGCAAAGAGCTCGGTTCACATTGCACGTACTCGCCCAACAGCATGGGCCCCGGCGAGTGCGCGGGCGCCTGCCTGGGCCTCGGCGGCACGGCCGCGTCCACGACGCCGATCGCGTCGTTTTGCACGCGTACTTGTGTTGCGTTCCAGTTGGACAACTGTAACTGGGTGGGTGCGGGAACGTCCCTAGCGACCGGTGGCCCCCACGGTGTCTGCTTCCCGCTTGATCAAAATGGAACAGCTGGAGACCTGGGTATTTGCTTCCCGCTCTGCGATACGGCGGCAGATTGTGCCGACCAGTCGGATCCCATGCTGACCTGCGACCTGTCGGGGATGGCACAGATTGGCCACGGCGTCTGTCAGTGGGGCGTGGCCAGCACCGACGGTGGCGTCACCGACGGCGCCGCCGGTCAGTAACAGTTCGTCTTGACCCATCCAGCGGAGACGCGACCGCGCCTCCGCTGGATGGGCTTTTCTTTTTCGGCTCGTATACAGCTCGTTTTCAGCTCGGAGGAATCATGCGATCGATTGGACGCGTCCGATCTCTAGCCGGCGTGGCGCTGGCCCTGGCCCTGGCCTTCGCTGCCTGCGCCGAAGAGCGGGCTCCCATCAACCGGGTGCAAGCCCAGGCCCTGGACAAATCATTCTTCGTCGGCCCCGACTTGCAAGGCGCCGCCGACGATCCCGAGTTCTACAAGCGCGGGACCGTGGTCGACGTGTCGTACGGCGCGGCCCAGGACGGCCTGTTCACCTCGACGTACGCCGAGCCGGTGTCGCGCATCCGCTGGGAGATCACCGAGGACGCCCTGAACGCTCGGCTGTCTTACGAACGCATCTCCGGCACCGACGGCAAAGGCAACCAGTACAACGGCGTCCAGCTGAAGACCGACAACGACGGTCAGATCGTCGCCAGCTACAAGATCGAAAGTCACTTCGACATCAAGCGCGAGTACAACCCGCAGACCGGCGAAGAGCTGAACATCATCGGCGAGAACACCACCGACCGGCCCTGGTACAACCGCCAGTACTTCCGCGTCGACTGGTCGCAGAACCTGATCACCGACGCCTACGACTACGACACCATGAGCCTGATCGGCATCATCGGCGCGGTGAAGTACGAACCCTTCGCGTACACGGTGCTGGATCCGAACAGCCCGGACGCTCCGAACTTCGTCCCCGACCAGGGTTACTTCGACGTCACCAACAAGGTCTACGCCACGCCCGAGCTGCTGGATCTCAGCGCCTTCGGTGGCACCGGCTCGATCCCCACCTGCATGCTGCCGGTCGGCTACGTCTCGGGCGGCAGCTCGCCCTACGGCAACTGCAACCCCACCGAGCTGACCATCCGCGAATCGTACCGCAAGGTGGTCGACACCGACTACGAGCCGGCACAGATGGACGGCGTGCGCTTTCAGTACGTCGGCGCCTTCAACTTTGATTACCGCCTGGGGTACGCCCGCAACTACGGTCTGGTCGACCAGCAGTGGGTCCGCTACACCTCGCGCTACAACATCTGGCAGCAAAGCCATTTTTATTCGAACGACACGAGCGGCAAGCCGACCGTCGCCCTGGCCTGCGCGACCAAAGCCACCACCGAAGATCCCACCGGCGATCCCAACGCCGATCCCAACCGCGACGGCGACGGCAACGGCACCGCCGACGAATGCGAGAAGGCCGGCGCCGGCTCGCGCTGTGACATCTACAAGCAGAAGTGCACGCTGCCGTACAGCCAGCGCAAGACGAAGACCATCGCCTGGTACATTGCCGGCGACACCACGCTGTTCGATCCCACCAACCGCGCCGCTTTGCAGTGGGACCTGGCGATGAAGGCCGCCGTGCAGACTGCGCGCCTGGTGGAATGCCGCAACACCCAGGGCGCCGCCTGCGATCAATCGTTCCCGATGTGGCGCGGCCAGCAGGACGACACCGACGAGGCGGTGCGCATCTCGGAGGCCGTCGACGCCTGCCGCCGCACCAAGGGATGGACCGACGCCTCGTGCGTGAACGACGCCAACGCCGCCGCCGCCGCCGTGGCCACCGAGCGCGGCGCGCCCGGAGACACCAGCACCATGGCCATCGGGACCATCGCGGGCATGGATCCGATGGTGGTGATGTGCCACAACCCGGTGGTCGCCTCCGATCACCCGGCCTGCGGCAAGGCGGGTCTGGTCGTGCGCACCGGCGACATCCGGTACAACACCGTGCTCGACATTCCCAACCCGCAGACGCCGTCGTCGTGGGGAATCATGACCGACGGCAACGATCCGCTGAGCGGCGAGAAGGTCGTCGGCTCGATCAACATCTGGACGTCGGTCACCGATTCGGCCGCGCAGGGGCTGGTCGACATGGTCCGCTACATCAACGGCGAGCTGACCACCGCCGAGATCACCAACGGCACGTACGTGCAGAACTGGGCCGGCGCCGCGAAACTTTCGGGCGGCCAAAGCCTGCCCACCATGCCGCGCGCCGAGATCAACGCCCGGCTGGCGTCGACGTCTGCGCTGCCGCCGAAACAGTTCGCCGCCATCGCCGCCAGCACGCCCAGCGACGACATTCGCACCCTGCTGAATTCCAGCCGGGTGATGGCGCTGGACGTGCAGGCACGCAACGACATCCCCTCGCCCAGCCAGATCAAGATCCAGTCGACGCTGAACCTGGGCAACGGCTCGCCGGTGCAGAACCAGCTGGTCAACGCTCCGATGTTGCAACTGGCGGGTGTACCGGCCGGCACGTCGGGGGCGGCGTCCAGCGCCATCGTGTCGCCGCTGGGCGTGAATAGCCCGCTGCTTTGGAACCGCGTCAAGGAGCTGCGCGAAAATGCTCTGGCCGCGCGCGGGGCGTGCGTGATCGACGAAGCGCCGGAGCCGTCGTCCATGACCGCCCTGGCCGCCATCATGGCCAAGAAGTTCCCACCCGGCGCCAACGAGTCAGGCGCCGATACCCAGTCCCGTTACGATCGGATGTTCCAGTACGTCCAGGGGCGCTATCAGACCGGCGTGATCATCCACGAGATGGGACATTCGATCGGTTTGCGCCACAACTTCGTCAGCAGCTCGGCGGCGATGTTTTACCGGCCGCAATACTGGCAGCTGCGCACCAAGAACGGCACGGTGAAGACCCCGTGCACGGACGTGGTCGCCGATGGCGCCACCTGTGTCGGCCCGCGCTATTGGGATCCGGTCACCGACGAGGAACAGTCGCAGATGATGTGGACCTGGCAGCAGTCGTCGGTGATGGAGTACCCCGGCGAGACCTCGCAGGACATGCTGGGCCTGGGCGTGACGGACTTCGCCGCGGCCCGGTTTTTTTACGGCGACAATGTCTCGGTGTTCGCCGACAAAACGACCTTTGGTCCGACGACACCCGCCGGCCTGGGCGTCACCGCCGCCACCGACACCTTCGGCGGATTGGTCGGCATCCAGTACGGCATGGGCAGCGGCGGCAGCATCAACAACTTTCACTATTCGCAGCTGCAGCAGAACTACGGGATGATCAACAACTGCTACAACACCACGCCCACCCAGCCGGCCAACTGGGACGAGAGCAAAGGCGGCAAGTGGGACCAGGTGATGGACGGCATGGTGGTGTCCATCAATGGCACCCCCACCAAGTGCCGAACGCAGCAGGTTGATTACGTCGGATACAGCTCACTGGTGCTGCCGACGGGCGCGGCCGCCAGCGGCGGTGCTGCACGCGGCGGACCCAGTATCGATCCGCAAAAGCGCCTGCGCGTGCCGTACGCCTTCGCCAGCGACAACTGGGCCGACACCGGCAACGCCTCGGTGTTCCGCTTCGACAACGGCGCCGATCCGTACGAGCAGATGCAGTTCCTGGTCTCCACGCAGGAGAACCGACACATCTTCGACAACTACCGGCGCAACCGCACGACGTTCAGCTTGATCGGCGCCGCGCAACGATCGTACAGCCGCTACAACGTCAAGATGCAGGGTCTGGCCGGCGGCGTCGGGTTCTTGCAATCGATCTACCGCGACATCGTCACCAACCAGGGCCTGTCCTTCGATACCTACTGGCCGCTGGTGGTGCAGCAGACCGCCCACGACAACATCATCGCGGCGACGGTGGCCTTCGATCACTTCACCCGCGAGCTGTCCCGGCCCGAACCCGGCCCGCACTATCTTCGCGCCGCCGCCTTCGGCGATCCGGTCTTGCACTCGGCCACCGACGCCGACGACTTCGGTCCGCCCACGGGCCTGGCCGGCTTCGGGCAGACCCAGCTGGTCATCCCCAATGGCACCGCCGGCTTCCTGCGCGATGTCGGCTTCGGCGGCCATCCGCTGGAGAACGCCCTGTCCACCACCAACGGCGACTACGACGTCGACTACATCGAGAACGCCGGCTCGTACTACGACAAGGTCAACACCGCCGTGCTGCTGGCCGAATCCGAAGATCGCTTCATCAGCCAGTCGCGCCGCGATTTCTACGACGCCCGCTTCCGCGCCATCGGCATGGCCGACGTGGTGCCGGAAGGATTTCGCCGGGTGATCGCCAACGCCCTGACAGGCGATCGCTCGATCCTGGCGCCGCGCGTGGCGGCGAACGCCCAGGGACAGCCCATCCTGGCCACCACCGCGCCGACCGGCAATGACCCGCTGGCGTCGAAGTATCCGGCCAGCCCGATGGGATGGCCCAGCTTCTGGCCGACCGGCGGTCCGGAGATCTGCTTCGCCACGCAGGGCCGCGACGCCTGCACCAACTATGCGGGCGACGGTGCTTTTGATCCGGCCGCGCCCACCGCGGTGGTGGCGGTCGATCCGCAGGTCGGCTGGGAGGTGCAGAAGTTCCTGATCGTCTGGACCGTTGCCTTGATCAAGGCCAACGAGAAGACCAACTGGACGGACATGATGCGCATCTGGCGCCTGGGCCAGAACACCAACCCTGAGATCGACCAGCGCATCGAATGGCAAGACCCGACGTCGGGCGAGCTTTACTACGCCCGAGACATGGGGACCGAGTGCTTGTTCGGCGACGCCACCAACAGCTGCGCCGGCGGCACGACGGTCCAGAAAGGGATCGCCGGCCGGGTCCTGGAATACGCCAACCAGCTGACCACGAAGGGCTACAAGCTGGACACCGTCGGCTTCCCCGCCACCATCAATCACCCGGCCGGCTTCAACGAGTTCGGTCGGGCCATGGTGCTGCGCCAGCCGTCGGGCGACGCCATCGTGATGAGCGACCCAGCCATCAGCGACATCACGGCGCAACAGACGCTGATGGCAACGGTCAACTGCGACCAGAACGTCAACCCGACGTGCAAGCCGCTGACGCCGTCGCAGAACCACTCGGCGTACGAGCTGCAATCGTACAAATCGGTGCCGGATTATTTGTGGCAGGCGGAGCAGGTGTACGGGTGGTTCGATCCGCCCTCGACGCGCGGCACTTTCTAGTCGCCATGGGCAACCGGGCCACAGCCGCCGCCTGGCTCTGCGCCGCCGCGCTGGTCGCCGGCGGCGCGGAGACGGCGTGGGCGCAACAGACGCCGCAGCCGTCGTCGGCGCCGCCCGAAGCCGAGGTGGCGCCGTCCGGGGCGGCGTCAGGCAGCGGCGCCGGGGAATCCCGCGCCAACGCCGGCGACGCCACCGCCTCCATCCCGCGCACCACCGACAACACGCCCTCGCGCTGGCACGGCAGCATCCTGCTGTTTGATCAGTCGGCCACCACGCAGACTGCTCACGTCGGGGGCGACTTTCAAAGCTACGATCCGACGTACGAGCTGTGGCTGGCGTTCAAGCCACGCTATTACCTGTACGAAACGCCAAAGACGGCGATCAGCGTGAACGCCTGGGCCAACCTGTATCTGGAGTTGACCAACAGCGACACCACCACCACCGAACGCGAGCCGCTGCTGGGCCCGACCTACGCTTGGGTGACGTACAGCCGCACGTTCGCTCGCTCGAAAGAAACCAAGACGGTCTTGTCGGTCGGACCGCGCGCGGTTCTACCGACGGACAAGGCGTCGCTGGGTTCGGGACAATTTGGGGGTCTGGGTGGTCTGGTCAGTGCCTCGCAGTTCTTCGGATTGCGCGGCGCCTCGGCGAGAAGCTTCAACAGCGCGCGCGTCGGCGTGGGCGCCATCTACAACCACCCGTTCGCCCGCGCCACCTCGACGACCAACGAAAACATTCAACAGGTGCGCCAGGACGTCGCCGGCCGGACCATCATCTCCGACGTGCTGACCGGCAGCATGAACGTCAAGCACGCGCTGAGCCTGACCGCGTCCGGCGACCTGCGGCTGACGCCGAAGCTGGAGTTTTCCGCGTCCTATGTGTGGCTGAACGCATGGGGGGACAGACCGCCGCCAGTGACGGTCCCGACGTATACCGGCCCAGTGAAACCGATGACCGTCGACGATCCGCAGAACTATCGTCTAAACATCTGGGCCGTCGCAGAGCTGACCTACGAGCCGACCGACGATTTCTCGGTCAGCCTGGGCTACTACAACTTGACGAACCAGCTGGCCCCCGACGGCACCCGCCGCGAACCGCTGTGGAGCCCGTCGGCCCGTTTTTTCCTGACCCTCACGGGCAACCTGGACATCATCTATGCCCGGATCAAAGGCCAGCCGCGCGCCGCGGCCGATTAAATTCGATCGCCTCTCCCGTTGCGCGAAGCCGCCAGCCGACGCTGCGGATGAGGGCCGTTCAAGGCGCGGGCGTCGCCACCGGCGCGGCTTTGTCGCTGTCGCCGCTGTCCAGCGTCGCCGCCAGCGCTTCGCGCCGGTCGGCGGGCGCGCGGTCCAGCACGTACTGACGAATCGCCCGCCAGTCGCCGGCGCCGGGGTCGCTGCGTGTGCAGGCGATGGCCGGGCGCCACAGAGGATCCTCGGGATCGTCGCGCCAGCGCGCCGCCCGCACCCGCTGCACGCAGGCATCGCGCGGCCGGCCCGCGCGCTCCCAGACGGCGGCGGCGCGCACGAAACCGTCCACGCGATCCGGCGAGTAGTAGACCAGATCGGTCAGCTTGCGCTCGGCGCCGCCGAATCGCCGCGCCAGTCCGTCGATCAGCGCGGCGGTCTCCAGCACCGCCGG
>DASXQB010000199.1:0-6197 GCA_036493295.1 Polyangia bacterium | reverse complement strand
TCTCGCCGACGAAGAAGCCGAGTACCTGAGCGCGGTGGCCTTGAAGGCCGGGTTGGAGGCAGAGCTGGGCGAGGTTGATGAAGCCAAGGAGACCCTGCAGGATCTGCCCGCCGCCGATGTCTCGCTGGGCGATTCGATGCTGGCGCTGGAGATCGCCGAGCTGTGGCTGGCCATCGGCGAGCCGCAACAGGCCCGCGACCGCCTGGACACCCTGACCAAAGGCGATCCCGACATGTCCGACGCCTGGTACACGCTGGGTATCGCCTGCGAAGAGGTGGGCGACGAAAAGGCCATGCGCGCCGCCTGGAAGAAATCGTGGCTGTTGGATGCGCGCGCTGATGACGCCGATTTCGCGGTCCGCCTGGACGAGCGCGAGCTGGGTGCGGTCGCCGAGGCGGCGTTGGGCGAGCTGCCAGAACGCGCCCGGGCGTTGCTGCGCGACATCCCCATCGTCATCAGCGATCTGCCGGCCGAGGCGGACATCGACGACGGCCTGGATCCGCGCGTGTTGGGGCTGTTCGCCGGCACGCCGCACCCCGAGATCTCGCACGTGGGCGGCCAGCCGGGGCTGACCCAGATCTTGCTGTTTCGCCGCAACCTGGAACGATCCGCCGCCAGCGAGGACGACCTGCGCAAGGAAATCCGCACCACGTTGCTGCACGAGACCGGCCACTTCTTCGGGATGGACGAGGCCGATCTGGAAAGCGTCGGCCTCGACTGACCGCGCCTGGGCGGTCGCTTGACAACGCCCGCCCCGGTCATCATGATGCGCCCACGTAAAAGCCCGATTTGGGCCTGGAATCCAAGGAGATCGTCGTAGTGGCCAATATCAAGTCGTCCGAGAAAGCCAACCGCCAGCGAATCACGCGCACCGCGCGCAACGTCGCCCAGAAGACCGCGATGCGTTCCGTGGTGAAGCGCCTGCGCGCCGCCATCGGCCACAAGAACGCCACCGAGGCCAAGAACCTCCTGGCCTCCGCGATCCAGGCCATCGACCGCGCCGAATCCAAGGGCGTGATCAAGAAGGGCACGGCCTCGCGGTCCGTGTCGCGCCTGACGTTGGCCGTCGCGCGCCTGAAGTAGCGCGGGCTCGCTCAGCGCGACGGTCGAGGTCCGGCGCCGCCACCCGCGCGCGCGTCCTCGGCCAGTTGCTGCACCAGCTTGCTCAGGATCAGGTCCGGATCGATGCGCGACGACTTCAGGGTTTTGTCGGCCTGGTACAGGCGTTCGTAGCTGCGCTCCAGCGCCGCCGCTGACATCCGGCGCGCCGGGATCAGCACGTCGTCCAGGAAGAACGGGGCGATGCCGACGGCGCCGGCGATCTCGTTGCGGGGGGTGTCCGCGGCGGCTAGCTCTTTGGCGCGCCAGATCTGGCGGAGCTGGCGCAGCAACATGTATTGAATGCGCAGCGCGGGCTCGCGGTTGCGCAGCATGTTGGTGAGCAGGCGCAGCGAGCGCGCGACGTCGCCCTCGCCGATGGCCTTGGTCAATTCGAAGACGCCGCGCTGGCGGGTCTCGGCGATCAGATCTTCGACGTCGTCGAGGCGGATCGGTTGTCCCGGGCCGACGTACAGCGACAGTTGCTCCAGGGCCTGGCTCAGGCGCCCGAGGTCGGGGCCGGCGATCTCGGCCAGCGCGGTGGCGGCGTCGCCTTCCAATGTCAGCTTGCGGCCGCGCGCCTCGCGCGATAGCCAGGCGCCGAGTTCGCGATCGCGCAGGGCCGGGAAATCGTGCAGAAAGCCGGCCTTGCGCAGGGCCGCGAACACCTTGAAGCGGGTGTCGATCTTCTCGCCCACCAGCACCAGGCAGGTCGACGGGTTGGGATCGGCGACGTACGCTAGCAGCGGCTCCAGCGCGTCTGCCTTCACGTCGTCGACGCCTTTGGCCAGCACCAGGCGCTTCTTGCTGGGCCCGGTGGCGAACATCGGCAGCGTACGCGCGGCGGAGACCACGGCGCCCAGATTGGCGTCCTTCAGATCGAAGACGTCGGCGTTGAAGCTGGGGGCGGTCGCGGTGGTGCCCAGGATGGCCTTGCGGATGGCGTTCACGCAGCGATCGAGCAGGTACCGCTCGGCGCCGTGCAGGCAATAGATCGGTTCCAGCTCGCCGCGTTCGATGGCGCCGATGGGATCTTCACGCTCGGCGCCTGCGCCGCGGGACCAAGCCATGCGTCTTTGTACTATAGAATCCGGCGCCGACATGCACGATCGACTGACCGCCACGGGCCTGTTGTTTCTCGCCAACATCTTCATGACCGTCGCCTGGTATGGGCACCTGCGGTTCAAGTCGGCGCCCGTGCTGCTGGCCATCTTCGCCAGCTGGGGCATCGCCCTTTTCGAATACCTGCTGCAGGTGCCGGCCAACCGCATCGGCTATCGGGCGGCGATGAGCGCGTATCAGCTGAAAATCTTGCAGGAGGCGATCACGCTGTCGGTGTTCATCGTGTTCGCCTGGTTGTGGCTGGGCGAGGGGCCGCAGCCCAAGTACCTGGTGTCGTTCGGTCTCATCGGCGCGGCGGTGGTGGTGGCGTTTCGATGAAGACGCCGACACCGGCGGCGGCGCTGCTGGCCTGGTACGACGGCGTTCGCCGCGATCTGCCCTGGCGGCGCGTGCGCAGCCCGTACCGCACGCTGGTGTCCGAGTTCATGCTGCAGCAGACGGTGGTGGCGACTGTGCTGCCGTACTTTGACCGCTTCCTGGCGCGTTTTCCCGACCTGCGCGCCCTGGCGGCGGCGCGCGAGGATGACGTCCTGGCGCTGTGGTCAGGCCTTGGTTATTACGCCCGGGCCCGCAACCTGCACAAGGCGGCACAGGCGGTGGTGGCGAATCATGGCGGCGAGATCCCCGCCGACGAAGCGGCGCTGGCCACACTACCGGGCGTGGGCGCGTACACGGCGTCGGCGGTGGCGGCGATTGCCTTCGACGCGCCGACGTTCGCCCTCGACGGCAACGGAGCGCGGGTGATGGCGCGCCTGCACGGCGTGACCGAGGTGATCGACGGGCCGGCGGCGCGCGCGCGCCTGCGGGCGCTGGGCCAGGCGCTGGTGCCGGCGCGGCGCGCGGGTGATTTCACCCAGGCAGTGATGGAGCTGGGCGCGCTGGTGTGTTCAGCGACGGGGCCGGCGTGTCTGGCCTGTCCGCTGCGCGCGACTTGCGTGGCGAAAAAGAAAGGAATCACCGCTGTCATTCCAGCGCGCAAGACCAAGGCGCCGCGTCCGACGGCGCGCGTGGCTTGCGCCTACGTGACGCAGTCCGGGCGCGTGCTGCTGGTGCGCCGGCCGAAGGGACAGCTTCTGGCCAGCACCTGGGCGTTGCCGTCGGCGCCGGTGGTGGGCGCGGCCGACGCGTCGGAGGTGGCACGCCAGGCGGCCCGACAGAGCGGCGTGATGGTTGGCCGCCAGCGCCCGCAGTTTCGCGGGCAGGTGCGCCACATCTTCACCCACCGCGATCTGACGGCCGAGGTGTACGCCGTTGCCGCGCGGACGGCGGAGGCGGCGACATCTGCGTCGGATAGCGCTCGTCGGTGGGTCGCGGCGGACGAGTTGCCGACGCTGGGGATCTCCAGCTTCACCCGCAAGACGTTGGCCGCGGCGACGGCGCGCCGCCTGAAAACCAGCGGAAAACGCGACATCGGCGCGGATCAGACTTAGAAAGGAGCATGGTGCGGCGGACGGTCTTTGTGTTCTGGGTGCTGGCCTCTTGCGCGACGCTGGCGCCGGCACAGGTGCAACCGGGCAGCCTGGGTGCCGGCGAACCGCTGCCACCCCCGCTGGCGCCCGACGGGACCGCCGCCGCCGAGCCGCCGCCGCGCACCGCGCCCGACGCTGGCGTCGACGCCGCGGCCGCTGGCGAAGCGCCGGCCGACGCGGATTTTCGCGCGGCGACGGCGCGCTTCGAGCAAGGCGATCGTGAAGGCGCGCGCGTCGCGCTGGAGGCGTTCGTCAGCGCCAACAGCGCTCATCCGGCGGTGCCGTCCGCGCAGATCATGCTGGCGCGCCTGGCCTTGCTGCGCGGCGATCCGGCGGGTGCGCAACAGCTGTTGGATCCGTTGGTCGGCGGCGCCGCGATCGATCCGACCACGGCGTCGCGCGCTCGTTATTACCTGGGCCTGGCGGAGGCGCGGGCGGGACACGGGGCGCGCGCCCGCGATCTGCTGACGCCGTTTCTGCCCAAGCAACCCGGCGAGGGTTCGGATGAATCGCTGGTCGAACTTCGCGGCGCCCTGGCCGAAGCGGCCACCGCCACCGGCGAATTCCCGCTGGCCCTGGAGCTGTGGGACGGTTATTTCCACGGCGCGAAGGAGTTCGAGCGCGCTTACGCCCGCCAGCGCGCTGAACAGATCGCCGCGCAGATGTCCGGTGAAGCGGCCTGGCGCGCGTTCGACGCGGCGCCGGTCAAGGGCCTGGCGCGCGCGGTGCTGGGCGCGCGAGCCAGTCGTTATCTTCGCGCGCAGGCCGATCCCGCCAGCGCCGAGACCGTGGACAGCGAGACGGCGCGCGCCCGCCACGCCATCGGGTTTGAAGAGCTGGCGCAAAGTTCCGGCCCCGGCGATCCGTCGCGCATCGGCGTGGCGTTACCGCTGTCCGGGCGGTTTCAACCGGTGGGCGAGGCGGCCATGCGCGCCGTGCTGCTGGCCACCGGCGGGCTGGGTACCGTCGGTGGTGGCGCCGCCGGCTCGCAGCTGGTGGTGCGCGACACTGCCACCGATCCCGATCGCGCCGCCCGCAGCGTCGTCGAGCTGACCCGGACGGAATCGGTCATCGGCATGATCGGCAGCGCCGAGCGCAAGACCACGGCGGCGGCGGTGGGCCAGGCGACGCAAGAAGGGCTGCCGCTGCTCACGTTGGACGATCAGATTCCCGGCGCCGGAACCACGGCATTTCAACTGGTGCACTCGCCGGAGGCGCGGGTGGCCGAGCTGGCGCGTCGGGCCTTGAAGCTGGGCGCGCGCGACATCGCCATCCTGGGACCGGACAGCGCCTTCGGCAAACGCATGCGCGAGGCTTTCCGGCGCGAGGTGATCGCCGGCGGCGGACGCATCACCGGCGAGGGCACGTACATCGCCGGCGCCACGTCGTTCACCGCGGCGGTGGCGGCGATCAAGAAGGTGCCACTGCAAGCCATCTTCGTGGCCGACAGCGCCGACCGGCTGGAGCTGATCGCGCCGGCGCTGGCGGTGGCCGATCTGTGGCCGCAGCCGTGGGGCAAGCCGCGCCCGCCGGCCGAGCCGGGCAAACCGAAAGTGCGCAACGTGCTGCTGCTGTCGACGGCGAACGATCTGTCGCCGCGCCTGTTGCAAAACGCCGGTCGTTACGTGCAGGGCGCGCTGCTGTCGCCCGGTTTCTTCGCCGACGGCGACGACCCGCGCAGCCGCGCCTTCGTTGAAGCGTACCGGGCGGCGTACGGACAGGATCCGCACGCCACCGAGGCCTACGCTTACGACGGCGTGGCGTTGCTGCGGGCGGCGACCGCGCACGGAGCCCGTACGCGCGCCGATCTGTTGAAGGCGCTGGGCGCCGGCACGTTCGAAGGCGCCACCGGCAACGTGCAGTTCGGCCCCGACCACGCCCGCGTCGACGCGCCGCTGATCTACGTCGTCGACGGCGACGACATCAGGTCGTCGCGCTGAGCAGGCGGCGGGCGGCGGCGCTCACCTTCTGCTTCAGCCGAAAATAGCGGGCCCACGGATCAGCTTTCTGCGTGGCCAGGCGTTCGGGGACGGAGCGGGCGTTGAAAAGCGAGGGATTCAGGTCCGGGGTCAGCTCGTCCCACGACAACGGCACGGAGACGGTGGCGCCGGCGCGGGCGCGGGTGGAGAACGCCGCCACCGCCGTGCTGCCGCGGTGGTTGCGCAGGTAATCAAGCAGGATCTTCCCCTTGCGCTGGACCTTGGCGATGTTGGTGGTGAAAAATTGTGGCGCCCCGCGAGCGATCCGTTCGGCCACGCCGCGCGAAAGCGCCGTGATTTCTTCCCAACCCAGCGCCGGGGCCAGCGGCGCCACCACGTGCAGGCCCTTGCCGCCCGTGGTCTTTACGAAACTTTCCAGATCGATCTCGGCGAACTGGTGCTTGATGAGATGCGCGGCGACCACCACGTCCTCCCATTTGACGGTCGGGTCGGGGTCCAGGTCCATGACGATGCGGTCGGGGTGCTCGACGTCGTCAGCCTGCGAGCCCCAGGTGTGGATCTCGAGGAT
>DASXQB010000198.1:0-6589 GCA_036493295.1 Polyangia bacterium | reverse complement strand
GCGGTGCGGATAGTGGCGCGGATAACCTTTGTCGATATAGCGCGGGCCATGGTTGTAGTGGGCCCAGAAGGCGTGGGTCTTGTGCTGGCAGGGCACGTCCTTGGTCACGCGCTGCAGATGCCCCTGGGCGTCCCGCTTGTTGATGGTCACGCGCGTGACGCCGCCGCCGTCGCGCCAGTGGGCCAGTTCACGCGCGCCGGCTTCGACGTTGGTGACCGGGTCCATCAGATCCTTCCACGCCATGCCGCGAACGTTGCCGTTGGTGCAGTGATCGGTTTTGTCCAGCAGGCAACGAATGGCCATCAGGCCGCTGTCTTTGGCGTAAATCTCGTCGCCACGCGTATAGACCCGCGTCGCTTTTTCGTTCATGTCGCTCTCGTTGATCATCACGGCCAGGATCAACGTCGGGCTCAGATCGTATTTTTTCGCTGACGCGCTGACGGCGCCAGCGATGCGACGACACTGCGAGGGCGTCCACGCCGGCGTCTGCCAGCGGATGCGTTCTTTGACCGCGCAGATGGTGCGGGCCATGCAGCTGTCGTCGCCGCTTAATTGGACAGTGCTTTGCTTGTCAGGAGCGGGGGCCGAGGCCGCGCCGATCTCTTCGGTCGTGGTGTTTGCAGCATTGACGCCAGCGTTGGGAGCCGACAATGGCAACGCAAAGAAGCCAGCCACAGCGGCCACGGCACCATAAGGTAGCTTTTGCAGGGAAGGCAGCACGTCTCCACCTCGCAAGGTTTCGTTGGTCACCGCGGCGGAATCTTCGCCACGGACCGGTTAGACTGGCCTTTCTGCCGGCCGGATGCAAGGGTCTCCTTCGGTGATTTGTCAAATATTCTTGACATTGGTTAAGTGTAAATAACAAAAAGCTACTCTGTCCGCGCTGGCCTTGGTCCCAGGTAATTCAGCGATAATTAGCGAGAAAAACCGGATGTCGCGCGATCGTCCCAGCCTGCTGTCCACCGCCGCCATCGATCAAATTTGGTTCGGCGCGGCGCGCGCCCTCGGCTTCGAAATACGGCGTGGTCCTGAAAGTTACGCGTCCAGCGACGGGCAAGGCCGCATTTTTATCGGGGTTCCAGAGATCCTCGATGTCGACGACTCTTTTTCGCAGCTGGTTTTCCATGAATTGTGCCACGCATTCATAGAAGGTCCCGACCGCCGCAAGTTTCCGGATTGGGGGCTCGATGTTTCGGGCGGCGCTGACGTCGAGCGAGAACATGCGTGTCTGCGGCTGCAAGCGCATCTGGCCCAGCCGTTCGGGCTACGCTCGCTGATGGCGCCGACCACCGAGTATCGCGGTTACTACGATTTGATCGACGGCGATCCCCTCGGCGACACCAACGCGGACGCAGGCGCGGCGATCGCGCGCGCGGCGTTGGCGGCGGACGGGCCTAACGCGTCGACGTGGATCTTGACCATGCGCCAGGCGTTGGCCGCCACCGCGTCGTTGCTCGACGGCGCGAAGGTTGAAAGACATCCGCTTGGGTTTGCCTGGGGACCGGCGAACGAGACGTGCGGTTCGTGCGCCTGGCTTTACGTCGGCGGACGCGGCCGTCCTGTTGCGCGCTGCCGGCAAAAAAATGCCGCGGCGAAAAATGATTCCGCCGGCCGCACCAGTCGGGACTTTGCCGCCTGCGAAAAATGGGAGCCGCCGGTCGACTGTCAAACCTGCGGCGCCTGCTGCCGCGAGGCCTATCACGTGGTGAGCGTGTCCATGCGTGATCCGGTGGTCTGGAAGCAGCCCGCGCTGATCGTTCGCAACGGCTATCGTTTCGAGATCCTGCGCACCGGCGCGCGCTGCGCAGCGCTGAACGTAGATGCGGTGTCTTCCGGAGACATACGCCCCGACGGCGATTCGCGCCCGGGGCCGTCTTCGCGCTATCACTGTCGCATCTATGAAGATCGTCCCACCACCTGTCGTGATTTCGCCGCCGGCGGCAATCATTGTTTAAGCGCTCGCCAGCGCGTCGGGTTCAGCCACTGAGCCGCGCGCCCGTCACATTTTCTTCTTCGCCGCCGCCGCATGCCTGAACTGGTCGAAGTCTTTCTGCCCCTCGACGCCGCCGACGATCCGCTGGAGCCGCGGCTGGCGCGCGCGCTTGGCTGGGCGCCCGATGCCGTTGGGCCGTGGCGTCTTTTGCGGCG
The DNA here is from genome assembly GCA_036493295.1 of Polyangia bacterium. Classification (GTDB taxonomy): domain Bacteria; phylum Myxococcota_A; class Polyangia; order Fen-1088; family Fen-1088; genus DATKEU01. Next base: position 4,441 of record DASXQB010000198.1, on the reverse strand, counting down.
TTCGCTGGACGCGCGCAAAGGGCGGCCGCTCGGCTTCCGCTTGCGGGTGGCGGTGGCGCGGGCTGGTCAGCCGCTGATCGATCAGCCGGCGCCGCAACGACCGGCGCTAGGGTGGCCGTCGTCGGTGGCCAAACCGCGGGTGACGATCGTCGGTTCGGGTCCGGCCGGAAGCTGGGCGGCGCTGCGTTTGCTGGAAGCGGGCGTGCCGTCGACGATCGTCGAGCTGGGCAAGCCCGTGCAGCCACGCCGCCGCGATCTGGCGCTCGCCAACCGCGGGCAACTGAATCCGCAGTCGAATTATTGTTTCGGCGAGGGTGGGGCGGGCACGTACTCCGACGGCAAGCTGTACACGCGGTCGAAGGATCGCCCCGGCATCGCGGTGGTGCTTGCCGATCTGGTCCGCTTCGGCGCGCCGGCAGAAGTGGAGAGCGAATCGCGGCCGCACGTCGGCTCGAATCGGTTGCCCAAGGTGCTGACGGCGTTGCGCGAATATCTGCAGGCGCACGGCGTGAGCTATCGCTTCGAGACGGCGGCCGGTGGTTTGATTATTCAGGACGGCCGAGTGAAAGCGTTGCGCTTGCTGGGCGGTGACGAGCTCGCCGCCGACGTCGTTGTGCTGGCGGTCGGCCACTCAGCGCGGGCGGTGTATCGCTGGCTGGTGCGCGACGGTGTGGCCGTCGAACGCAAGGGGATCGCCGTCGGCGTGCGCATCGAACACCCGCAGCCCTTGATCGACGAGATTCAATACGGGCGCGCCGCCGGGCATCCCAAGCTGCCGCCGGCGTTTTACGAGCTGACATCGGAGGGACAAGGACGCGGCGTCTACAGCTTCTGCATGTGCCCCGGCGGCTGGATCGTCCCCGCAGGCACCGAGCTGGGCGGCCTGGTGGTCAACGGAATGAGCTTGTCCCGTCGCGATTCTCCCTTCGCCAACGCCGGCCTGGTGGCGACCGTCAACCCCGACGACTTCGGTGATGCAGCGGCAGGTCCGCTGGCGGGCGTCGACTTTCAGCGGGCCATCGAAGCGGCGGCCGAGAAGGCGGGCGGCGATCAGTTGCGCGCGCCGGCGCAGCGGCTGGAAGATTTTCTCGCTGATCGCCCGAGCCACAGCGTCGGCGCCACCAGCTATCGTCCAGGGATTGTCCCCGCCGATCTGCGCGCCGTCTTGCCGCCGCCGGTGGCCGCAGCCTTGCGCGAAGGCCTGCGCGGGATCGGCGCCCGCCTGCGGTCCTTCATGCACCCGGACGCCCTGCTGGTCGCCGCCGAGACCCGCACCAGCGCGCCCCTGCGCATCCTGCGCGATCCGGCGTCGTTGCAATCACCGTCGGTGGCGGGCCTCTACCCGGCGGGCGAGGGCGCGGGTTTTGCCGGCGGTATCATCAGCGCGGCGCTGGACGGCGTGCGCGTCGCCGAGGCCATCGTGGCCAACGCCGGTCAGTGACGGTCGGGCCCGGGCGTCGCGCCAGGATCATTCAGCTGCGACAGCACCTTGCTCAGCCATTTCTTCTGCTCGTCGGTGACGCCGCTGAATCGCACGCCGGCCGTGTGCTGGTTCAGTTGCTCGCCGCTGGCCCACACCACCTGGCCTTTCACCCACAGCGGCGGCATCTGCTCTTCGACGTCGTCAACCACCAGAAACAGGCCCAGCGCGATCTCCTCGCCTTCGGTGAGCCCGCGATCCGAGACGATGCCGGCGCCCCCCGCCGACAGATCGCGAGTGGTGGCGGTGAAGACGGTGCGTGACGTGCGAACCTCGGCGGACATGCGAATGGTCAGCCGGCGGTGCTGGCGGCGCGGACGGGCCGCCGGCGGCGGCGTCGGTGGTGAAGGAGGGGAAGACTTGGGTGCGGCCATGGTCTTGCCGGCGCTTCAAGGACGAAACGGATCGTCGGGATCGATCCGCCGGTCGGTGTCTTCGCGCTCGTTGTCGAGCGGATCGTCGGCGCCGTTGGTGCCGTCGAGGAGGCCCATGAACATGTCCAGATAACGGGCGCGCTCGGCATTTATTTCGACGAACATGACGCCTACCTGATACGAACCGAACATCGCCGTGCACCACACGGCGCGTCCGCGCAGACGCAGCGGTTCGGAGACCCCGCCGGCGGCGAACGACAGCACCAGCTCGATGGCGACGTTGGTGTCGCGGGCGATCTCCTCGGAGGAGATCAGGCACAGGCCGGAGCGCGAAAAATCCCGGGTGCGGGCCGGCAACTTACGATCGCCCACGGCCACCGACACCTGAACGTCAGCCTGGAACCGCGGGTGCTGGCGTGCATCCTTGGTTCGTTCACGGTTTTTGGCTGGCCGCATGGGGTGATCGGTGATTTCGCGGGCTGGAAAAGGCTCCTGCCGTCAGCGCATCCAGCTCCGCTTCAATTTCTTCAATCCTCAGTTCTCGGCGCAGGCGGGGGACACCGTCGGGGGCATCGGATGTTGCGGCCTCGGTCTTGAGCCGCCGACGCTCGAAGACCAACCGTACCACCATCATCTCCACTTCGCGCCGGATATCCGCCAGCCGCAAGGCTTCGGCGTGGGCGCCCAGCTCGTCGGGGTTGAAGACGATGCGTGACAGGTCCCAGGTCGCGCGGACCTCGTACCGAACGTCGTTGTGCGTGTCCATGCCGACCGGCGCCGTCACATCAGCCGCCGTGCGGCCGTAGTCCAGCGATTCGTCGCGCTCGAAGCGACGGTCGACGCGCACGCGCACCTCCGGCAGCCAGCCGGCGGCGCCGGCGCGCGCCAGCAGCGAACGCGCGCGCTCCGGCTCGGCCAGCACCAACGCGGTGGCCGCCGCGCGCAATTCTTCCAGCGGCGGTTCACCGGCGGAAGCCGCGGCCAGGACGGCGGCGGGATCGATGCGCCGGCGATTGGACGGCGCGCTGTTGCTTGGCGGTGCCGGCACAGACGCGCCGCCGGCCGGCGTGTTGATCACGGCGTCGTCGGCGCGTGCGGTGTTCAGCCCGAAAAACATCGCGGCGGTGACCAGCGCGCCGGCGCTGGTGGCGTTGATTCGCGCCTGGCCGGCGCGGTGGGGAAGCAGGGTCGTTGGTTGCGAAGGTTGCTCCGTCATGGCGGTGTCTCCGCCAGGGTTTCGACGGCACGCAGCTCCAGTTGCGCACGATCGGTCACGCGCGCGACAGCGCTGACGCGCCGGCGGGTCACCTCCATCGCCAGCTCGCTGGCCAGCGGCGCGCGCGCCATCCGCGGCGCTCGCTGCAAGGGAATGGTCACCAGCATCATCGTCCGCACCGTCCGCTGGCCGTCGCCGGCGTCGACGCTGGCGAGGACGCTCACCCGCGGTACATAACCCAGCCACGGCGGCGGCTGGGCGATGCGCCGGCGCAGCAAATCTTCTTCGTCAATGTCCAGTCGATCGCGCGCCGGCGGCGCAGAGAATTCGGCGGGCGGCCGCGCCAGGCGTTCGGCGACGCCGGCAAAAAGCCCGCGCGGCGTGCCCAGCCACAGCTCGGCGCCGTCGACGCGCGCGGCGGTGATCTCCAGAGCGCCTTCGCCGACCGCTCGCCAGCTCCGGCCGCCGTCGCGCGAGATCAAACCGGCAGCGCCGAGACCGATCCAGGGACCGTCGCCGCCGTCGGGACAGCGAACGGCGCGCGCGGGAACGCCGGTGACGATGAACGGCTCGCCCTCCAGCGTGGCCGAAAAAATCCGCAGCGTGCCGCCGCCCAGCGCCACCACTTGCCGACCGCAGGTGACCACGTCGTCGTCGGCGCCGCCCTCCAGACGCCACGGTTGGCGGTGCGGGCCCATCGCCCACAAACCGTCCTCGGTGGCGACCAGCAGCAACGCAGCGCCGGGGGCCACCGCCAGCGCGCGAGCAGCCGATGTCAGGACGCCGGCCGGGGTCCAGTTCGCGCCGCCATCGTTGGTCATCCAGACCACGTCGCCGCTGATGGCGGCCACCACAGTGTGCCCTTCGTTGTCGGCGCCGACGGCGACGTGCGAGACGGCGCGATCGGAAAGCCCGCGCGGCCGCCAGCGGTGACCGAGGGCTGTGGTGTCGACGGCCCATACGCCGCGCGTGCTGCCCAGCCAGATCTCGCCCGCGCTGCCAGCCAGCGTCCGCGGGGCCAGTGGCGGTTCGTCGGCGCGGCTTTTCGGCGCGCGCGGTTTTTCGTCCACGCCTTCGTCGTCCAGCAGTTGCTCGAAGTCGGGCGTCTCGCGATCGGCTTCGCTGAGATCGTATTCGGACAGCACGTCGTCGACGTCCGCGGCGTGGCGCCTAACAGCCGGCCCATCGGCGGGATGGCGCGCGGCTTCGTCGGGCCAGCGGTTCCAGATCAGCGGCTGGGTCGGCTCGCGCGCCAGCAGCACCACCTGGCGACCGCGCCCGCTGTCGACGATGGCGGCCACGGTGGTGTCGCTGGTGGCAACCGCCAGCACCGGCTCGGGCAACAGCGGGCCGTACGCCGCGGCCCGCGCC
>DASXQB010000197.1:0-3587 GCA_036493295.1 Polyangia bacterium | reverse complement strand
GCTTGGCCCGCTGGAACCACTCGGGCTGTCATTCGATCGTCTCCGGAGGATGTTTTTTCAGTCCGACGGCCCTCTCTGCCAACGTGAGTGAGACAACTCCGAACGCTTTCGGGCTAGCTCGCGCCCTTAAGATCGATGATTCGCAGGTCTTGCGTATCGTGGCGGCCTAGCCTGGTGTTGCGGACGGCATCATCTTGGAAGGCTTCACGATGGCGTCGTTCTCGGGCTGCTTGCGAGCGAATGGAGAGGCGCGACGCGACTGCGGTGAGCGCTGACCTCATGGTGTCGCTCCTGGTTCCGATCGCGTTGTTGGTCTCCGCGACCTTCGCCTGTCTTTCGGGCCTGCATGTCTATTGGGCGTGTGGCGGCCGCCAAGGCATCAAAGCGGCAATACCTGAGCTGGATGGAAGGCCGCTGTTCCGACCAGGAATTGCCGGCACTCTGATGGTTGCCCTGTTGTTGGCGGTGGCGGGCATGCTTGTACTCGAGCGAGCGGCTGTCGGGCCTGGCATCGTCCCACCAACCATCAGTCTTTGGGGTACATGGGCGGTGGCGACGGCGCTCGTCGGTCGCGCCGTCGGTGAATTCAACTACGTCGGATTGTTCAAACGGACACGGGCAACCGCATTTGCCAGATTGGATACGCGTCTCTACTCGCCACTGGCGTTGGCGCTGGGGTTGGGTGCTGGCATCGTCGCGTGGGGCGGTGGCTAACCAGGACCACACCAACCTATCGCTGGCTAGCGTGGGTCGGCAACGACACGAAACGAATGGCCACGCCGCCACCAGCCGCTAGCCGCAGCGTCAGCGTGTCGGCGCTGGTGACCTCTTTTTCCTCGATGGCGATCTCCAGCGGCGCCGTCTTCCAGTGGGCGGCGTCGCCGTCGCGGTAGATCTGCGCGCGATAGTGTCGCCCCGGCGTCAGAAAGCCGAGCGGCACGGACAGCAAGCGCCCTTCCTCGTCGGTGATGGCGCCCAGGTACCAGTTGTCGCTGCGGCGATCCTTGCGGGCGATGGTGACGTAATCGCCGATCTCGCCGTTGACGACCACCGTCTCGGCCCAGTCGGTGGGGACGTCCTTGATGAACTGGAACGGCCGCGGGTTCGCTTCGTAGTTCTCGATGCGATCGGCGGCCATCTGCAGCGGGCTGTACAGCACCACATACAGGGCCAGCTGCTTTGCCAGTGTGCTCTTCACGCGGCAGCCGGGCTGCGTGGGATCCAGCACGAAGATGCCGGGCGTGAAGTCGAACGGCCCGGCCAGCATGCGCGTGAAGACCAGCTCCGCTTCGTGGTCCGGATCGTTCACCGGGTGGCCCCAGGCGTTCCACTCCATCCCGCGCGCTCCTTCGCGTGACAGCCAGTTCGGGTAAGTGCGGCGCAGGCCGGTGTCCTTGATCGGCTCGTGCGAGTCGATGGTGATGTGCCGGCGCGCCGCCTCGGTGACCACCTTCAAGTGGTGGCGGGCCATGAACTGGCCATCGTGCCATTCGTGGTGCACGACGCCCGCGGCGTCGCGCCGTTCGATCTGGTTGGCGTCGGCGACATAGCCGGTCTTCACCGAATCGACGCCGACGCTGCGATAGAGATCCAGCGCCGCCGCCAGCTGATCTTCATAGTGGCTGACCGCGCCGACGGTTTCGTGGTGGCCGATCAGCGTGACGCCTTTGGATCGGGCATAGCCCGCCACGGCTTTCAGATCGAAGTCGGGCGTCGCCCGCGTCAGGTCGAAGCTGTCGCCGTTCGCCTGCCAGTCGCCGTCCCAGCCGACGTTCCACCCTTCCACCAGCACGCCGCGAAAGCCGTTCTTGGCGGCGAAGTCGATATAGCGTTTGGCGTTCGCGGTGGTGGCGCCGTGGCGCGGCCCGGTGCCCCAGGTCCAGTGGTCAAGGTGCATCTCCCACCAGACGCCGATGAACTTGCCCGGCTTCACCCACGAGACGTCACCTAGGCGGTTCGGCTCGTTCAGGTTCAAGATCAGATCTGACGACCGGTACAGGGCCGGCGCGCTGTCGGCGATCTGGATGGTTCGCCAGGGCGTCACGAACGGCGCCGACCGGCGCACGCGCCACCCCTCCGACGAAGGCGCCAGGTCAGCCACCAGGTGCTGCTCGTCGGTGCGGCGCAACCGCATCCCGGCATAGTCGACCAGCGCCGCCTCGTGCAAGGCGATGTGCAGGCCGTTGCGCGTCCGCAGCGTCAGCGGGGTGTGCGCGACGGAGACTTCGCCGAGCGGCGTCTGGTGAATCGGCAGCTCCAGATCGGTCGGCTGACCGGCCGGGATCCACCAGGCGGTGCTGGGCGCGGCGACGCTGAACTCGGTCAACTCGTCGTCGATGATCACGTCTTTCAGCGCCGGCTGGTCGGGGAACTCGTAACGAAACCCGACCCCGTCGTCGAAGACCCGAAAGACGACCACCAGCTGGCGCTTTGCGCCCGAACGTTCCGCCAGGCGCACGCGCAGCTCGTTGTAGTGATCGCGCACGAAGCGCCGCTCGCCCCACGGCTGCTCCCAGGTTTGGTCGACGCTGCGCCGGGCTTCGCCAACGACGACCATGTCGCGATCCAGCCGACCGCCGTCCTTCAGCGTGAATCCCAACCATGAGTTGCCGATCACCGGCTCGCCGAAGCGGCTCACCCGATAGATCGGCTGGCGGAACCAGGTGAAGTCCAGCTCGACCGCCAGCACCTGGCCAGGCGAGACCACGCGCAGCGGCTTGGGCGCCGCGTCGCCGTCGGCGCGCGCCGGCGACGCCACCGCCACCGCGAACGCCGCCGCCGCCAAAATAAATGAACACCATCGTCGAGAAGGTCGCACTTTGTTGCCAAGACAATGCCACCTTTGCGGCCGGCGCACAGTTTACTGACGTTGTTAACCGGGGGCTTTGCATGACCATCGGCTCAATTCTTTGGCGACGGCTGGACAGTCCGGGGCACGACGGCTGTCGGCTCGAGCAGCACGGCTCTGGCTGGCAAGTGGAAGGCACCGCCGTGTTTCAGCTCGCCGGGCGTCCCGCGCACCTGTCGTACGCAGCGACGTGCGACGCTTCCTGGCGGGCACTGAGCGGTCACGTGCGTGGTTGGATGGGAGATCGGACCGTCGCGTTCTCCATCGAGCGAAGCCCGGCAGGAGAATGGATGCTCGACGGCAAAGATATGCCGGGGCTTCGTCACTGTGTCGATCTCGATTTTGGCTTCACGCCAGCGACGAATCTCCTCCCACTCCGCCGACTGGCGTTGGACCTTGGTCAGGGTGCAGACGCACCGGCGGCCTGGCTGGATGTGTCGGCCGGTACCATCGACGTTCTTGTCCAACGGTACGAACGGCGATCGGAGACCACCTATTGGTACCAGGCTCCGCGCTTCAACTATGCAGCGCTGCTCGAGGTCGATGAGATCGGGTTCGTTCGAAGATATCCCGGCCTTTGGCTCGGCGAATGATGCTTCGGCCGTTATCCCGAGACGGACAAGCGCGGCGTGTGAATTCGAATCGGCAACAGTTTCGCGTAGTGCGCGAAGTCAGCGTCGGCGGTGAGGATTCCTAGCTGGCGTCGCGCCGCCGCTGCGCAGATCAGGAAGTCCGTACT
>DASXQB010000196.1:0-3022 GCA_036493295.1 Polyangia bacterium | reverse complement strand
TCGACGTAGCGCGCGGCGACGAGGCCAGATTTTTCCAGGGCGTCGCGGTCACCGGGCGCGCCCAGCTCGGCGCGGCCCTCGCCGTGAGCGACGGCGATCGGCAAGCCCGCGCCTTCCATGCCGGCAAAAAAGATCGACGGGCTTTTCTGGATCTGCACCGTCGCCAGCCGCGCTTCGAACTGCTCGCTGCGGTTGCGCACGAAGCGCGGCCAGTGCTCGGCGCCGGGGATGATCTCCTTGAGGCCGGACATCATCTGGCAGCCGTTGCAGACGCCCAGCGCGAAGGCGTCGGGGCGAGCGAAGAAGCGCGAAAACTGCTGGCGCACGCCGGCGTGAAAGAGGATCGATTTCGCCCAGCCTTCGCCAGCTCCCAGCACGTCTCCGTACGAAAATCCCCCGCACGCCGCCAGGCCGCGAAAGCCGTCCAGAGTGACGCTGCCACCCAGCAGATCGCTCATATGCACGTCGACTGCTTCGAACCCGGCACGATCGAAGGCGGCGGCCATCTCGTACTGTCCGTTCACCCCTTGCTCGCGCAAGATGGCCACGCGCGGACGCGGGCGGCTGTTGCTGATGAAGGATGCGGCCACATCCAGCGCCGGATCAAACGTCAGCACCGCCTGCCGTCCGGGATCGCCAGCGTCGCAACGAGCGCGCTGCTCCTCGTCGGCGCAGGTGGCGTCGTCGCGCATCGCTTGCAAGGCGTGCGTGGTCTCGGACCACACGCCGCGCAGCTTGGAGCGCGTGTCTTCGAACAGCGGCACACCGCCGTGACGAAAGACGATGCGCTCGCCGTCGATCGGCTGTCCGATGCGCGTCACCGCGCCGCCCAGGCCCTGCTGCGCGAATGCCGCGATCACGGCGTCGACGTCGACCGCGCGCACCTGGACCACCGCGCCCAGCTCCTCGCTGAACAGTGCCGCCAGTGGATCGCTGCTGCCCGGCACCTCGATTTCCAGGCCGCAGCCGCCTGCGAAGGCCATCTCCAGCAGCGTCACCAGCAGACCGCCGTCGCTGCGATCGTGATAGGCCAGCAGTTTGCCGCTGGCGCGCAGGGCGCCGACGGCGGTGAAGAAGCCACGCAGGCGCTCGGGCGCATCCAGATCCGGCGGCGTGGCCCCCAGCTGGCCGTAGACCTGGGCCAGGCACGAAGCGCCCAGGCGGTTTTTTGCACCCCCCAGATCAATCAACAACAACGTTGTCTCGCCGGTGTCGCGCCGCAGTTCGGGTGTCAGCGTGACGCGCGCGTCGACCACCGGCGCGAAGGCGGTGATGATCAACGACAGCGGCGCGGTGACGCTGCGGGTTTCGCCCCGGTCGTCCCACACCGTGCGCATCGACATCGAATCTTTCCCCACCGGGATGGCGATCCCCAGCGCGGGGCATAGCTCGGTGCCGACGGCGCGGACGGCGTCATAGAGCCGCACGTCCTCGCCCGGATGGCCGGCGGGGGCCATCCAGTTCGCCGACAGCTTGATTTTGGAAAGATCGGCGACATCGGCCGACGCCAGGTTGGTGATCGCCTCGGCCACCGCCAGACGCGCCGAGGCCGCCGCGTCCAGCAAGGCCACCGGCGTGCGCTCGCCCAGCGCCATTGCTTCGCCGGCAAAGCTGTCAAAACTGGCGCAGGTCACCGCCGCGTCAGCCACCGGCACCTGCCACGGGCCGACCATCTGATCACGCGCCACCAGACCGCCCACGGTGCGATCGCCGATGGTGATCAGGAACGTCTTGTCAGCGACGGTCGGCAGGCGCAGCACGCGCATGATGGCGTCGCGCAGCTCGATGCCGTCGGTGACAAACGGTTCGCTGACGACGGCGGCGCGGCGCACGTCGCGGGTCATCTTGGGCGGCTTGCCCAATAACACCTGCAGCGGCATCGCCACCGGCGTGGTGGCGAAGTGGGCGTCGTCGACGATCAGCTGGCCGTCGTCGGTGGCCACGCCCAGAACGGCGTGCGGGCAACGCTCGCGCGCGCACAAGGCCTGAAACTGGGCCAGGCGTTCGGGGACGATGCCCAGGACATAACGCTCCTGGGCTTCGTTGCACCACAGCTCCAGCGGCGACATCGACGGCTCGTCGTTGGGGATGGCGCGCAAAGAGAAACGCGCCCCGCGCCGGCTGTCGTTCACCAGCTCGGGCAATGCATTCGACAGGCCGCCGGCGCCGACATCGTGAATCGACAGGATCGGATTGCCGTCGCCCAGCGCCCAGCAGCGATCGATCACCTCCTGACAGCGGCGCTGCATCTCGGCGTTGTCGCGCTGGACCGACGCGAAATCCAGATCCTCCTCCGACGTGCCCGAGGCCACCGACGACGCCGCACCACCGCCAAGGCCAATCAACATCGCCGGGCCGCCCAGCACCACCACCGGCGCGCCCGCCGGGATGATCGCCTTCTTCACGTCGGCGGGGCGAATGTTGCCGTAGCCGCCGGCCAGCATGATCGGCTTGTGATACCCGCGCACCTCGCGCGCGCCGCCGGGCCCGAGGGTTTCCAGTTCGAAGGTGCGGAAGTAACCGGCCAGGTTGGGGCGGCCGAATTCGTTGTTGAAGGCGGCGCCGCCCAGCGGCCCGTCGATCATGATCTCCAGCGCCGAGGCGATGCGCGCCGGCTTGCCGTGGTCGCGCTCCCACGGTTGCACGGCGCCGGGCAAGCGCAGATTGGAGACGGAAAATCCGGTCAGTCCCGCCTTTGGTTTGGCGCCGCGGCCAGTGGCACCCTCGTCGCGGATCTCGCCGCCCGATCCGGTGGCGGCGCCGGGAAACGGCGAGATGGCCGTCGGGTGATTGTGCGTCTCGACCTTCACCATGATGTGCGCGGGCTCGCGGTGAGAGCCGTAGATGCGCGTGGACGGATCAGGAAAGAAACGCCCGGCGGTGTTTCCTTCGATCACCGCGGCGTTGTCGCTGTACGCGGACAGCACGCCGGCCGGCGACGCTTCGGTGCTGCGGCGGATCATCTTGAACAGCGACGCGGCCTGGGGCTGGCCGTCGATGATGAAGTCGGCGTTGAAGATCT
>DASXQB010000195.1:0-3296 GCA_036493295.1 Polyangia bacterium | reverse complement strand
CAGACGTTCCGGCTTTTCACCGAGGACAAGTTCGGCATGTCCGACGTCGGCACCGGGCGTCTGTTCGGCCTGGTGGGCGTGGTGGCGGCGACCGTGCAGGGCGGCCTTATCCACCGCCTGACCCGCGCGTTCGGCGAGGTGAAGCTGGTGCGCAGCGGGATCGTCTGCCAGGCGTTCGCCTTCGCCTTGCTGGGCCTGTCGCCGCAGCTGGGCGCCTGGTCGCTGGTCGGCATCTACGCGGCGTCAGGCCTTATCGCCTTGGGCAGCGGACTGGTGACGCCCAGCTTGTCATCGTACGTCTCGCAGAAGACCACGCGCGACGCGCAAGGCGTGACGCTGGGTTCGCTGCAGTCGGCATCGGCGCTGGCCCGCGTTTTGGGGCCGGCCTGCGGCGGCGTTTTCTATGCGGCGATCAACCCCAGCGCGCCGTACCTGCTGGGCGCGGTAGGCATGATCGTGGCGGCGTTCGTGGCCTTGCGCTTGCGACCGGTGGCAGCGACAGCGCCGGCCGCCGCGGCGCCGTCGGCCGCGGTCTAGGGACCAGGCCTCCAAGGGTCGCACTCCCCAGCGGCGCCATCCGCCCGGTGGTATTCGGGCCGAAATGGTGCGACTGTTTGCCCCCACAACCAGTTCCCAGGAGGTCCGGATGTCACGGGCGAATGCGCTGTTCGGAATCTGCGCAGGGTTGTTCCTCGGGGTCGGGTGCACGGCGGGAATCAAAACCGCCGCGCCAAACGTCGCAGGCGACGCCGGCAACAACAGCGGAGCGGGCGGCGACATGGCAGGCGTGGGAGCGGACGGTCCAGTCTGCGGTATCAAGACCTTCGGCCTGCGGATGGTGCCTCCGGATCTGCTGATCGTCTTGGACAAGTCCGGTTCGATGAACGAGCTGCCGGACGGAACGACGTGCGGTCGCGACGGAGGCGTCACCAACTCGTGCGGGGCGATGGGCAAGTGGGGGCAAATGACCGCGGCGATCAACGACGTGGTCAAACAGACCGATACCTCGATTCGCTGGGGGCTGGAGACGTTTCCCGACGACAACGACGGCTGTGCAGTGACCGCGACACCGGTCGTCCCGATCGACAACATGAACGCCCCCACCATCGCCGCCGCGACGATCGCCGAGCCGGGGAGCGGGCGCACGCCCACGCGAACCGCACTGGTGAACGCCGGAACCTATCTGGGGTCTTTCCCCGACGCCAATCCCAAGTTCGTGCTGCTGGCCACCGACGGCTTGCCGAACTGCGCGCCGGCCGGGCAAAGCACCGCCACCTCGGACGCCGAGGGGGCGATCACCGCGGTGACGAACCTGGCGTCGTCGGGCATCCCGGTCTTTGTCGTCGGAATCGGCTCGGTGACGGATGCGCAGACGACGCTGACCGCGATGGCGGTGGCCGGTGGCCAGCCCCAGGCCGCCGATCCAAAGTACTACCCCGTTTCCAGCACCGCCGAGCTGGTCTCCGTTCTGGGAACCATCGGCGGCATGATCGGCAAATGTTCCTTCGGGCTAGGAAGCCAGCCGCCCGATCCCACCAACATCGCCGTCTACGGTGACGACATGCGGATCCCCAAGGACACCGGCCACACCGACGGCTGGGACTATGGCACCGGCCAAAAGTCGATCCAGATCTACGGTCACTGGTGTGACGACGCGCGATCGGGAAAGCTAAAAGACGTCAAGGCACTCTTCGGATGCCCCGGCGTGCTCATCCCGTAGTCATTTGACGATCGGGCCGGGCGTGTTCTCGTCGCGGCGCACGGACACCCGGTTGCGGCCCGAACGCTTGGCCTCGTACATCGCCTTGTCCGCCGCCGCCAGAAACGCCGAATCGTCGCGGATGCCAGGATCCGGAATCGCCGAGACGCCGATGCTGACGGTGACCGGGATGTTGCGGCCCCCGAAGGTAAACGTGCGGGCCTGGATGGTGGTGCGCAGGCGTTCGGCCACCACCAGCGCGCCCGGCAGATCGGTGCCGCGGCAAAGCACGGTGAACTCCTCGCCGCCGAAGCGGGCCAGGATGTCTTCGGTGCGCACCAGGGACGCCAGCATCACCGACAATTCGGACAGGACGAAGTCGCCGGCAGCGTGGCCGAAGGTTTCGTTGATCTTCCGGAAAAAGTCGATGTCCACGAAGATCAGGGCCAGCGGCGTGTTGTGCCGGGTGGCGTAGGCGAATTCCTTGTCCAGGCAGTCGGTGAAGTACTTGCGGTTGAACACCTTGGTCAGGCCGTCGCGCAGCGCCGACTCGAACATCTGGCGGTGGAACACCTCGTCCAGGTGATCGTGATAGGTGAAACGCAGAATCGTCGTCGAGCCGACCATGATCTTGTCGCCATCGGCTAGTTCGCGCCGATCGATACGCGTGCCGTTGCAAAACGTACCGTTGGTCGAGCCCAGGTCCTGCAGCACCACCTGGCTGCCCTCGAACAGGATCTGGCAGTGCTCGCGCGAAACGCCTTCGTCGTTCAGGCGCAACGTCACCTTCGGGCCGCGTCCGATGACGGTCTTTTCGCCCTGCACCTGGTACATCTCGCCGGCGCTGACCCCGGCCAGCACCACCAGGTAGGCGCGGTTGCGCCGATCGCCGTCGGGCGCGCGATCGGGCGGCACCGCCGGTTGCGTGCGGGTGATGTGCTGCCTGGGCGGATCGCCCTCCCCTGACATTTTTTAATTTTACCGCGAAAGGCGCCGCGCGCCTATCCAGAGCGCCACAGTTATTGCCGCTGCCGTTTGCCCGACGCGGGCTCGATGCGCCAGCGAAAACGGCCGACACCAGCAGGACCATCGGCGAGACGGAGGCGGATGGCCTCGGATTTTTTCAGGGCCGGGACGCCGCCCACCCCCAGCAGAGCCGCGGCGGCCGCCGACAAGATCGGTTCGTGCGCCACCAGCGCCACCGACGACGCGTCGGCGTGGTCGGCCAGCAGCGCGCGAATGCCTGTCACATCGGCGTCAGGGATCAACGCGCGGGTGACGACGATGGTACCGCGGTAGTTGACGGCGGCAGCGATGATCTCCGCCGTTTGCACCGCGCGCACCAGCGGGCTGCTGATAATCAACGAGAAACGAACGCCGTGACGACAAAGCGCGCGCCCCACCCGTCGCACATCGGCCCGGCCGCGTTTGGTCAGCGCCCGGTCCTCGTCGCGAGGGGCGCGTGCCTCGGCCTCGCCGTGGCGGATCAGCGTCACCCGCATGCGCCGCGCCGCCGTTACGAGCTGTGCGAGCCGGTGTCGCCCGGCCCCGATGGCGTCGCGTCCGACGCCGGCACCGAAACCGCCAGCGCGCCAGA
>DASXQB010000194.1:0-2069 GCA_036493295.1 Polyangia bacterium | reverse complement strand
CAAGACCTGCACACAGCTCGCGGGTCCCGAAAAAACACACTCTGGAGGTCTTTCCGATGCCCGCCGTCACTCCGTCCGCGCAAGCCCAATCGACTGTCCGAGGCGTCGCGCCGCACGCCCCTGGTTCGGTCAAACACGCTGATCCGACGCGCGACCGGCAGACGAAGGCGGGCGACGATCGTCCAGCCACCGTGACTTTGGAACCGCACTGGGCGGCGGCCATCGACGCCGCCACCGACTAGCGAACGCAGCAGCGAGGGCGGCTCAGGACTTGCCGACCAGCTGACTCCAGAACAGCTTGGCCGCAGCCGCCAGCGGACGATCGGCGTTGCGCACCGCCGAGATGGTTCGGCGGAGCGTCGGCTCGATCAGCGGGCGGGCCACGGTTTCGCCGGGCAGGACGGAAAATTCTGGCAAGAATGCGAAGCCCAGGCCGGCTTGCACAAAGGCCTGGACCCACTCTTCGCGCTCGGTTCGATGAGTGGCGTAAAGCTCGAACCGTTTGGCCGCGCAGGCCGCGGCGACCGTCTCGCGCATCTCGCAGGCCAAGCGATCGACGTACGGCTGTCCGGCCAGATCGGCGAGGCGAATCGACACCCGCCCGCCCAGCGCGTGCCCCGGCGGCAGCAGCACGGTGTAGCTTTCTTCGTAAAGGGCGCCCACCACCGCCCAGTCCGGCGCGACATCGCCGACGTTCGTCATCACGACGTCCAGGTCCAGTTCCTCAAGCTTGGCCAGAAGCTCGTCCTGGCGACCAACGTGCAACTCCAGCTCGACCCCCGGCGCTCGCCCGCGAAACGCTTCGAGATAGCGAGCCACGCGTGCCGGCCCGATGGTCGCCAGCACGCCCAGGCGCAGCGGTACCTGCTTGAGCCGCCGGTGGTTGTCAGCCACCACGCCGATCGACGCGCTCTCCGCCGACAGTCGCTGGAACCGCGGGTACAGCGATCGGCCAAGCGCGGTCAGCGTAACGCCGGCGCGATCGCGAAAGAACAGCGCGCCGCCCAGCTCGTCTTCCAGTTTTTTTATCGACGTGGTCAGCGCCGGTTGCGACACCCGGCAGCGACCGGCGGCGCGCGTGAAGTTCTTGGTCTCGCACACCGCCAGAAAATAACGAACCTGGTTCATCTCCATGACGGGCGTCCTCGCGCAGGCGCGATCAATCAGCCGGTGGTGGGCCGGCCGCGCCAGCCCACCACCACCAGCAACAATCCCAGCACGACGTGCACCACGTGATCGGCCGGACGCAAGGCGAAGACAGCGGCCGGGAAGAAACCCATCACGCCGGCAACAGCCTGGTAAAGGTCGATGGCGCCGAACCCGACGTTGAAAGCCGTCGCCGCTCGCGCGCTTTTGCGGGAAGCCAGCACCACCCCGACCGCCCCGGCGATCAGATGAAAGACATTGTAGGGACAGGCGCCGCTCATCAAGGCCATCTGCGACGGCACCACGAAGCCAGCGATGCCGGTGACGATCAAGACCGGCGCGAAAATCTGCAGCAACCAGCGGCTGCGCTGCTGCCAGATGGCGCTTTGGTTGCCGTCGGTCATACGGTGAGGTTCACCGCGCGGACGCCGCCGGCAAGCCGATCGGGCAGCTGACTCCGGTGCCACCCAGACCGCAATAACCGTCGGGATTCTTCGACAGATACTGCTGGTGGTAATCCTCGGCGTAGTAGAACGGCGGCGCTTCGGCGATCTCGGTGGTGATGGCGCCGAAGCCGGCGGCGGCGATCTCTTTTTGATAGGCGTCGCGCGCGGCGGTGGCCGCCAGGCGCTGGGCTTCGCCGTGCGTGTAGATCGCCGACCGGTACTGCGTTCCCGCGTCGTTGCCTTGCCGCATGCCCTGGGTGGGATCGTGGTTCTCGAAGAAGATCTTCAAAAGCGACGCGTAGGGGAGCAGCTTCGGATCGAACACCACCTGCACCACTTCGGTGTGCCCGGTCATCCCCGAGCAGACTTCTTTGTAAGTCGGGTTGGGCGTGAAGCCGCCGGCGTACCCGACCGCGGTGGAGAAGACGCCTTCCAGCTCCCAGAATTTTCGTTCCGCGCCCCAAAAGCAGCCCAGGG
>DASXQB010000193.1:0-23995 GCA_036493295.1 Polyangia bacterium | reverse complement strand
CGCCGGCGTGGTGTCTTCGATGTAGACGCGCAGGGCGTCCGCCAGGCGCAGCATGATGTCGCGCGCTTCGGTCACCGTGCAGACGTCGCAGCTTTTCGATTTGGTGGCCACCGGCAAGGCGGCGGGCGTCGGTCCCTCCGTCGAGAAAACACGGCCGACCATTTTATAGCTGTTGCCGGCCACCTCGATCTTCACGCGCGCCACGTACTTGACGTCGAGCAGCTGGCCGATCGCCTTCAGGCACAGCGACGAATCGCAGCGGCCCAGTTCAGGCTTGGCTTCCAGACGCCGGGCGGTGTCGACGGGATCCAGGACTTGCAAGCCGGCGCGCACGAACCCCAGCACGAAGCCGTCTTGCAGTTGCAGCGCCAGCGCCGGCGAGGCGCCGCCTTCGATCTGGAATTCGGGAATGGCGATCCGGATCTTCGCGGCTGCGCGACCGGGCGAGGCCACGGCCAGCACAGCACCGAACATGACCGACAGGACGACGACGGCGGCAGCACGGCGCATGCGTGGCGTCATTGTACCGGGCATTGAGACGGAACGCATGTTTGTGGCAATCCGTGCAGCGGTAACCCGAAACAGACGTGTTTTTGACTGTTGTCGGGCAAGCGCGGGCAGCGGCCGGCCGCCCAACAGCTGTCGCGCGAAGCGCCGTCGCACGAGAGGATCAGACGCGGCGGCGAGCTGTGATAGTCGATCTCCAGGTGTGCCGGGCCGAGGGCGCCGGCGCCGAGCACACCGTCGATATCAGGGCCCTCCGGGCGCACGTCGAAGCGCAGGCCTTGCAGCCACGGCTCGGCGTCGTCGATGACGGCGACGGGGACGTTGTTGCCGACCTCCAGGTAGGCGGCGCTGTTTTGCGCCTTATCGGTCTCGCGCGGGTCGACGTCGCAGGGTTGCACGCATTCGGCCAGGGTGGGGTTGGCGGCCTGGCGGGTGGCCACCCATTCGATGCGGCGGGAACGGGCCAGCTCGACGCATGCGCCGGGGTCCTGGTCGGCGGTGGTCTCTTCGTTGACCAGGGCGATGCGCGGCAGCGACGTCCATTGTGCGGCGATGGGCGTAGGCCAGGTGGCGATCAGCAGCGGCGCGCTGGTCAGCGGCGGGACGGTGACGGTTGGATCCAGCGTGCCGGTGAGGCGCGTCCAGGCCGATTGACCCAGCACCAGCGGACCGACGCCGGTGGCCACCAGCAGCGCCAGGTCGGTGCCGCTGGCGCGCTGAACCGCCTCGGCGGCGCTGCAACAAGTTTCGAGCATCTCGCTGGGAGAGAACGCCCGCGGCGCCGCGCAGGTGCGCACGACGATGCGCGAAGGGCCGACGCTGATCGGGCCGGTGAGGCCCAGAAAATCACCCATGCTCTGCGCGCTGACCTCGCCGCCGCCGTAGGGCGAAAAGCCGATGACCGCGTACCCGGCGTCGGCGAGAAAACCGCTGTCGGCGCCCTGGTGGTTCCAGAACGTCACCTGCGGGCACATCAGCGACGGGGCCGGCATGGGAGCGGTCGCGCCGGTGGTCAGCGTCCCGCAGACGGCCGCCAGGCGAATGTCGATCGCGTAACCGCCCAGAATGTCCGCGCCCATCACGCCGCCGATGGCCGTATCGGTCGTGCCTGCCGGGTGCAGCGGTAGCTGCAGGGAGTTGATGCCGCGAAAGAACCCGCGCGTGGCGGCACCGCTGGCGGCGTCCAGCAGGCGGAACGAGCGGGGCCCGATGGTCAGCGTGCCGCTGGCGTCGCCGCCCAGCACGGTGATCGGCGTGCCGGTGTCGAACAACATCTTGAACGGGGGCGCGCCGTCGGCGTCGTCGCTGGCGTTCACCAGCACCGCGCCCGGTGACGTCGTCGCCAGCGGTCCCAGCGGCGCGCGGCCAAGCGCGATGGGAAAGCTATCGACGGTGCAGCAGTCGCTGGAACACGCGGCCAGTGGCGACAGCGCCAGGGCAAGGAAGAGCAGGGCGATCAGCGGACGAAAGGGCACGCCGGGGCATCATCCTTTTTTTCGGCGGGCGGTGCTGCATTTTCAGCGTGGGCGGACCCTCACCCGCAGCCTGCGGCTGGCGGCCTCTCCCGGCGGGAGAGGCATGCGGAATTCTGGCGCTTATTCGTCGTCCTTCTCGTCGAGCTTCTTCTTCATCTTATTCAGGAGGGCGTCGAAGGATTCCTTGGTGATGATCTTGTTGAACTCGGCGCGGTAGTTTTCCAGCATGCTCTGGTCGTCGGTGAGGACGTCGTAGACCACCCAGTGGCCTTCCTTCCACAGCATCTTGTACTCCAGGGCCACCGCCACCTTCTTCCCGCGCGAGACCGTGTTCAGCGTCGCCGTCACGTCGGCTTCGCCGCCGGTCTTCTCTTCCTTTTCGTACTTGATGTTGTAGTTGGGGCTGCTGTGCATCTGGCGCAGGTAGCTGCGCTCGACCAGCTGGCGGAGGGTGTTGACGAAGTCTTGCCGCTGCTTGGGCGTCAGGGTGTCCCAGTGGCGGGCCAGCGATCGGCGCGCCAGCTCGCCGTAGTCCAGGAAGGATCCGACCACCTTGCGCACCTCGGCCCGCTGCAGCTCGGCTTCCGGCGACCAATCGGGACGGTCCTTGCGCAGCACCTTGTCCAGGGCGGCGTTGGATTTCTTCAGCTCGGCCATCGGGCTTGACGACGCAGGCGGGGGGGCGCCTTTGTCTGCGCCGCCGGCCCCGGTCTCGCTGTCGGCGGGCGCGTCGGCGGCAGCCTTGGATGCATTTTTGCCTGTCTTCGCCGTTGCCTTGGCCGTTGCCGTGGGGACGGCGTCGGCGGCTTGGCAAACCTCGGCCGCGCACAAGGCGGCGACCAGAACCAACGGTGACAGCACAGTCCGGGCGACAGTCATTTTCTTCAGTGTCATCGGCGCGTACTCGGCTTTCGCTTCAGCTTCATAGACGTGTTCATACTGTGGACGGTCAGCGAGGGGAAGTTATGCACTTTCGCCCGCGCCTCCGGGTAGATCAACCGCAGGGTGCGTGGTACCGTCAGATAACATGGGAACTGGAGAATATCCGCGCGCTCCGCTTCCCGCCCCAGGGGAGGCTTTCGACGCCAAGGGCTGGCTGGCGCACGCCACCGGCGAGATGCGCGAAAGCTTTGCCCTCAACCGCCGGGTGATGTCGTTCGGCGAATATTTCTCCCTGTTCGCTGTCGATCCAGCCCGCCAGGTGCGGTCGGCGGCGCAGTACGTGCGCGACGTGATGGATCACTTCGGCACCGAAAACATCCGCACCCCGCGCGGCGCGGCCGTGCGCTGGAAACTGTTCGACATCCCGTGGGAGAACGGCAAGGAAGCGCTGATGGGCCAGGAGGAGGTCCAGGGCGCGGTCTATCGCTTGATCTCCAATTTCGCGCGCGAGGGCCGCACCAATCGTTTGATCCTGCTGCACGGACCGAACGGCAGCGCCAAGTCGACGTTCGTGTCGTGCGTGCAGCGGGCGATGGAGCACTACTCGACGCTGGAAGAAGGGGCGCTGTATCGCTTTAACTGGATCTTCCCGTCGCAGAAGCTGACCAAGGGCGGGATCGGGTTCGGCGGCGGCGGGTTCGAGACCACCGGCGGGGCGGCGGACACCTTCGCGTACCTGGACGACGACCTGATCGAAGCGAAGATCGTCGACGAGATGCGCGACCACCCGCTGCTGCTGCTGCCGCGGGGCAAGCGCCGGGAGCTGATCAACCAGCGCCTGGGCGCGGCCATCAGCGCCGGGTTTCGGCCGGCGGATTATCTGCTGCGCGGGGATCTGTCGCACCGCAACCGGCAGATCTTCGAAGCGCTGCTATCGTCGTATCACGGCGATCTCGGCAAGGTGCTGCGCCACGTGCAGGTCGAGCGGTTCTATGTCTCGCGCCGCTACCGGCAGGCGGCGGCGACGGTCGAACCGCAGCTGGCGGTCGACGCGCGGTCAAAACAGCTGACCATGGATCGCTCGCTGGCGTCGCTGCCGCCGGCGCTGCAGTCGCTGACGCTGTACGAATATCAAGGCGAGCTGGTCGACGGGAACCGGGGCGTGGTCGACTTCGCCGATCTGCTGAAGCGCCCGCTTGAGGCGTACAAATATTTGCTGGGCACGGTCGAGCAGGGCCGCATCTCGCTGGACGTGGCCAGTCTCGAGCTCGACACCATCTTCATCGGCTCGTCGAACGAGGGCTACCTGGCGGCGTTCAAAGAGGTGCCGGAGTTCCAGTCGTTCAAGGGCCGGATGGAGCTGGTGCGCGTGCCGTACCTGCTGGACTACAAGATCGAGCAGCGCATCTACCAGGCGCAGATCGTTTCGGCGCACAGCGAATCGGGCAAGCACGTCGCTCCGCACGTGGCCTGGGTGACCGGCCTGTGGGCGGTGCTGACCCGCATGAAAAAGCCGCTGGCCGAGAAGTACAACAAGTCGCTGGCCGACCTGGTCGGGCGCCTGGGTCCGCTGGAAAAAGCCTTGCTTTACGCCGAAAACAACACCCCCGAAGGTCTATCGCCCGAGCAGCACCGCGAGCTTGTCGCCGGAATCGAGAAGGTGGCGCGCGAGTCGGACAATTATCCCAACTATGAAGGACGCACCGGGGCTTCGCCGCGCGAGATCAAGCTGGTGATCATGAATGCCGCGCAGAGCGCGAAGTACCAGTGCCTGTCGCCGTTCGCCGTCTTCGACGAGCTGGAAGAGTTGGTTCGCGGCGTGACCGTCTACGAGTTCCTGAAGCAAGAGCCGCTGCCGGGCGGTTTCCACGAGAACCGCAAGTTCATCTTCCAGGTGCGCGACAAGCTGATCGAACGCATCGACGACGAGGTTCGTACGTCGATGGGCCTGGTCGACGAGCGGCGCTACATCGAACAGTTCGAGCGCTATGCCTCGCACGTGTCGTACTGGGTGAAAAAAGAAAAGGTGCCGAACTCCATCACCGGGCGCGACGAAGATCCCGACGAAGAGTTCATGACCGACATTGAACGCATGCTGGACGTCAGCGCGCGCCGCGACGAGTTCCGGCGCGAGGTGATCGCCCGCATCGGCGCCTGGTCGATCGATCACCCGCGGCAGAAGCCCGACTATGAACGCATCTTCCCGCGTCCCATCGCCGAGCTGCGCGAGGCGTTCTTTTCGGACCGCAAGAAACAGGTCCGCAAGATCAACGAGGATCTGCTGGTGCTGATGACCGACGGGCCGACCAAGATGTTGACCGACGCGGCGACGGCGGCGCAGACCACGCTGAGCTCGATGAAGTCGCGCTTTGGCTACTGCGACAACTGCGCTCGCGACGCCGTGCTGGCGCTGATTCGCAAGCGCTACAGCTAGGCGCGGCGGTACGCGCTTACCGGCTGACGGCGGCGGGCAGACCGCTTGGTGGCAGCGGGGCCGGGGTGGGCGGCGCAGCGGCGGCGCCGGCTGATGTGGCGCCAGTGCCGCCGGTGCCGCCGGTGCCGCCGGTGCTCGCGAAGGTGGTGCCGTTGTCGCGTCCGGTGGTCAAACGTTCGGCCATGTCGAGGAGGTTGTTGGACAGATCTCTCGCCAGCGGCGTGTCGCGGGCCAAAAGTCGAGACAGCTCGCGGCCACGCCGGCGTTCGTCGCCGGAGGCCGGGTTGGCCAGGGCGTGGCGATAGTCGACGGAGTGCAAGATCTGCAGGCGGATGGATTCGCCGACGCGCGTCACCAGCTCGCGTTCGTCGGCGCCTAATGCGGCAGGCGGCCATTCACGCCAGGCCAGCGGGCCTTGCACCCAGACGCGGTTCATTTCACCGAAGACGCCCGGCTTGGCCAGGTCTTCCAGGACCACCACGCGCCGATCGTCGAGGGGAAATTGCCGGCTGAACACGTGGTAGTAAAGCGCGTCGTCGCCGTTTTCAGCGCGCACCACCAGGCCGCCGAAATCAAAAAGGGGCAGGGTGCCGGCGGACAGCGCTTCGCGGACGCGCGCGCGTTCGGCCACGCCCAACCCCGGCCCGCCCTCGGCCGCCAGCGCGCGCGGCACCCGTTTTTTCTTGTGCATGAAGTCGATCAGCTGGTCGACGCCGACCACGACATTCAGCGCGCCGTGGCCTTTGTAGCCGGCGTGGTAGACGCCGACCAGCTCCAGCTCCCGCGTCTTGCAGGACAGGGCCAGCACCGGGCTGCCCGAGTTTCCCTCGGCCAGGAGGGCGTCGATGACGAAGTCGACGTGGTCCCACCCTTGTTCCTGATCGCGGTCGTAGGGGTTGACGACCTTGCCGCTGGACACCGCCTGCATCACGCCCAGGGGAAATCCCCGCACCAGCACCGCGTTGCCCTGGCGCACGCCGGCGCTTTTCCCGATGCGGTAGGGAATGACGGTCAGCTTCTGGTTGGCCTTCAAGATCGCCGCGTCCAGCAGCGGATCGACCGCCACGCGCGACAGCGGAATCTGTCCCGGTTCGAAGTCGTCGCGCTCGTCGCGCACGATGCGCAACTTGTCCTCCATGCGCTTGCAGCCCTCGGGGACGCCGTCGATGCGGTGCTGCAGATCGGTGACGTCGGGCCAGCTGGCCACGTGTTCATTGGTGAACAGGTACGTGTCGCCGCCCGCCTGTTCGTACGCGAAGGCGGTGCCGACCTCGGTGGACTGCACGCGGCGGCGGCGCAGCTTGCCGTCGGGCCCGAAGAACGGACATTCGTACTTGGCCGAGCTGCGCACCAGGTAGGTGTACTGGCTGCGGGGACCTTGCTCGATGTCGCGGGTCTTGGGCGACTGGATCTCCAGCGTGTCGGCGTATTCGCCCTGGCACTCGACGGCGGTGGTGGCCGAGATGCGCGACCGGGTCAGGATGTCGAAGGCGATCCCGATGAGCAGGAGCGCCATCACCAGGGGTAGCCAACCTTGGACCGAACGAAGTTTCATGCGGGCCCAACCTCAGCGTAGCATGGGCGCCCACCATGGCGAAGACACCGACAGCCGCCCAGACCGATATCATTCGCGCGGCCATCGAGCTTGGAACCAAGGCGCACGTCGATCATCTGCTGTACGTCGGCGATCTGCTGCTGCCCGACGATGCCTTTCGCGGCAAACCGAAGGCGCGCAAGAAGCTTGTGCAGGCGGTGGTCAGCCCCAGCCAGCGCCCGGTCGTCGAGGCGGCCGGCGTGCCGGTGCTGCCTCTGCCCGACTATGACCTCGGCCGTCCGGAAAAGCTGAAGCTGGCCCTGGTCAGCGGGATCGCCCGCAACATCTACAGAGAAGGCGACGTGGTGGTGGCCCTGCTGTCGCGGCGGCCGACCGCCATGCCGGATTCGATCCTGGTGGTCACCGTCGGACAGGACGACGACGACGGATCGTTCGGGTTTCTGCAGGCGGAAGGCGTGTCGGCCGGCGTGATGGACGCGCTGTTGGATCTGGCGGTCAGCATCGGCGTCGAAGGGTGGGAGGGCCGACCGGTGGGCGCGCTGTTCGTGGTCGGCGATTCCAGCAAGGTGATGGAAAAATCGCGGCAGCTGACCTTGAATCCATTTCAAGGTTATTCAGAGGACGAAAAGAACATCATGAACCCGGACATCCGGCATTCGCTGCACGCCTTCGCCGTGCTGGACGGAGCGTTCGTTGTGCGCGAGGACGGCGTGGTGGTGGCGGCCGGCCGCTACCTGAACTTCGACGAGGAGAAAGACGTCGACGTGCCGTTGGGCCTGGGGGCGCGCCACATGGCCGCCGCGGGGATCTCGCGCGATTCGGAGGCCATCGCCATTGTGGTGTCGCAGACCTCGGGCTCGGTGCGGGTGTTCCGTCACGGCAAGGTGGCGCTGGAGCTGGCGCCGCGCGTGCGCCGCAGTTGATTGGTGATGGCGTCGCATCCGCGATACGATAGGCGCCTGCAGAATGAGCCTTAGTCGCTTTGCTTGCGGGTTGATGACGGTGGTTTCGCTGACGGCGCCGCTGGCCAACCGCGCCCGCGCCGAGGATCCTCAGCACGCGCGTGAGCTGTTCCAGGAAGGGAACACCTTCTTCGACGTCGGCCAGTTCGACAAGGCGATCGATGCCTGGCAGCGCGGGTACAAGGAGAAGGCCGATCCGGGCTTCCTCTACAACATCGCCCAGGCCTATCGATTGTCCGGCGATCCGGCCAAGGCGATTTTTTTCTATCACGGGTTCCTGCGCAATTCGCCCAAGGCGCCCAATCGGGCCGACGTCGAACAGAAGATCGCGGCGCTGCAAAAGCAGCTGGAGGAGCAATCCAGGGCCGCGGGCGCGGGTTCTCCCGGAAAACCCACGCCCGCGCCGGCCGCGACGGAGCCGCCCATGCCGCCGCCCACGTTCACGCCCGCGCCGGCCCCCGCGCCGCCGCCGATGTTTTCGCCGGCGCCCGTCGCGCCGCCCGCGCCGCCCGGCACAGGCGCGCCGCGAGCTGATTCGCCGCCGCCGATCACCGCCGTCGACCCGGCGGCCGGCGCGTCTCGGAGCGCCCCGATGGAAGAGCTGTCCGCGGCGCCGTCGCAGCCGCCGCCGGCGGCAGCGGACGATCCGACCGGCTCCGATCTCGGTGCCGGCATCGGGTTCGACGCCTGGGGCAAAAGCGTCAACGGCAGCGCCGAAAAATCCTTCGCCTTCGCGCTGTCGGGCGGCCATTCGTTCTGGCTGGGCGCGCAGCGCCGCCTGGCCCTGCGGCTGGGCGGGGTCTTGGCGTACACGTTCCTCAGCGAAGCGTCGTCGACGACCAGCTGGCGTGAGACCTTCTGGTCGTTCATCGCCGAGCCGACGGTGCGCTATCGGTTCACGCCGCGCTTTATTTTCTCCTTCGCACTGGGCATAGGCGGGATGTCGCTGTCGAACCTGCAGCCGCGGTCGGCGCTGATCGCCCCCAGCGCGCAGGGGATGCATTCGTTCGGGACGCAAGGGCTGTTCGTGTTGCGGCCGGCCCTGAACGGCGAGCTGGGGCTTTCGCGCGGGGTGGCGCTGACCGTGACGCTGGCCTTTCCCTATAGCCCGAAGCCGAACAACTTCTTTTTTGCGCCTATCGCGCGCACGGAATTTCTGGCCGGTCTGGCCTACCGGTTCTAGCGGATGCAGTGTGTGATCCTGGCCGGCGGTTTGGCCACCCGCATGCGCCCGCTGACCGAGACCATTCCCAAAGCGTTGATCCCGGTGGGCGGCACGCCCTTTATCGATCACCAACTGACCTGGCTGTCTCGCCACGGCGTCGACCAGGTGGTGCTGTCGATCGGTTACCGCGGACGCATGCTGGCCGAGCACGTCGGCGACGGCGCTCGTTTTGGCCTGCGCGTGTGCGTCGTCGACGAGGGCGAAGATCTTCAAGGCACGGCGGGCGCGCTGCGCCTGGCCGACGAACAAGGCGCGCTGGCCGAGACGTTCCTACTGACCTACGGCGATTCGTTCCTGCCCATTGATTTTGGTGCCGTCGGGCGCCACTTCGCTGCCTGCGGGCAGCCGGCGCTGATGACCGTGTTTCGCAACAATGCCCGCTGGGACAAAAGCAATGTCATCTTCGAAAACGGCGCGCTGGTTCTATATGACAAGGCCCAGGGCACGCGCTCGGCGGCGGCGTTCACGTACATCGACTATGGTTTGCTGGCCTTGGACCGCGCGCTCGTTCGCACCCACGTTCCACCGACCGGCAAGGCCGATCTGGCACCGTTGCTTCATGACCTCAGCGTGGCGGGAAAACTCGCCGGCCTCGAGGTCAGCGAACGCTTTTACGAGATCGGCTCGCCCGAGGGCCTGGAGGAGTTCTCGCGATGGATCGCCGCCCGGGGCTGATCATCCTCGATCGCGACGGCGTCTTGAACCAGACCGTTCCCAACCCGGCCGAGCCGCGCCCGGACAGCCCGCTGCGTGCCGCCGAGGTGGTGGTGTTTCCTTGGGTGCCGGCAGCGCTGCGCCGGTTGACCGGCGCCGGGTTCGGCCTGGCGGTGGCCACCAACCAGCCGTCGGCGGCCAAGGGCAAGACGACGCGCGCCGAGCTTGACCACGTCCACCAGCTGATCGTCGCCGGCGCCCAGCGCGACGGCGGCGTCATCTTGAGCTCGCACATCTGTTTTCACCGCGCCGAAGACGGCTGCGCCTGCCGCAAGCCGAAGACCGGCCTTCTGGAAGAAGCGTTTGCCGCGCACCCGCGGTTCGCCGTCGCTGATTCGTGGATGGTCGGCGATCGGGCCAACGACGTACTGGCGGGCGCGGCGCTGGGCCTGCGAACCGCGCTGTTGGGGCCGTCCGGCGCCGGGGACGCCGCGCTGCTGTCCAGCCGGCAAGTGCGGCCTTTTTATTGCGGCGCCGATTTGCGAGACTTCGTCGATTATCTTTTGGGATCAAAATGACACTGACCAAAACGCCTTCGTCCTCGTCCGATCCAATTTCGCTGGATGCGATCAAGATCTTCGCCGACGGCGCGTCGCTGCCGGCCTTGCTGGAGCTGGCCGGCAATGCGCGCATCGCCGGCTTCACCACCAATCCGACGCTGATGCGCAAGGCGGGCGTGAAGGACTATCAGGCGTTCGCCCGCGCGGTCCTGCAGCACATCAGGGACAAGCCCATCTCGTTCGAGGTGTTCGCTGACGAATTTCCCGAGATGAATCGGCAGGCGCGGGAGATCGCCACCTGGGGCGGCAACATCTACGTGAAGATCCCGGTGACCAACACGCGCCGCGAATCGGCGGCGGCGCTGGTCAAATCGCTGGCCTCCGACGGCGTGAAGCTGAACGTCACCGCCATCTGTACGCTGGGCCAGGTGCGCGAGACGGCGGCCGCGCTGGCCGGCGGTGCGCCGTCGGTGGTCTCGGTGTTCGCCGGCCGCATCGCTGACACCGGCCGCGATCCGGTGCCGCTGATGACCGAAGCGCTGCAGATTTGCCGGGCGGCCGATCGCCGGATCGAACTTCTGTGGGCCAGCCCGCGCGAGTTGCTGAACATCGTGCAGGCCGCCGAAGTAGGCTGCGACATCATCACCGTGACGCCTGATCTCCTGAAGAAGCTGGAGCTGGTGGGCAAGGATCTGGCGGATTTCAGCCTCGACACGGTCAAGATGTTCTACAAGGATGCCCAGGATGCCGGCTACAAGCTGTGAGCGGTGGCGATGAGTGACTTTGTTCGGCTGTTTCTCGACGAGAGCGTGCAGGCCATCCGCGCCCTGGACGCCGGCGCCATCGACGACGTGGCCACTGGTCTGGCGCGCGTTCGCGAGGGCGGGGGACGGCTTTTCATCTTGGGCGTGGGCGGCTCGGCTGGGCACGCCAGCCACGCGGTGAACGACTTTCGCAAGATCTGCGGGTTCGAAGCCTATACGCCGACCGACAACGTTTCAGAGTTGACGGCCCGGGTGAACGACGAGGGCTGGGACACCAGCTTTTCGGAGTGGCTGAAGGTGTCGCGGCTGTCCAGCCGAGACGGCCTGCTGGTCTTCAGCGTGGGAGGCGGCAACCGCGAGAAGAACGTCTCGATGAATCTGGTGCTGGCGCTGGAGCTGGCCCAGCAGGTGGGCGCTTCGATCTATGGGGTGGTCGGCAAGGACGGCGGCACCACCAAGCGGACCGCCAACGCCTGCGTGGTGATCCCGACCGTGTCTCCCGATCGCATCACGCCGCACACCGAAGGGCTGTGCGCGGTGGTGTGGCACCTGCTGGTCAGCCACCCAGTTCTCAAGCGCGCCGCCACGAAGTGGGAATCGACCAAGTGAGCGGCGTGCAAGGCGCCGGTGACCAGTCTGCCGACGCCGGCGAGGTCTCGCTGGCGCCGCAGCGATTTTTCATCGTCGGCGGTGCGGGGTTCATCGGCAGTCACTTCACCGATCGGTTGCTGGGTGACGCCCGCATTCCCGGGGTCACGCTTTACGATAATTTTACGTCGGGACGGGAGTGGCACTACGCTCACCATGCCGGCGATGCGCGGCTGCGGGTGGTGCGCGGCAAGGTGGAAGATCTCCCGGCGCTTCGCCAGGCGATGGACGGCCACGACGTGGTCATTCACCTGGCGTCGAACCCGGACATCGCCCGCGCCGCCACCGAGCCCGACGTGGATTTTTGGCAAGGCACGGCCCTGACCCACAACGTGGTCGAGGCGATGCGCACGACCAGCGCCAAACGGATCCTCTACGCGTCGGGCAGCGGCGTTTACGGCGATCTCGGCACGGTCGAGGCCGCGGAGGATCACGGCCCGCTGCGACCGGTGTCGACCTACGGCGCCAGCAAGCTGGCCGGCGAGGCGCTGATCTCGAGCTATGCCTTCATGTTCGGACTCTCCGGCTGCGCCTTTCGCTTCGGCAACGTCGTCGGCCCGCGCCAGACCCACGGCGTCGGTTTCGACTTCGCCCGCCGCCTGCTGGCCGACGGCAGCGCCCTGCGCATCCTGGGCGACGGCTCGCAGAGCAAGTCGTACGTCCATGTCACCGACATCGTGCGCGCCGTGTTGACCGCCCACACCAAGGCGGCGCTGCCTGGCAAAAGCGACCATCCGTTCGACGCTTTCAACGTCGCCACTGGCGATTACATCACGGTCAAGGAGATCGCCGACCTGGCGGTTGAGTGCGTGGGCCTGCGCGGCGAGCCTGTTCGCTATGACTTCACCGGCGGTGATCGAGGCTGGAAGGGCGACGTGCCGGTGGTCCGCCTCAACACCGACCGCATCAAGAGCCTGGGCTGGCGCTGCCGCATGACCTCGCGCCAGTCGTTGCAGGCGTCGATGCTGGCGATGCTCCCGGACCTGCGCGGCGGACGGATGTAGCATGAGTGAAAAATCGCGTCCCATCGTGAGTATCGTCGAAATTCAGGGCGGTTCTGTCCACGCCACCGGCGATCCGGAGGTCACCCTCTGCATTCCGCGCGACGACCAGGCCGACCCGGAATTTTCGATCGTCATCCCAGCGCTGAACGAACAGCTCACCATCTCGGACTTCATCGGCTGGTGCCAGGAAGGCCTACGCGCGGCTGGCGTGCGCGGCGAGATCCTGATCGTCGACAGCTCCGTCGACGCCACGGCGGAAATTGCCCTCAAGCACGGCGCCCGGGTGCTGCGCACGCCCAAGCGCGGCCTTGGCCGGGCCTACCTGGATGCCTTGCCGCATATTCGGGGAAAATATGTGCTGATGGGCGATTGCGACTGCACGTATGACTTTCGACAGCTCACGCCTTTCGTCGAAAAATTCCGAGCCGGGTCCGAGTTCGTGATGGGCTCGCGCTTTCGCGGCTACATCGAACCGGGTTCGATGCCGCCCTTGCACCGGTACCTGGGCACGCCGGTGACGACGTGGATCCTGAACGTCATCTTCGGTTCTCGCTTCTCCGACATCCACTGTGGCATGCGGGGAATCACCCGGGAGGCGCTGCAGCGCATGGATCTGCGGTCGCAATCGTGGGAGTACGCTTCGGAGATGGTCCTCAAGTCGGTTCACATGGGCCTAGCCACCACCGAGGTGCCGATCCGTTTCCTCAAGGACCGCGACGGGCGCCTGAGCCACCACAAGCGGTCGGGCTGGTTTTCGCCGTGGCACGCCGCCTGGATCAACCTGCGAGCTATGTTTGTGTACGGGGCGAACTTCTTTCTTTACAAGCCGGGGCTGTTCATGCTGACGCTGGGGTTGTTGCTGACCCTTCCACTGTCGTTTGGGCAGCTGTCGGTCGGGCCGATCACCTTCTCGCTGCACTGGATGCTGCTGGGCGTGTCGCTGTCGATTCTGGGCTTGCAGTGCGTGTTCATGGGCGTGCTGACCCAGGTGTTCTTCGACTACTCGGGGCAGCGGACGCGCGTGTGGTTCCGTCGTTTTCCCTACACGCGCAGCGTGGGGCTGGCGGCGCTGCTGTTCGGCAGCGGCGGCGCGCTGGGAGCGCTGCTGACGGTCAGCTATGTGCGGCACCACTATCGGCTGCCGGACGAATCGATGATCAACAATCTGGGGGTCACCGGCCTGCTCTTGATGATCGTCGGATTCATGACCTTCACGTTCACGTTGCTGCTGCACTCGACCAGTGTGGCCAGGCGGCGTTGAGGGTGGCCTCCGAACCGTTGCGGCCAGAAGCCTTCGCCCAGAGTTATCGGCCGTCAGTGGTGGATCGGTTTGGCGTCTGGCTGTCGGCGCGGCAGCTGCGCCGCTGGGTGCCGTCCTTCGCCGGGCAGCGCATTGGCGACATCGGGTGCGGTTTTCACGCGACGTTTGCCCGCACGATTTTGGACCAGGTGGCGTCAGCCGTACTGATGGATGTGGCGCTGGCGCCCGATCTGAAGGGCCACGCCAAGGTCACCGCCGTCGAGGGCGGCCTGCCCGAATCGCTGGCATCGCTGCCCGACGACAGCCTCGACACGGTGATGATGGTTTCCGTGCTTGAACACCTATGGCAGCCGCTGGCTTGTCTCCGCGAGCTGAGGCGGCTGCTGGTTCCGGGCGGTCGCTGCTTGGTCAACGTGCCGTCATGGCGAGGCAAGCGATATCTGGAGCTGGCCGCGTTCAAGCTGGGCGTCAGCCCGGCCTGCGAGATGGACGACCACAAAATGTATTACGACGTCCGCGACCTGTGGCCGTTGCTGGTTCAAGCAGGGTTCACGCCGCAGAACATCCAGTGCTTCCCCCACAAGTTCGGGCTAAATACCTTCGCCGCTTGCACGAAGTAAATTTCGCGGCGCGCGCCGGTTTGGTCGAGGTATGTTGCGGCCCGTGACGTTCAGCAAAATCACCCTACCGTTTTCGCCCCGGACCTGGTGGGACTCTTTTGTGCTGAAGCCGGGCGAGCAAAAGGCGGCTGCCTATCCCGAATCGGATCGTCCACGAATCCGGGAGCTGGTTCGAGCGGCGAATGATCGGGCGCAGGTGGCGAACCATCTAGTCGAGGGCCACGTAGCCAGCGCGCTGGTGCTGTACCGGGAAGCGGCGCTGCTGTACGTGGCGGCGTTCGTGGCCGCGGGTTCGGATCAACCGCTGGCTGATCCGCTGCAGGCCGACGATGTGCTGGCGCGATTCGGCCGCTTGCGGCAGCGGAGCGTGGTGCCCATCGACCAGGCGGCGCTGGAACGGTTCTTTGACCTGGTTCGCGGCGGTGATCTGCTGGCCGTCGATCGTCTGGATTCCCGAAGCGCCGCCGAAGTGGGGCTGGCTGCTCAACGCATGGTCGGCGCGTTGGCCAAGCTGGTCGAACCCCGCACGGTCAGCGAGATCCGGTTCGAACGCGGGGTTCGCCTGTCAGCGTTGGGCCTGATCGTCGGTGCGCTGTTGATCTGGGTCGCGTCCAGTATTCTTGGACATATCAACATCGCGCTGCACATGCCGGTCACCGCCAGCGGGCTTCATCCGACGGCGAAAAGTCCCCCTGGCGGATTGACCGACGGGGTGACGACTGGCGCGTACGGCATTCACAGCAGCATCAGCGACAATCCCTGGGTGCAGGTCGACCTGCAGGCGGTGTATCGGATCGACAAGGTGAAGATTTACAACCGCGGCGACGGCTGGTTTGACGACGGGTTACCGATGACCCTGCAGTTTTCCACCGACGGCGCCAGTTTTGCCGACATCGATACCCGGACCACCAACTTCGGGCAGTTGATTCCGTGGACGGTGAAGGCTCGCGGCAAGACCGCTCGCTATGTGCGCGTGCGGAGCACGAAAGGAAAGTACGTCGCGCTCAGTGAAGTGGAAGTGTTCGGCACAAAACCGTGATTTTTCGTCCGCGCGAATGGATAGCCGCCGAGCCGCGCCTGCGCGCACTGGGTCTGGCGGCGCCTGTGTTGTTGCTGGTGGCAGTGTTCTTGTTCGCCGGACTGCGCGGCGTGGACTTTGGCGACCAGTGGGACGAGATGGAATGGCACATCCAGCCGGTGCGCGAGATGGTGGCTGGCGGCGTCCTCCTGCCTCGCTCGTACATTTATCCGTCTTTGAGCAAGTGGCTGGAGCTGCTGCCGGCGCTGCCGTCAGCGGCGGTGGCCGGGCTGAATACCGGGGGCGACCCACACAGCATCCAGGCAGCGATGAAAGAGGCGGTGAACGGGCCGGATTATCTGTTGACGGTACGACGTCTGTTCATCGTGGTCAGCGCGCTGGCCATCATCTGGACCTACGCGGCTGTCCTCGCCCTGCGGCGGCCCTGGTGGGAGGCGTTCATCGCCGCCGCTTGCTTGGGGTTGACGTGGGAGTATTCGTATCACGCCCGCTGGGTGGCGAATGATTGCATCCTCACGCAGTTCGCTGCCCTGACCCTGTTTGCGCTGGCCATGTTCCATCGCCGGCCCAGGGGGGTCTGGCTGACCGTCGGAGCGATTGCCGTCGGGCTGGGCACCGGGACGAAATTCCCCGGCGTGCTGTTGCTGGTTCCGGTGATCGGAATGGGGCTGACGACGCGGCCACTGCGTCCGCTGGCAGCCCCGATTGAGCGAGTGTTTGCCCTCTGCGCGATCGCTTTCGCCGCTTATTTGGTCACCACACCGGGCACGGTGCTGGACCCTTTTAAGTTTCTTGAAGACGGCCGACGTATCTCCACCGCCTATCAGCAGGGACACTTCGGCTATTCGGTGGCCAGCGCCTGGCAGCACTGGGGCGTGGTCCTGTCTTATTTCGCGACCGCCTACTTCTCGCCGTTTCTTCTGGTTTCCGTGCTGGTTTTTGGGGCGGCCCTGGCAGGGGCGGTTTTCTGGATTCGTGAAGATCGGCGCATGGCAGCCGTGCTGGTGGGGTTTCCGTTGGTCTTTTTGATTTTCTTTTGTGGCAAATACCGCGTGGCCATTGTGCGGAACTATCTCTTTCTCACGCCGTTCCTCGGTGTCCTGGCGGCGCGGGGAATCGCGGCGGGGGTCAAGCGCCTCCCGCACGTCAGGCTGCGCGCTGCCCTGGCGGGCATTCTGGCTATTGTGGCGGTGGTTCAGGCGGCGTGGTTGATCGGCGCCGGCGAAAGCATTCGCCACTTTGATTCCAAGGTGGATGTCAAAGACGCTGTCGCCTACGTTGCCGATCATCCTGAGACCCGCTATCGACTGTCCGACCGGGTGCGGAGCATGGCCGCGCAACAGGGCGTGACACTGCCGGCGAATGCTACCGATCGGGCCGACGAGCAGGCGGTCGTGTTCTTTGCCCGCGCCGACGGGCCGGGGCCGCGTCACTGGAAGACCAACGATCGCTGGCTGACAAAGGCGGTCTTTGGGCCACGGGAGATCAACTTCAATTGGTACGCCAGTTGGGAGAATCGCGATCGGGTCCTGGTGATGACGGTCGAGAAGGCCAGGGCGACCGGCGTGGCGCTGGCGCAATGAGCGCCGCCGCGAACGGCCCAGCGCCGGTGACGCCGGCCTGGTGGGGCTATTTCATCGATCCCAGCGTCGGTGCGGTGGCGGTGGCGATCAGCGTCGGCATCCTGTTGCGCCGGGTTTTTCTTGCTGCAGAGACCTGGCTGTGGAAATTCGCCGCTGCTCTCCGTCTGTCGGACCTGACCCCGTGGGCGCGAACGTCGACGAATGATCGAGATGGTGCCGAACCGTACGGCTTGTTGGCGCTGGTGATCCTGGCGTGGTTGATGACGGCCGCCGGCTGCTGGGTGTTAAAGCGCATCGCGCCCGCCTGGCGGGCGGCCGTGGTTGCGTGTCTGTTGGGCATCGATGGGCTATTTGCGTGGTGGGTGCCATTGCGCCCGCCGATGGCCGTGGTTGAGCTGAATCTGCAGTCTGCGCTGTTGGTGGTGGCGGCCAGCTTGGCGGCCGGTCTGCTGTTGATGCGGACGATCCAGGGACGGACGGGCGTGCCCGCGCTTTTGGTCGTGTTGCTGATCCCGGTTTGTTTTGTTCACACGACGGTAGCTAGCCTGGAGGACATCATCTCCATCCTGTCGCCGGCGCTGCGGCTACAACACGGGTTTCCCGTCGGTGAGGTGTACCTGCAATACGATCTGCTGCCGTCCCTGCTGGCGCTGGGCTGGAGCAAGGTGGGCGGCGCGCCGCTGGCGTTCACGTTCGTGACCAGCACCAGTTTTTACCTGTTGATGCTGGGAATGTTCGTCTTTGCTCGACGTACCTTCCGTCACCCGAAGCTGGCGGCGCCATTGTTGGTCTGTGTGGTGTTGGTCCGCTTCTACGCCGTCATGGCGGACGCCAATGCGGTCCCGCAGGTGACGCCAATCCGTCTGGATCTATGGCTGTTGGTGCTGTGGGCTGTCTATACGCGCGGACTGCAGAGTTGGCTGGTGGGGCTCACACTGGGTGCCCTTTACTTCTTCTCGCGCAGTATCGGAACGTTGTATCTGGGCGCCTACGGTCTTGCGGTGGGTGCGGATTTCCTGGCCCGGCGGTGCAGCTTGCCGCGGTCGGATCGGCCAGCGTTCTTCCTGGACGTGCGCCGTCTGGCGGTGGCCATCGCACCGGCAATCGCGTTGATCGGGCTTTCGTTTGTCTGCGTCCGCCTTGTCTTTGGCTCTTTCAGCTCGGACGCGGTCAGTCTTTATCGTCATCTTGGTATCGGCATGCTGCGCATCACG
This sequence comes from Polyangia bacterium, assembly GCA_036493295.1. Taxonomy (GTDB): domain Bacteria; phylum Myxococcota_A; class Polyangia; order Fen-1088; family Fen-1088; genus DATKEU01. The sequence continues at coordinate 5,608 of DASXQB010000193.1, read as the reverse complement.
GCGACGTCATTCTATTGGTGGCTGCTGCCGCTGACCGGCGCCACCGGCTGGTTGGCTTTTTCCCGACGTGGTTCGGTCGCCGATCGGTACGGACAAATGGCCATCGCCGCCGTAGCGCTGATGGTTGCCAACTCGATCTATTTTTTCGGCCGCAGTCACGAGCACAACCTGATCAATATCAGCGCGTCGGTGCTATTCGTTCTTTTCGTCGGCCTGGACCTGGCCTGGCCATCCGCCGATCAGGACGGGGATCGGGTGACGCGCATTGGATTTCGCTGGGCGCCGTGGATGCTGGTTGCTGTCTGCGCTTATTTCTACTCCGGGAGGGTCACCGAGAAGATCGTTGCGCAAAGAGACGTCCTTTTTGGCCAACATTCACCGCCGCCGGCGATCGCTCATGACATTCTTCCGTCCGCCGACTGCGATGAGATCACCCACGCCGCGGGCGACGATCGAGTGTATCTGTTTTCGAAGTATGACTACTGGTACTACACGGCGTGCGGATTCATTCCGCAGGGCTATGTGCAGCCGTTCAACTTGGCCGTGATGAAAGGCGAGCTGGTCGGCGAATTGAATCGAATGCTGGACCGGGGAATCAAGATCGTGTTGCCTCGCCAGGCGGGTGATTGGAGCGGATTTTTTCCGGAGTTCGTGGCGCCGCTGGGGCACCCCTCGGTGACGGAAACGGCCCACTTCCAGATCTACCGCCGGCAGAGCGGGTCAAGTGGCTAATGTTCTGCAAAAGGCCTGAGCGATGGCGCTCCAGGTTCTTTTCACGCAACGGCTCTAATCAGATCCTTTTCTGTTCGATGAGGAGCAGTATGTTCAGATACCGGCTGCCTTCTTGCCACTCTTCGTGCTGTTCGGCAGCGAGGGCGCGGATGAGGCGCATGCACGAGTCAGGGTTGGGGAAAACGCGGCCTACGTAGGTGCGCCGACGGATCTCCTCGCTCTCCAATGCCAATTGGAAGCGGAAGTTTACCTCTCTGCACACTTCCATGAGGCGCGACGTTCACCAAACTCGCAGCACACGACCATCCAATGATATTCGGAAGTCACAACACGAGTAAATCAATGACTGGAATCGGCGCATAAGTTGGCCAAACGAGCGATTCAGCGTTATTAGTGCCTATCGTCTTGACGAAGAGACGACACGTCCAAATTGGTGGACACTAGGAGGAGCACTGATTTCGCAGTTGATGCATATTTATCGTATTGACAGATTGGCCGAAGGCCGGCAATCATTTTGCGACTATCGGGATGCTGGGGCGTCGGTGGTGTTGCTTGCCTGGGTGAGCACGATTGAATGCTTTGCGCTAAACGATTTATAAATATAGCAAGGCCGGCAATATCAATTTGCAGGTCGATATCTTATATAACTGTCGTTGTTATTACTGTCGATCGGCCGATAGGTGCTCAATCAAGAAACGCCTATCGCTAAGTGAGCCAACAATTGCAGCGGTTACAGTGGCGGCAGTCATGCGGGCGATCGGCCACGGTCGCATACGAATTCGCTCATTTTAAGGGGTGACGTGGAAAACATTCATACTACGAGGCGTCCGAAACCTGGCGCCTTCGTGATCTCGATATACGCGGCGTGCGCCCTGATTGGGATAAGTCTCGCCATCATTGCCTGCCGCGTTTTACAGCGAAACCACAAGACGCGAGGTTCGCAACTCATGGAATCGCCCGAGGCTACTAAACCCATGCAACGCTCTGACTTCACCTCGGATGCCAATGTCGGCGCTCCTCCACGCAACTATTCAGCAGTGCCGTTTGTGCAACCTCCAACGCCTTCTGACGTGTCTCCTGAGTCCCATACAACGACGCCCCCTCTCGTGGCTGCGAAAAATAACTTGGAAAGTGAGCTCAGGGCGCTCCACGACTCTGGTCCAGCAAATGGAAAGTGGGCTATGCGCACCAGTAATCTACTTAACACACTGAAAGGTTCGCCTCAGCTGGCGGGACGCGCTGACACAGCGACGGTAGAGTGTTTTGCTCGAGGGTGCTCGCTCGCAATGAGAACGCACGACTTAGCAACAGCATGGTCAATCAGGAGGGATATCGAGGCGTCCGAGGAATGGCACACTCGCAATGGGCCCTATTTTCGTGCTGGCCCACATGAATTCTCTGAGGGTCATTTTGATACGGTGTTCATACTATTCAGCCCAGCAAACCAAGACTGAAACAATAAGGAGGTTACGATGCGCTCGACACGATTCATTGTTCGCTCTGCTGCCGTAATGATCGCTTTGCTCGCCACAGGCCGTGCACAGGCCACGACCTACACAAGTGCAAGTGGTTCTGCCTGTCAGGGGCAATTTAATTCGACCGCCGTCAAGCATGATATTGACGGAACATTTGGCAATTCTAGCGGATCAACGGGGCTTGCATGTCCAATTTCACTCGGGACGGTCACCGCCGCCGCGTCCGTAGCCGCAATCAACGTTGGTTACTATGACGGCAATGCCAGCTCGACGTTCTCCTGTGATGTTGAGCAAGAGACGTACGGCGGTAACACGTACGTATCTACGCTCCTGTACACGTGCGGCGTCGCCGGTGGTTGTCCCGATTCAACGACGACGTATACAGGATTTGGCTATCTGTCATTCACAGGAACAGACCTCCCGTCGCATCAGCTCACGCATAGTGTTGACGACAACTACGTTGTCATCTGCACACTTCCCGGTACGGGCGCATCTAATTCCTGGATCACGACGTACTACACGAATTCATAGCGAATGGTGCTTGGCGGCCCCTCTGTCGTCGCGAGAGGGGCCGCGAATCAATTCGGCTCTAGCGGTTTTTTTGTGCGGCTCTACCTTTCCATGCCCGCGGCGGACGTTGGACGGCACCAAGGCCATCCTCCTGTTGGTACAATGCCGCTTGGGACGACGTTCCTGGCCACACAGTCTGTCCGCAGGGACAGCCTTGGTGCCTAAGTAACTGGGCGGTGCGTCCCTGGGAATGGCTCAGTATCGGAATGTCCGCTCCACAACCGAGCGCATGCGGTTCATTGTCAAGGCCAAATCTCCATCGCGCCATTTCGCATCCATTGTCCGTACGACCTCGATGGCGCTTCGGGGGCCGGTCAGCGGCAGCGACCAACGCGCATGCGCGCCAATCGGATCTCGGTGTGGCGCGCCCGCCCGCTCGTGAATCGTGACGACGGCCTCGTTGGCGGAGTCGTCGAGGTTTCACCACGGCTTCGGGGATCCAAATGTGCGCGATCCGCTGCTTCGTCCGCATGTCCGTGGTCCTTGGGCGTCGTCGCCCCTGCACTGGTTGCGAAGCGCGTGGCCAGAGCGCATGCCATAAAAGGCACGCACTATCCGACCCACCATCCGCGCGGACCGGTCCCGTCAAAAGCGCCCGACTTCCGCGAGCCGCAACTCGACAATCTTTGCCAGCGTGTCCGCCTGCCGCCCCGGTGGATTCTCCAGCGCCGTCCGCCAGTGATACGGCGTCTGCGTCGAAACCCCGATTCGGCGCGCAAACCGATGTCGCTCTCTCCGCTATCCTCCCGTTCCGTCACGAGTCTGGGCCATTGGTCGCGCCGCCGGTGCCTTTGGTTCATGTCCCAGACAGGTACGCTACTACGGCGCCCGCGTCGGCTACTCGGGTCGATGAACGGATACGCTTTGAATATCGGCGAGGACGCGGTAAGTTCGCGAGTCGCAGTGGGCGCCTCGAAAGAAGCCGTGCCGATCGAATCGAACGACGTCAGCGCCGCGCCGAGGGGAGGGGGGGGACCGCACCTCAAGACGTTCGACGTCGAGGCGCCGATCTGCCCTTACGGGCGCTGCGATATGCGCTCCGATCACGACGTCGTCGGGCGAGGGTGGGACTTCGAGTACCACACGACGCACGAGGAACTCGACTACCTCAAATGCCGCTCTTGCCAGCTGATCTTCCCAAAGGGCATCCCGGTCGAGGTGGCGCTCCCAGTGATCTATCCTTCGAACTACTATGCCTTCTCCGAGACGGAGAACCCCAATCGAGCCGTCATGGCGGTGCGGGGATGGATGGCGCGGCGCAAGGGCGCGACTTATAAGAAGCTCGTACCTGCGATTGCTGCCGAAGTCGTGGACATCGGCTGCGGCGATGGCCGCCTTCTCGACATCCTTAGTGCTTCATGTCCGCCGGGCTGGCGGTACCACGGCGTGGACTGGAGCGCGCAGGCCATCGAACGGGTGCGGCGCAAAGGCTACGACGGCCGAAGCGGCGACGTGAGCCGCCTGGATCTTGGCGACTGGGAGGGTAAGTTTGACTTGGCCGTTATGCACCAGCTTATCGAGCACGTACGCAATCCGCGCGAGCTATTGGCGAAGGTACGACGCATCCTCAAGCCGGGCGGGGTGCTCTCTGTTGAGACACCCGACATCGACGCCTGGGACTTTCGCCTGTTGTCGCGGCGATACTGGGCCGGCTATCACATCCCCCGGCACTTCTACATTTTTAACAAGAAGAACTTCTCCGAGCTCGCGCGCGAGGTAGGCTTCGAACTCGTGAGCACGGTTTCTCTCGTCAACCCTGTGTTCTGGATCCACTCGATCCAGAGCTTCTGCGCCGACACGCCTATTTTGCGGCGCATCGCCAAGTTCTTCCATCACCAGAATGTCCTTCTGCTCGCGCTGTTCACGCCGCTCGAGATCCTCCAGACGCGCCTCGCGGGCACTAGCTCGAACATGCAGATCAACCTGCGGAGGGTCGGGTGACCGCGCTGGCGTCCTCGGTCCCGAGCGATCGCGGCGACGCGCCGCGGGCTGCGCGCGGGAACCTCTACACGGGCATCGAGCGCAAACGGCTCGCGCCGGAGTTGCTCGTAGCCTCGCGCGCACGAGGCCACCTCCAGGTCGTCGGGAACGTAAGTGTCTTCATTGGACTCCTGGTGCTCGCTGGACGCGCCGTCGCCCTGTGGCAGCTGGTGCTGCTTTACCTTGCGATCGGGCTCGCGTTACATCGCCTCTTCTTTCCAACGCACGACTGCATTCACTACTCCCTGTTCCCCACGAAGACCGAGAACCGGGTCGCCGGCGTGATCCTCTCGGCGTTGCTCGGTACGTCGTTCGACGCGATCCGCGACCAGCACCTCGATCACCATCGCGACTTCGGTACGAAGGAAGACCCGGGCGCGAGCGACTATTACGTTCACTTTCGTTCGCGCGCCGAGTTCTTGCGTTTCGTCCTCGGTCCGCTCGTCGGAAGCATCCTGTTCGCAAAGGTCGGCGACTATCTGCTGCGCCCGAGCCGCGCGTCGGAGCTGCCCGCCTCGCCGACGCGGCCAAAGACGACGCCCGCCGGCAAGCTGGTACGCTACGGCGCCATCATTGCCGTGCAGGCCGGCGTCTGTTACCTGCTCACCGATGGCTTTCAGCTCGCTCGCCTATGGCGTTATCCCATGTTCAACGTACTGCCGGCAGTGACGATCTTCCTTTTTCTCGTCCGCCTCCGGATGTTCCTCGAGCATGGCTCGCTGAACTACGCTGTCTGCGACTACTTCGAACATAAGCGGCCCACCGCCAGAACCATCTACGGCTCGCTGACCGAACAGGTCTTCTTCTGTGGCAGCGACTTCAACTACCACCATGAGCATCACCTCTATCCG
>DASXQB010000192.1:0-6187 GCA_036493295.1 Polyangia bacterium | reverse complement strand
GAACTGGACCATCATCGCCTGGGCATAGTTCAGCTCGAAGATGCCCTTGAGGTGCGGAATGATGATGTCGTTCAGGCAGGTGATGAACCCCCACATGAAGAACAGCGAGGTGAGCACCACCAGCGGGAGAAAGTATTTGTTGCCCGTACCTGCCACGGGCGTGGACGTCTGAACAGAGACGGGAAGGGAGGATCCGCCTGCCATGAGCACGCTCCTAGGTTGTCGGCCAGAAGCCGGACCATAGCTGCGTGGTCGGGACCGGTCAAACCTTAACGGCTAGACCAGTGCTCGTCAGAACGAAGCAGTTGCGTCAGGCAACAAGCTGGCGTTCCGCATCGGCAGCATGGCCGCCGCCGCTCTCGGCGGACGTCTGCAGCGCGACGCGATGGGCGATGCCTTCGAAGCCGATGGCTGCCCGTCGGTGTGTGATCAGACGCAGGTGACCGACCAGATTCACCACCCGGCCGTCCTTGTCCACGATGGTGGTCTTGAAACGCATTTCGCCGCGCCCGGCGTTCGCCGCCGCGCGGGCCATGAACTGCCGTGCTGCCTCGCGATGTTCGGGCTGGAGCAGATCGAACACCGAGCCGCGCAAGATGTCGGCGCGGGCAAAGCCTGTCACCGCCTGCGAAGCGGCGTTGACCGCGGTGAAGCGGCCCTCGAGATCCAGCGCGAAGACCGCGTCGGTCACGCTGCCAACCAGATCGGCGTAACGCTCATCCAGCGTGGCGTGCCGTTCCAGCTGCTGGCGGACCGCTTCGTTGAGGTGGCCCACCTGGCGACGCAGCACGAGCACCCATACCCCGAACAACCCCACCAACGCGCACAGCCAGCCCATGAGCGACGGTATTCATCGACCGGGCGGCGGCCGACTTGAGTCCCTGGGCGGTTTTTTGGGGGCGCTTGTAATAACCGCTCACCTCGGCACCTCTTTAACGGACAGGCATCTACTTTCGTGGAGTCGACACCCATGCCCGCCTCGGCCAATGCCCACCCCGCACCCGCCACCCCGCGCGCCGGCGATTGCCCGTGCACGGCGGCCGAACGCGGCAGCTTCGTGGCCTGGGTGGGACGCCTGGTGCACGACCACCGCGTCCACCTGGCGGGCGTCGCCCGTCGCGAAGGCGTCAGCGCCGAAGACGCCTTCGACATGGTCCAGGAAGCCTTTCAAACCTTTCTCACCTTGCCGCAAGCGCGGACGCTGATCGACGCGCGCGCCGAGTCCGCCAAGCTGCTCACGGTGCTGGTGCGCAACGCCGCCCGCAACCGCCGCCGGCTGGCCGCCGTGGCCCGCCCGCACGACAGCGACGACGCCGCGCTGGATGCGCTGCCGGCGGCGACGCCGTCGGTAGACCAGCTCATCGCCGCCGCCGAGGACGAGATCAAGCTGCGCGGCTGCGTGCAAAGCCTCAGCGACGTGCAACGCATGGTGGTCACCTTGCGCATGCTGGATGAAGTCGACGGCGAAGACGCCGCCCGCACCCTGGGCATCACGCCCGGCCACGTCGCCGTGCTTTTGCACCGGGCGAAGGTGAACCTGCAAGCGTGCATGACAGCGTAAAGGCCGCCGCGCGCGACTCGTGAACGACCGAAGGAGAAGCAACGATCATGGCCAACGAAAACGTCATCGAGATCAACGACACCAACTTTGAACAGGAGGCGCTGAAGTCGCCGCTGCCGGTGCTGGTCGATTTCACCGCCGCCTGGTGCGCGCCCTGCCGGATGATCGCCCCGCACATCGACGCCATCGCCGACGCCTATGCCGGCCGCCTGCGGGTCGGCAAATGCGACGTCGACGCCAACCCCGAGCTGGCCGCCAAGCTGGACGTGCGCAGCATGCCGACGTTGATGGTCTTCAAGAACGGTCAGGTGGTCGGCCACATGATCGGCGCGGCGCCGCGAGCGAAACTGGAAGCGCTGGTGACGCGCGCCCTCGGCTGATCAACCGCAGCCGGCCACCTTCGGCGCCTCGGCCCAGGCGCGCAGTTGGTCGGGCGGCCAACCGTTCGCGACGCGCGCCGGATCGACCCAGGCGCGCTCGGCGTTCAGCTTGGCGAAGTCAACGCGGGCCAGCTCGTCGGTGTCGTGGGCGTCGCTGCTGAGCACGAACGTCACCGCCCGTTCCCGCCCGCGCCGCAGCCACTCGACCGACAGATCCAGCCGCGGCAAGGCTCCATTCACTTCCAATGCGGTGCCGGTTGCTTCGGCGGCGGCAAAGATGGCGTCGGGATCCAGATCGATGGGCGGCCGGCCGCCGATCATACGCGCGGAAAGATGGCCGATCATGCGCACGCTGGGATCCTGCATGGCCGTCACCACCCGGCGGGTCTGCGCGGCGCGATCCAGATCGAAGTGGTCGTGCACCGACGCCAGGCACCAGTCGAACTGCTGCCGAAACGGCAGGTCGTAGTCCAGCTCGCCGGCAGGGCCGATGTTCAGCTCGATCCCGTGCAGCAGGCGCAGCGAATCGCCGAGGGCGAGCTGCCGCTCCTGGATGCGCGCGCGCTGGGCCAGCAGCGCCTCGCGGCCGACGCCGGCGCGCGTGCCCTCGGCGTGCTCCGTGATGGCCAGGACGCGCAGGCCACGCCCCTTCGCGGCGGCGATCACCTCGTCCAGCGACGATTGGGCGTCACCCGACGTCGAGGTGTGCACGTGAAAGTCGCCGACCACGTCACCGATCGGACGCGGCAAGGTGCCGGCCAGGGCGGCCTCGATCTCGCCGGCGTCTTCGCGCAGGACCGGCGGGATGAACGGCAGGCCCAGGGCCGCGTAGATCTGCTCCTCGGTCTCGCCTGCGACGACGCGACCGCCGTCAATGGCGGCGAGCGCATATTCGTTCAACGTCAGCCCGCGGGCCAGCGCACGCTGGCGCAGCTTGATGTTGTGACCCTTCGAACCCGTGAAGTACAAAAGAGCTGCGCCTAGCTGGTGCGCTGCCACCACCCGCACGTCGACCTGCGTGCCGCGGTGGGTGACGACGCTGGTCTTGGCGTCGCCCTGGACCAGCACCCGTTCGACCAGCGGCATCGCCACCAGCGCGGCCATCACCGGCCCCGGCGCCTGCGCCGCCACGACGATGTCCACATCGCCGATGGTCTCGGAGAACCGGCGCAGCGATCCGCAGACCGCGACGTGGCTGACGCCGTCCAGCTCCGACAGCTTGCCCACGATGCGCGCCGCCAGCGGATAGGCGACGGAGATGGGCGTGCGCCCGGCGGCGCCTTGCGCATCCAGGCGCGCCACCGCGCGCACCAGGTTGTCCTCTGATTTGGGGCCGAACCCTTTCAGCCCGCGCAGCAGATGATTGGCCAGCACCGCCCGCAGATCGTCCAGCGAGTTGACCCCCAGCTCGGAGCGCAGCCGCTGCAACGCCTTCGGTCCCAGGCCCTGAATGCGCAGCAACGCCACCACCGATGGCGGGTGCTTTTGCCGCAGTAGCTCCAGCTTCGCCACCCTGCCGGTCTGCACCAGCTCGCGGATTTTCTCGGCCGTGCTCTTGCCGATGCCCTCGATCTGCTGCAGCTCCTTTGCGGTCAGCAGCCCGGGATCCTTCGCCAGCGTCTCGATGGCGTGCGATGCGCTCTCGTAGGCCCGCACCCGAAACGACTGCGGCTCCCCCTCTTCCAGCATCGTCAGCTCCGCCAACTCGCGAAGCATGTCCAAAACATCGCCCTTCCGATCCACCCGCCAGGTTTACGCCATTCCGGATCCAGCGCGCGACAATTTCAACTCGCCCTCACCCTGCCCCTCTTCCAAAGGGAGAGGGAACCGGAGCCTCTCGCGGCATCCATCGAGCGCAGCGAGCGCCTAGTTCGCCTGACGCCAGACCGTCATCACGTGGTTCCAGCCGTTGCAGGCCTTGAAGCCGCTGGTCTGGTACGGGTGGTCGGCGGCGGTGCAGTAATCCTTGCAGTAGCCGTCGCCGCCGCCGAACGGATCGACGTACGGCGCGTTCGTTTGCTTGGCACCGATGCGGCCGGGAACGACATCAACGTTGTACGCGATGCCGTTGCAGTAATACGCGGCGACCTTGTTCGGATTGGTGCCGTGCGCGCCGGTGACGAAGATGTTGCCGAAGAACGAGCCTTCCTGGTTCGGATAGCTGGAGTTCAATCCCCAGCCCACCGACGGATCGGCTGACACAACCCAAAGAGGAATGTGCACGCCGGCGGTGTTCACGTGGGCCAGCATGCAGGACGACATCGTTTCTTGGCAGGCGCTGTCGCAGACACCGTCTCTCCATTGCGGCGCCAGGCCCATCTCGCCGGGGAAGGTGTACGAGTTGCCGTACTGGTCTTTCTTGACCACGCTGGTTCCGGCCGCCAGCGCGCAGCGAACCAGATACGACACCGTGTTGCGCCCCGAATCGCTGGTCATCAAACCGTTCGTCGACGACAGACCGTTGCCGGTCGCCAGACCGTTGCCGGTCGCCAGGCCATTGGTCGAACTGAGGCCATTGATGGAGGACAGGCCGTTGGTCGTCTTCAACAGCGAATGGACGCCTTCGCCGCCCTCGTCGCCGCTGAGATCGGCGCAGCCAATCGATACCAAAGCCAAGCCGACCGATACCATCTGTGCGACGCCGGGGAACTTCATCATGCTCACCTTGGTTGCAATACGGATGCTAGATTACAAAAATATCCATGCTAGTTCCGCCGCGAAATCACAAGGATTTTTCTAGCGCATCTCCCGGCTTGTCTCCGACCAGCGTTGTTTCTGTTGCCGCCCAGGCCACAGAAACGATCCTCGGCGCGCTCGATTGAACGGCAACTTCGCCCAGGGTCGATCCGAACTCTGGATGTTGTTTATGGTAAAAGGAGACCGCCCATGGGAAGCGTCAACAAAGTCATCTTGATCGGCAATCTGGGAGCTGACCCCGAACTGAAGTACACGCCCAGCAGCCGCCCCCTTTGCAACCTGCGCATCGCCACCACCGACGTCTTCAAAGACAAAGGCGGCCAGCGGCAAGAACGCACGGAATGGCACCGCGTCACGGTCTGGGGCGACCAGGCGGAGAATTGTTCGAAGTACCTTTCCAAGGGCCGGTCGGTCTATATCGAGGGGCGTCTGCAAACGCGCTCATACGATAAGGAAGGACAGAAGCACTACGCCACCGACGTGGTCGCTGATCGCGTGGTCTTCCTGGGCAGCGGCGGTGGTGCCGGCGCCGGCGCTGGAGAAGGCGGCGGGCGGCGACCGACCGGCGGCAACGCGCCAGCGGGCGGTGGCGGCGGCCGAAGCGGCGGGTACGAAGGTCCAGCCGACGACAGCGCCGGTCCGCCTCCGTCCGACGACGACATTCCGTTCTAGGCGCTCCCCAAGCGCGGCCGCCCTCGGCAGCTTTCCCTTGCTGGAAGGCGTCGGTTGATGTCCAATCACGTCCTTTTTCGGGAGAAACATTTTGCATCGAGAGCGTCGACCGAGGAAGTACGCGTATGGTTTCGTCGCCGGCCTGGGCGCGCTGACAGCCGCTGGGGCTGGCTGCGGCGACAGCCACCTCGGCGGTTACTATGACGGTGGTCGACGCGACGGCGCATCGGACAGCGGCGTCGTCGAGGTCCCACCACGGGACACCAACACCACCGTCGACGCCGGACCGCCGCCTGCGGTTGGCCCGGGCTCGATGTTGCTGGTGCCGGGCGACGCCAGGCTGGTGGGTCGCGGCAGCGACAGCTGTTCGAACCAATCACCAGCGACGTCCGATCGGTGGTGCGCCTTCTCGCGGCCGTCGACGTTCCTGGGCCTCTTTGATCTCTGGGTCATCAACGTCACCCAGGCGCTAGCCGGCAAGACCATCGTCTGCAACGGCAATGACGCCAACTGCTTGCGCCTGAGCAGCAACGTCTTCAACGGCGATCTGACCATGCACGGCTTTGGCGGCGACACGCTGATTTATTACGCCGACAACCTTGGCGACAGCATGAACTTCATCGGGACCATCTACGGCTGGCGGCCCGAGTGGGTGGTGCCGCGCGCGCTGACCAGCCAGATCGGGCTGTCCTGCCAGGCGCATCCGACCGCCCAGTCGGTCATCTGCATCGAGAAGCCGGTCACCGACCCCACCACCCAGAACTTCATGCTGGATCTGACCGGCGGAACGCTGGGCCCCATGAACAACGGCCCGGTGCCCAAGCTGGACACCATCCTTTATTCCGCGCCCAATGATCCGACCAACATCACCAAGTTT
>DASXQB010000191.1:0-9800 GCA_036493295.1 Polyangia bacterium | reverse complement strand
CCACGTTATGCCCTGGTCGAAGCGTTGATGGGTTTTCTGTCGGCTCTGCTGTTCTGGAAGCTGGTGGCCGTTGACGTCGACGGCGCGGTGGCGATCCGGCTGGCGCGGTTTGCCCTTTATTTCGCCTTCTGCGGGACGCTGGTGGTGCTGTCGTTCATCGACCTTGATACGAAACTTTTGCCCGACGTGATCACCTTGCCGGCCATCCCGATCTTTTTTCTGGCGGCGTTCGGCGCCCACGACGTCGGCTGGCGCGACCGGGCCATCGGCGCGGTGGCGGGATATCTGTTCGTGCGGCTCATCGCCGACGCGTATTTTTATCTTCTCAAGCGCGAGGGAATGGGCCTCGGCGACGGCAAGCTTCTGGCCGTGATGGGCGCGGTGCTGGGCTGGAAGGCGCTGCCGTTCATCATCTTCGGCGGCTCGTTCCTGGGCGCGGCGATCAGCATCCCGCTGTTGCTGGTCGCGCGCCGCCGGCAGAAAGCGGCGCCCGCCAGCACCGAGGCCGCCGCGGAGGCGGCCGACGATTCGCTGGCCCGCGTGCAGGTGCCGTTCGGCCCGTTCCTGTCACTGGCGGCGATCCTGTACCTGTTCATCGGCCAGGCCGTGCTGCGCGCGCTGGTCGCGCCCCTTGACGGCTGACGGTTGACGGCGTCTATCGGCTTGACGCCGTGGTCTCGGCGATGATCTGGTGCAGGCGATCTTCCACCAGCGTGCGGATGCTGCTCAGCCGGGCGGCGCTGTCCGCTTCAAAGCGCAGCACCAGCACCGCGCCGGTGTTCGACGCTCGCACCAGTCCCCAGCCGACGTTACGGCCGTCCTCCTGAAAGCTGATCCGCCCGCCGTCGATGTCGACCACCGGATGGCGCTCGCGGAACCAGGCCACGGTCCGCCGCACCACCTCGAACTTGATCTCCTCGGGACAGTCGAGGCGGATCTCCGGCGTGTTGTGCAGCGCCGGCAGCGTGTCGTAGTGCTGGGCCATGGTCGCCGGCCCACGCGACAAAAGTTCGACCAGGCGCGCGCCGGCATAGACCGCGTCGTCGAAGCCGTACCAGCGATCGGCGAAGAACATGTGCCCGGACATCTCGCCGGCCAGGGCGGCGTTCTCTTCCCTCATCTTCACCTTGATCAGCGAATGGCCCACCTTCCACATGATGGCCTTGCCGCCCAAGGCGGCGATCTCGTCGAAGAGGGCCTGGCTGCACTTCACCTCGCTGACGAAGGTGGCGCCCGGTTTGTCTTTCAAGATCTCGCGGGCGAACAGCATCATCAGCTGGTCGCCCCACACGATGCGCCCCTGTCCGTCGACGGCGCCGATGCGATCGGCGTCGCCGTCCAGGGCGATGCCGACCTCGGCGCCGGTCTCGCGCACGCGGGCGCACAGCGCCTGCAGATTCTCCGCCACCGTCGGATCGGGATGGTGGTTGGGGAAACGCCCGTCGGGTTCGCAGAAGATTCCTTCCGCCTCGATGCCCAGCGCTTTCAGGATCGGCATCAAGGCCACGCCGCCGGTGCCGTTGCCGCCGTCGACGATCACCTTCGGGCGGCGCGCGCCCAGGCGGACGTTGCCGACGATGGTGGCGATGTAATCGGGCAGGATGGCGTGCGCGCTGCCGACGCCCGGCCGTCCGGTGGTGCGGAAGGCGCGCGCCTTGATACAAGCAAGCAGGTCCTGGATCTCTGCGCCGTGGATGGTGCTGCGGCCAGCGACGATCTTGAACCCGTTGTCCTCGGACGGATTGTGGCTGGCGGTGATCATCACCCCGCCTTCGACGCCGAGATGAAACACCGAAAAATAAAGGGCAGGCGTGTGCACGATGCCCACGTCCACCACGTCCAGGCCGGCGCCGAGGAGCTGTTCTGTCAGCGCCGCGTGGATGCGCGGCGATGACAACCGGCAGTCGCGGCCCACGGTGATGCGGGTGGCGCCGCGCGCGACGAACATGGTGGCGATGGCGCGGCCCAAATCGCCGACGAAGTCGTCAGGCAGGTCCCGCTCGGCGTGGCCGCGGATGTCGTACTCACGAAACACACGATCGTTCATGGGCAATGGTCAGGGAAAAGATTGATCGGGTGGCGCGGGTTCACAAGAGGTCATCGCGTCCGGCGCGTTTGGCGGCCTCGACGATCTGCTTCACATCCTGGGCACGATCTTTGGGAATGACCAGGATGGCGTCCTTGGTGGCAACCACCACCAGATCGCGCACCCCCACCACGCCGACGTAAGGCGCGCCGGCCTCGGCGTACACGACGCTGCCGTCACCGTCGATCAGCGCGGCGTCGCCCACCACCACGTTGCCGCGTTCGTCGGCGGGGCGCATGGCCGGCAGGGCCGCCCAGCTGCCGACGTCGTTCCAGCCGAACGCCGCTGGGATGACGCGAATGCCGGACGCCTTCTCCATGATTCCATAGTCGATCGACACGGCCGGCGCGGTCGCATAGCGCGCGCGCACGGCGGCGTCGAAGTCGGGCGCAACGACGAACGCGTCCAGCATCTGGCCCAGCGCCGGAAGGTGTCGCCGCGCTTCTTCCAGCATGCGGCCGGCAGTGAGAAAGAACATCCCCGAGTTCCACAGATAGTCGCCCGACGCCAGATACGCCTCGGCCGTCGGTCGATCGGGTTTTTCCACGAACGCCGCCACGTCGTGCACCGCCACGCCGCCGGCGCCAGCGGCGCGCGCGCCCACCCGTACATAGCCAAAGCCTGTCTCCGGGTACGTCGGGGTGATGCCGATGGTGACGATGGTGCGGCTGGCCTCGGCGGCGGCGGCGCGCACTGCCGTCGCGAAGGCCGCCTCGTCGCCGATGTGCGGATCGGCGGGCAGCACGGCCAGGACGGCGTCCAGGCCCGCGCGTCGGGCCGCCGCCGCCGCCGCCAGACCAACCGCCGCCGCGGTGTTGCGCGGCTGCGGTTCAACCAGGATGTTTTGCGCCGCCAACGTCGGCAGCGCCGCGCGGATCTGCGTTTCTTGATCAGCGGCGGTGACGATCAGAACATTGGCCGCGCCCACCACCGCGCTGGCCCGGCGCGCCGCCGCCTCCAGTAGCGATTCTTTGCCGTCCAGGGCCAGCAGTTGCTTGGGCCGCCGCCGCCGGCTGGCCGGCCAAAGGCGCGTGCCGCCGCCGCCGGCGAGAATGATCGCGAAGACGCTGGACATGCTTTGGCACTGTAACAAAAGGCCGGCCGCGGCGCGCCACCGACGACGGCGTGGCCGTCCGCGGGCGGCGGCAGCTGTGATACGGTTTGCCGGTGGCGCCGGCAGAGGGGGCGAAGGCTGCGGTTTCTCGCATCGAAGAGCTGCGCCGGCTTCTGGCCAGCACGCCTGAGGCCACCGCCCGCGCCCGACTGCGCGTCGAGCTGGCCGATCTGCTGCGCGCGCGCGCCGATCCGTTCTCGGCTCTCAGCGAATTGCGGCGCGCCGCCGGCGAAGCGCCGCAGCTGACCAGCGTGCGGCTGGCGTTGCTCAGCGCCGCCGCTGAGCTGCCCGCCGGTGAACGGGCCATGCTGCTGGCGGAACACGCTCGTGGCGATCGCGGACCGGTGGCGATCTGGGCCCACGCCGCGGCGCTGGCCCGCGCGGAGAACGGCGCGGTCGAAGAAGCCACGCGGGCGTTCCTGGATCTGGCGGGTGATCCGCGCGTGTCCCCGCACCGCCGGCGGGCCGCTGCCCGCCGGGCCGAAGCGCTGGCGGAAAAATCGCCGCGCCAGCAGATCGCCGCCCTCCGCGTGCAGGCCACGCTGGCCAGCGGGCGCGCGCGGCTGGCCTTGCTTCGGCGCGCCGCCACCATCGCCGAGCGCGTCCCCGAGGCGGCCACGTTGCTGGGCGTGGCCCATGATTGGCTGGCGGCGGGCGGGGCGGCCGACGCCGCCGCCGTGTTGCTGGCGCGGGCGCGTTCCGCCGGCGGTGCGGTGACCGCGCTGGCTGCGCTGGAAAACGCGATCGTGCAACGCACGCCCCGTCCGGAATCGGGTTCGACCTCCGGCGTGGCAGCGGCGGTGCCCGCCGAAAAAAAGACCAGGACGCGAACACCGCAGGCGCTTGCCGACGACGCGCTGGCGGCGGCGCTCGACGGTAGACCGGGCGTCGCGCGGCGGCTGGCCGAGCGCGCCGCGCGCAGCGCACCCGCCGACGGCGCCGACGTGGTCGCGGCGGTGACCGCGGTGGTGACGGCGTTGCAGGATGCCGGGGCGGCGCGCGACGCGCTCTTGTTGCGGCGGACCTGCCTTGAAGCTGCGCCGGAAGACACGCGCCCCGCCGCGCTGGCCGCGCTGGCGATCGACGCCGACAGCGTGGGTCTGGAAGCGCTGGCCGCCGGCTTTCGCGCCGACAGCGTGGGCCGCCCGCCGTCACTGCCCGTTCCCGCCGATGATCCGGTGCCCGCTACCCCGGCGGGATTTTTCCTCGCCGCGCAACGCGCGCTGGTGCACTTGCCGGCGGGCGCGCCTGTCGATCAGGTGCTGGCCTTGCTGGAAAAAGCGGTGGCCGGTCACGCCGCCGCCGACGACGCGCTGGCCTTGGGTGAAAAGCTGCTACGCCAGACGGCGTCGCCCGACGTTCCGTTCCGCATCATCGATCTCTTGCGGGCCGCCAACAGCGCCGAGCCCGATCCGACGCGCCGGGCGCGGGTCGCAGAACGGCTGGCGTCCGCCCTGGAAACCGAGCGCGATCCGCTGGGTGCGGTGGCGGTGCTGGACGCCGCCTTGGACGCCATTCCCCCCGGCGCCGGCGCGTCCTTGCGGCAGCGTCGGGCCCGCATGTTGCGCGACATCGGGCGGCCGAAAGATCTCTCGGCGGCGTTGCAAGGCGACATTCCGGCGCTGGACGAAGACGCCCGTCGCGACGCCTTCGCCGAGCGGGCGTTGCTGCTGGAAAACGCCGGCGACGCCGATGGCGCGCTGGAGATCCGGCTGCTGGCGTTGAACGAAAATCCCGGCGATTTGCCGTTGCTGCAAGCGGCGCGGCGGCAACTGGACGACAGCGGACGCTGGGAGCTGTCCTTGCGTCTGGCCACGTCGGCGGTGTCGCACCTGAATACGGCGGACGAGAAGCTGCCGTTGCTGCGCGACATCGCGCGCCTCAACGAGACCGCCGCTCACAACTTGCCGGCGGCCGCCAACGCCTGGTTGGAAGTGACGCGCCTCGATCGCGACGACGCCACGGCCGCGGAATCGGCCGAACGTCTGCTGATGGCCATCGGGCAATGGGATCGCTGCGCGTCCTTGCTGGCCTGGGTGGCGTCGCGGTCGGATCGCCAGGGCGATCCGGCGCGCCGGGCGGCGCTGCTGTGGCGCCTGGCCGAACTGCGCCGCGCCCACCTTGGTCAGGAGGAAGAGGCGTTTCGCCTTTACTCGCTGCTGGGCAAGGAGACGTCGCCGCACCGCACGGGCAAGAAGGGCCGCCGACCGCTGCCAGCCCAGGCCGATCCGGCCATCGACCTGGTGGTGTTGCCGCCGGTCGCGGGCGCGCTGGGGCGGGCACTGGCGATGCGCAGCCTGCGCGCGGCGGTGGCGCCCACCCGCGTCGATCTGGCGGCGGCACTGCTGGATCGCGCGATGTTTCTGGTCGATCCGCTGGCCCGGGTGGCGGATGCCCAGCGCGATCTGGCGCGGGCGCTGGATCTGGATCCGCGCAACGTGGACGTGGTGGTGGCGCTGGAGCGCCTCACCGAACGCACCGGCCGCTGGGCTGATCTGGCCGACGAGCTGCGACGGAAAGCGGCGGCCAGCCCGGCGCCGGTGGCGGCGCGCTTGTGGTACGGCGTCGGCCGCATCGGCGAGCGGCAGAGCGATCCCACGGTGGCCGAAGAAGCCTACCGTCAGGCTTGCGCGCTGGATGTGACGCTCATTGAACCGGTGGCAGCGCTGCGCCGGCTGGCTCGCCTGCGCCGCGATTGGCCGGAGGTGGCGCGCCTGCTGGAAATCGAGCACGCCCTTTCGCCCGGCCCGCGCGAGCAGGCCGAGACTGCCGCCGAGCTGGCGCAGGTTCTGGGCGATCACCTGCAGCAACCCGAGCGCGCGGTGGCGCTGCTGGAGTCGGCGCTGACGTTTTTTCCCGACGACACGGCGATGCTGCAGCGTTTGTTCGCGCTGAATCTGGCGGCGGGCGGCGGACGCTGGGAACACGCGGGCCAGGTCCTCGATCGCCTGCTGGCCCACGGTGTGGGCGTCGACGACGCGGCCGAGCGTTATTTTCGGGTGGGCGAGGCGGCCGCCGCCGAGGGACACGTGGATCGGGCGCTGGGTTTTTATTCGCGCGCCTACGGCCGCGACAGCGGCTTTCGTCCCAACCTGGAACGCCTGTCAAAGCTGTGCTTCGAACTTGAACAGTGGGACAACGCCTGGAAGGCGACGGAGGCGATCTTGGATCGTTACCGGCACCTTCTGGTGCGCGGGCCGCTGGCGGAGCTCTTGCTGCGGTCGGCGCTATGCGACGTGTTCATCGCCCAGCGTGCCACCGCCGCCGCGCGCCTGACCACCATGCTCAGCGACGGTGGACGCTTCGTCGGCGAGGGCGGCATTCGCGACGTCGCCGAAAGCTGGAGCGGTATGGGCCTCGAGCCGCGTCTGCTGGTGGGCCTGGAAGGCGAGCGCCGCGAGCGGGTGCTGCGTCGGTCGGGCGAGGCGCTGTCATTCGCTGCGTCCGACGCTGCCACCGCCGACGTGCGCACCGGCGCGCTGGGCTTGCTGGCCGCGCTGGGCATGGTCGAGAGCCGCTGGGCCGACGCCCTTCGTTTTCTCGGCGAGCTCGGCGCCAACGATTCGCTGCCGCCGCCCGTGCGTTGCGGGTATCTGATCGCCGCCGGTGACATCCATCTGCACGAAGGGGCCGACGCCGCCACGGCCCGCTCGCTGTACGAAAAGGCCCGCGCGCTGGTCCCTGGCGACATCCGCCTGGCTTTGCGCCTGGCCGTCCCCGACCCGTTGGCTCGCCCGCCGTCCGATCCCCTTTTCGTCGACGACGACGAAGAGGAACCGACCGGCGTCGACGTTCACCGCTAGCTGCGCGCGCGCTCGTGTTCGCTAGAGATCCGCGGCGGCCATCAGGCGCGCGCTGCCAGCCGAACCGTTGGCCATCACCGAGCGCCAGCCGAACACAGCGGTCGGAACGCGCTTTTGGATGTGGCGCGGGTGCGAGCCTTCATATCGGCCGGCCGTGATGCTGACCCGATCGGGGTACAGGTTCAGCGCGCCAACCAGGCCCACCGATTCGGGCGGCATGGTGTACGACTGCCCGTCGTGGACCACCGTCGCGCGCGGGCCCACCACCACCGGAAAGCGCAGCGCCAGATCGCGCGGATCGACCTTCAGCGGGCGCAGACGCTGGCGCTCTTCGGCCAGGAGAATGGCCGGCGTCTTGCCCGACAGCTCGGTCGGCGTGCGGGCGTTCAGATCGCGCAGCCATTCGGACAGCTGGCGGTCAAGGTCGGCTTCATCGACGAAGACACGCGACTTGAAGAACATGTGCTTGACCCAGTTGCCCAGGTTGGTGCCCGGGCCGCGGTCGGCGCCGCGACGGGCCCGCACCTCGATGCCCAGACCCAGCTGAACCGACGCATAGGCAAAGGCCGGATCCCACTCCAGCACCTGACCGTCCTTGTCGGCTCGCAGGCCGATGGGCTTGGGGCGATCGAACGCCGCCAGCAGGGGCACGCCGCCCATGGCGTCGAAGTGGTGGATGATCGATCGCACCAGCGATTCGACGCCTTGATCATCGACGACCGACACCGCCACCCAGCGCGAATACTCGAGGCGCGAGGCGAAAAAGTTGATGGTGCGGGTCTCGCCGTCCTTGAAGCGAACGTCGGCCTGACCGAAGCCGTGGCGCGAGATCTCGCCCGGCACCTTGTCCTGGTGGCCGAGGGGCCGGCTGCGGCGCGGGCGCACGCTGGCAATCAGCGAGTAGAGCGCGCTTTTGCCGCCGTCATAACCGGCCTGCTTGGCCTGCTCGACGATCTCCAGCGAACGGAGATTGGGTTGTTTGAGCAAAAGGTCCACCACGAATGCCCGGAACGGCTGAGCCTTCGACGGACGTCCCACGCTGCGCTTCACCGCCTCGACCGAATTTTCCTTTTCCACGAAGTCTAGATACGAGTGACGCCCGCCGAGGATACGCAGCAAAAGGAAAAAAGTGCTCCAGTGTGGGCAAGGACCGTCGCCGCACTCATGAGACTTTCTAAATGCCGATGAATCTTGCGACCTTCCCCGTTGGCGCGGCGGATAGCGCCGGTACGCGGACGGAGTGGTCAACCAGTGCTGCCGCCTGTTCTGGCCAGCGCCCGGCGCGCGTCACGGCGTTCAATTCCAAGCTCGATGAGGCGCGAAACCAAAGCCTTTTGAGGAAGCCCCGCGGCTTCCCACATTTTCGGGTACATCGACATGGCGGTGAAGCCGGGGATGGTGTTTACCTCGTTGACATAAAGGGCGCCGCTGCCGCGGTCGAGGAAGAAATCCACCCGCGCCATGCCCGACAGCGCCAGCACGTTGAAGGTACGGATCGACAGCTCGCGCACGCGCGCTTGCGCCGCCGGGGGAATCTCGGCGGGAATGCGCAAGGCCGCGCCGTTCGGATCGACGTACTTGGCGTCGTACGAATAAAACGCGTGCTGCGCGCCGATGACGATTTCGCCCGGCACGGAGGCCTGCGGGTGATCGTTGCCCAGCACGGCGCATTCGATCTCGCGGGCGTCGACGGCGCGTTCGATGATCACCTTGCGATCGAAGGCCAGCGCGGCGCGCACCGCCGGCTCCAGCGCCACCGCTGTCTTGACCAGCGTGACGCCGACGGATGATCCGGTGTTCGCCGGCTTGACGAACAGAGGGAAGCCAAGCTCGTGCGCGCGGGCCAGTGCGGCGGCGGGTGCGTCTTGCATCTCGGCGGCGCCGAGCACCTGGAAATCCACCACCGGCAGACCAGCGTCGCGCAGCAGGCGTTTGCTGACGTCTTTGTCCATCCCGATCGCCGACCCCAGCACGCCGGCGCCCACGTAGCCAATGTCCAGAAAATCCAGCATTCCCTGCACGGTGCCGTCTTCGCCGTAGGCGCCGTGCAAGATCGGGAAAACGATGTCGTCGGGGCCGGCGGCGTCGGCGAAGCCGACTAGCTCCGCACGCGGATCAAGATGCAGCTGATGGGGATCGCCGACCGCCCCCTCCAGCGTCGATTCGGGTTCGCGCCGCCATACGCCGTCCTTGCCGATGCTGATCAGCACCGGGGCAAAACGCGTGCGATCCAGGGCCAGCCAGATGTTGCGCGCCGACAGGATGGAGATCTCGTGTTCCGACGAGCGGCCGCCAAACAAGATCACCACGCGCATCATCGGTTCGCTCCTTGTGCTGTCATCAGGGTGAAACGCCAAGCTGGGAAAACAAGAACGCCCACTCGTCGGCGGACTGGGCGATGACCGCCGCCAGCGGTTTACCCGCGCCGTGGCCGGCCTTGTTTTCCAGGCGCAGCAAGATCGGGCGCGCGCCGGCCGGCGCACCCTGAGCGGCTTGCAGCCGCGCGGTCATCTTGCGGGCGTGCAGCGGATCAACGCGGGTATCGGTGTCGGCGGTGGAGATCAACACGGCCGGATAGACGACGCCGTCGGTGACGTGGTGATACGGCGAGTACGCGTAGAGCCAGCGGAACGCCCCGGCATCGGCGGCCGAACCGTACTCCGGAATCCAGAGCTGGGCGAGACGGAACCTGTGATAGCGGACCATGTCCAGAAGCGGGACGCCGGAAACCGCAGCGCGAAAAAGATCCGGCCGCTGGGTGATGGCCGCGCCCACCAACAGGCCGCCGTTGGAGCGT
>DASXQB010000190.1:0-4609 GCA_036493295.1 Polyangia bacterium | reverse complement strand
GGCCCCGGTGGCGGCCCGCGAGGCGGCGCGCGGCGTGGTGGCGCGCAGGCCGATCGAGGTCGGCGTGGTGGCCGATGCGCACCTGCTGTCCAGCCGCGATCTGGCCCTGGGCGGCGGCGCCCGCAGCGCCATCGGAATCGGCGGCCGTTTCTTCTTGCGCATCGACGCCTTGGCCCACCACGCCGAGCTGGCGCGCGACGCGGGAACGATCGCGTTGACTCTGGCCAGTGTCTCGGGGGCCGTCGGCGTCTCTTTCGGGGCGGCGTGGCTGCAGCCCAAAGTGAGCCTTGGCGTGCGAGGCGGCTATGCCTGGATGAACGGCATCGCGGCCAGCGTCGCCAGTACCGGACACAGCGAAAACGGCGCCTGGTTCGGGCCCGAACTGGCTGTCGATCTGTCAGCGTGGCCGCGCGCGCGGGTCCACCCGCTGCTGTCACTGGCCGCGGGCGCGCACGTTTTGGGGGTCAAAGGAACGGTGAACGGCGGAAACGACGTCACGGCGACCGGATTTTGGGGTGCTTTCAGCCTGGGAATCGCGGTTCGATAGGTCAAAAGACGTATGGGACGGAAAAAGCCACGCTCTGTGAACCGTTCCGGCCGATGGCGGTCATTGTTTACCGGGAGCTGGTGCAAAGTGATCTGCCTGTGTCTCCTTCCGCAACGATGGATTCCGTTTTCGGCGGCGCTGACCGCTTGGGGCTGCGTCGAGCAGGCTGGACCAGTGTTGAGCGGCGCGGTCGTCGTCAATCCTGATCCAGTCGCGCCGCTGCCGTCGCCCGAGCAGTTCGCCTGGCAAACCCAAGAGCTGTCCGCCTTCCTGCATTTCGGCATCGATACGTTTTCAGGCAAGGAACAGGGAGACGGCACCGACAGTCCGACGATCTTCAAGCCCACCGCCCTTGACGCCAACCAGTGGATGACGACGCTGCAAAACGCCGGCTTCCGTGAGGCCATGCTGACCGCCAAGCACCACGACGGATTCTGCTTGTGGCCAACGACGTGCACGACTTACTCGGTGGCGGCCAGCCCGTGGATGAACGGACAGGGCAACGACGTGGTCAAGCAGTTCGTCGACGCCGCTCACCAGGCGAACATTCGCGTGGGCCTGGCGCTGTCACCAACGGATCACCACGAGACCCGGTTCGGCACCGCGCCCTACCAGGGCGTCTTTGAGTGTCAACTGACAGAACTTCTCACCCAATACGGCGCCATCGACGAGCTGTGGCTGTGGGACGATCCCGGGAGCCCAGCCGGTTTTGATTTTGCTGCCGCCTACAGCCTGGCGCACAAGCTGCAGCCCCACACACTGGTCGACGTCGCGAATGTCACCGCCAGCGTCGGCGCGGACGTGCGCAGCGTGGCGCTGGCTTTGCCGACGCCCACCCTGGTCCCGCCCGATCAAACCAACGTCAAACCCGATCCTGGCAACACCACCGGAATGCCGCAGTGGTACCCGGCCGAGGCGGTTTACCCCATTCGTCCCGGTTGGTTCTGGCACGCCGCCGAAGACACCCAGCTAAAGCCGCTCAGTCAATTGATCGACGTCTATTACAACTCCGTCGGGCGAAACAGCATCCTGCGGCTTGACGTTCCGCCCAATACGCAAGGTCTGCTGGCGGCACCCGACGTCGCCGCGTTGACCCAGTTCGGCGACGACATTCGGTCCATCTATTCGCGCAATCTGGCGGCGGCCCGTCCCGCCATCGCCGATTCGGTGTTCAAAGACGCGCCCGATCACGTCGCGGCGCTGGCGGTCGACGGCGACGCCGGCACGTACTGGGCCGCGGGACAAGGGACGACCAGCGCGCGCATCGAGATCGGTCTCGGCGGGCCGCAGACCTTCAACGTCGTCAGCATTCAGGAGCCGATCGCGCTGGGCGAGCGAACCGCCGCCTATCACGTCGAGGTCAGCACCGACGGCCCGTGGATGACCATCGCCAGCGGCACGACCATCGGCGAGCGCAAGCTGCTGCGGGTCGGCTCCCTCACCGCCAGCAGCATCGCCTTGGTGATCACGCAGGCGCGTGGCGTTCCCGCCATCGCCGAGTTCGGCGTCTATCTGTCGCCCGTTCCGTAACGGTTTTGATTGCGAGGTTTTCAATGAAGGCTGACATCCGTTGCGCGGCATTTTCGTTTTGCTCTCTGCTGGCGGCGTGCAGTGGTGAGATCGGGCATCCCGGCGCCATGTCGGGCGCGACAGCGGGCACGACCGGCTCGGGCGGCGCCGGCGGCAACAGCGTTCCAACGTCTCTCGATTGCCAGCAACCGCAGGCGGCCACTCTGAGAGCCCGTTTGCTGTCGCCCAGCCAGTACGACAACACGGTGCAGGACCTGCTGCAGGTCGCCGGCGATCCAGCCAGTGGTTTCACCGGCGCGGGCTTTGCGCAGCTTGATGATTCAGCCGTCGAGCAACGGGCCAATGCCGCGGCCACCGTGGCGCACGCCGCGGCCACGACGCTGTCGGCGTGGGCCCCGTGCAGCCCGACCGCGACCGACACCGCCACCTGCGAGCAACAACTGATCGACGGGATGGGCGCGAAGGCCTTTCGCCGTCAGCTGACCGCCGACGACCGGACGCCGATGAAGGCGCTGTTCGACGCCGGCATCAAACAGAAGGACTTCGCCACCGGCGTCGAATGGTTTCTGACCGGCCTTTTGCAGTCGCCCGACTTTCTGTATTTGCTGGCCAAGCCGGCCGCGAACGAAAAGGCGGGGCAAGTGGTGCCGATCGAAGCGCACGACATGGCCAGCCGCCTGGCCTACTTTGTCTGGGATTCCCCGCCGGATGACGCCCTGATGGCCTCTGCCGACGCCGGCCGACTGACCGATCCGGTCGAGCTGCGCACGCAGTTTGCCCGCATGGTCGGCGATCAGCGCTTTCTGCGCGGCGTCTCAAGCTTCTATTCGCAGTGGCTGCACCTGGAGGGATTCGCCGAGGTGGCGCGCGATGACCAGGCCTTCACCGGCGACGTGGTGACGTCGCTGTCGACGTCGCTGTTGATGACCGCGACGCAGATCTATTCGGCGCCGTCGCCAAACCTTTCTGATTTGTTTTCCGGCGACACGTATCCCTTGAACGCCACTTTGCGCACGTTTTACGGCCGGCCAGGGACCGGCGACGGATTTATACCGGTGGCCATGGACGGCGAGGGTCGCCATGGCATCACCACTCATCCCGGTCTGATGGCCCTGATGAGCCGGCCGGATGCCAGCAACCCCATCGCGCGCGGTCTGTTCGTGCTGGGGACGTTGCTTTGTCAGGACGTGCCCGCGCCGCCGGTGGGCGTCACCATTCCGCCGTTGCCCCCGATCATGCCCGGACTGTCGACGCGTGATCGTCTTGATCAGCACACGCAGAACGCGTTTTGCAGTGCTTGCCACAACAACATCGACCCGCCCGGTTTCGCGCTGGAGAATTTCGACCAGGTCGGTCGCTTCCGGACTGTCGACAGTGGCAAGGCGGTCGATACGTCGGGGGTTATTTTGGGCGGCGGCGACATCGGCGGGGCGTTTGCCAATGGCGAGGCCTTGCTGACCAAGATCGCCGGCAGCCATGACGTCCGGAGCTGTTTTTCTCGGCAATATCTGCAACACGCGCTGTCGCGCTCGGTGGCCGCCGCTGATCAATGTTCGGCTGGCGACCTGGGGAAGACCTTCGCCGCGTCAGGCGATCTCAAGCAACTGGTCGGCGCGGTGGCCAGCAGCGATGCGTTTCGGATGCGTTTGACGGAAGGAGTGGCGCAATGAAAATTCTCAAGCATCGTCGGATCAAACGCCGTGATCTGCTTTCGTCGATCGGCGGCGCGGCGCTGGCCCTGCCGCTTCTCGAGCTGTTCGAACGCCCCGGCCGCGCGCAGAGCGCCGCGAAGACGTCGAAGTTCGTCGTCTTCTGCTACACGCCGGACGGGGTGAACCAGCAGGCGTTCTGGCCCACCGGAACCGAGACCAGTTTTCAGCTAAGCCCGATCCTGACGCCGTTCGAGATGTTCAAGGACAAGATGCTGATCCTGGGCCCACAGATGACGGGCAACACGCCCAAGGGCGGGACCGGGCTTGCCTATGCCGGGCCCACGCCGCAGCACCAGGCGCCGGTGACGCTGTCCGCGCGGGTGGGGACCGGCTGCGGAACAGTGGGGACGTTTTGCAGCGCCGATCCCAACTTTGGATTGCCGTACAAACCGGATCAGACCACCGCCAACAACACCCTCAACGGACCGTCAATCGATCAGGTGATCGCGACGGCGGTGCAGGGCGACAGTCTCTTTTCGTCGTTGAATTTCGGCCTGCACCCGATCGGCGGTGACACGCCGTCGGACCTCAACTTTGCCCAGGACGGCACCTCGCTCAAACGCATGGCTTCGGCGGATGAAGCTTGGAACCGCATGTTCGGTGGGGCGGTGGTCGGGACGGCGCCCGGCGGCGCGGCCACTCAGGCGGCGATGGATTTGCAGAAACAAAGCGCGGTCAGCGATTTTTTGCACACCCGTTTCGGAGCGTTGCGGACCGTGGTCAGCGCCGCCGATCGCCAGACCCTGGATGGACACCTGTCCGCGTTGCGAACCTACGAGGACCGCAAGACGAAACTGCTGATGTCACAAGCCAGTCAGAT
>DASXQB010000189.1:0-8851 GCA_036493295.1 Polyangia bacterium | reverse complement strand
GCCGCCAGCACGCCCAGCGGGACGCCGATCAACGCCGCCAGAAAAAGTCCAGCCAGCGTCAGCTCCAGCGACGCCGGCAAGCGGTTGATGAGCTCCGTTCGCACTGGCTGGCCGGTGGTGATGGACGTGCCCAGATCGCCGTGGGCCAGATCGCGCAGGTAGATCCCCAGCTGCGTCGGCAAGCTGCGATCCAGCCCCAGGTGATGCCGGACTTCTTCCACCGCTTCGGGCGTGGCGGCCGGCCCGGCGAAGAACGCCGCCGGATCGCCGGGCAACGCCCGCATCAGCAGGAAGGTGATCACCACGACGCCGAACAGACTGGGCAGCGCCGCCCCCAGTCGTCCGGCCAGAAGTCGCAGCGTTCGCCCGTCCATGACGTTCTAGTTCTTGGTCAACTGTCGAAAGTCCAGCTGGCGGTGGAACCAGTACTCGTAACCGCCGACGTTGTTTTGCATGGCCAGGTCCTGCACGGGCTGGAAGATCGGAATGCGCGGCACCTCGTCGAAGGCGATCTTCACGAACTGTTTGACCTCGCTGGAATACTTCTTGGGGCTGGTCTCGAAGCGGGCGGCGTCGACCAGCTTGTCCAGCGCCGGGTTCTTGTAAGACATGGTGTTAAAGACGGCGTTCTGGCCGTGATACGACCAGAAGAAGAAATACTCCGGGTAATTCAGCCAGCCCGACATCGTGTTGATGATGAGCGGCATATCCTTCTTCAACAGCGCCGCGCGCCAGTTCGCGCCGGGGATCTTGTTGATGGTGACCTTGACGCCGATCTGCGCCAAAGACTCTTGCAGCAGCACGGCCAGCGGCTCGCCGATCGCCGCATAGCCCTGATCCAGCGACAGCGTGGTTTCGATGCCGCTGCCGGCGCCCGCCTCCGCCATCAGCTTCTTGGCTTTTTCGATGTCGGTGTTGTACGCGTGCGGCTGCGGCCAGGTGTCGTCGCGCGGGACCGGGCCGGTCGCGCCGTACAGCTTGATCCCGCGGCCGTACATGACCGACGACATGATCTTGTCGTAGGGCATCGCATAGGCGATGGCCTGGCGGATCTTCGCGTTGTCGAAGGGCGGCTTGCTGACGTTCATGCCGACGTACCAGGTGGCGTTTTCGATCGGCGTGGTGACGACTTTGAATCCGGCGTTGGTCAGCGTCTGGGCGTCTTTGGGCGCGATCCCGTAGGTCATGTCGGCGTCGCCGCGCTTTAGTAACGCCAGTTGCGCCGACGCCGACGGCACCTCTTTGACGATGACCCGTTTGACCTGGGGCAGGGGTCCGCTCTTCCAGTCGTCGTAGCGATCAAAGACCATCTCCTGTCCCGGCTTCCACGAGCTGACCTTGTACGCGCCGCCGCCGGCGGTGTTGTTCTTCAACCAATCAAGCGCCCAGGGATCTTTTTCAGTGGCGTGCGCCTTGGCCAGCTTGGAATTGATCACCACCGCCACTGGCACCGCCAGATCGGGCAGCGTCATCTTGTCTTTGCGAAGGAGATTGATCTTGAAGGTGCCGGCGTCGACGACCACGAATTGGTCAGGCTTTTCCAGCGAGCCGGCCTTCATCTGAAACGTGGGAAAGCCGCCCACGGTGACGGCGCGATCGAAAGACCACTTCACGTCGTCGGCGGTGACCGGCGTGCCGTCGTGAAACTTGGCGTCCTTGCGCAAGTGGAACGTCACTGACAGTCCGTCGGGGGCGACCTGCCAGCTGGTCGCCAGCTCGGGCGTCAGCTTGCTGTAATCGTACGACGTGGTTCCGTCCTTCAGCTTCTTGCTGCCATAGCTGAGCAGCCGGTCGTAGACGTTCCACGACGCGCCGTATGCGGGGCGGTTGGTGCCGACGCCGTGGATGTCCAGGCTGTTGGGACCCGACTCCAGCAGCACCACCAGCGTCTCTTTTCGATCGGCCGCCTGTGCCGAATTGGCCGCCAGCAACAGCGCCAGCGCGCCGGTAGCGGCGGCATGAAACGAATCACGTGCGCTCACAAATCACGCTCCTCGCCGGGATCGGCTGCGGCTCTCGGGTTATCGGGTCGGGTTCGGACCCGCATCCTCGGCCGGGGATTGTTTCGGAGACTTCTCCAGCCGGAGGGTTATCCGTAACTTCGCCTGCTCGTCTGCCGACGGGGGCCGCACGTTTCGGCGGGCTGTCGCGACTCGCGCGACCTAAGATTGATCGCGCAGGCCGAACTCTTTCATCTTCGTCTGCAGGCTCTTACGCGAGATCTTCAGCTTGCGGGCGGCCTGGGTGACGTTGCCGCCGGTCTCGTCGAGGGCACGCTGGATGAGGCCGCGTTCCACGCGTTCGGTTTCGGCGCGGACCGCTTCTTTCAACGACCCGCCGGCGGGTGGAATCGCCGGCGCTGGGAACGAGCCCGAGGTGGCGGTGGCCGGTTCCCCGGCGGTACCAACCGACGTCAAGGCCGTCGCGGCGTGCGCCGGCGGCACGAACTCGGGGGGCAGATCGCTCAAGCCAATCTCAGGGCCTTCGCAGAACAGCATGGTGCGCTCCATGACGTTCTCGAGCTCGCGGATGTTGCCCGGCCAGTTGTAGGCGATCAGACGATCGACGGCGGCGGGCTGGATGCTGGCGATGTTCTTTTTCAGGCGGTCGTTGAACTTGGCGATGAAGTGGCTGGCCAGCAGTGGCACGTCTTCGCGCCGCTCGCGCAGCGGGGGAATGTGAATGGGCACCACGTTCAGCCGGTAAAACAGATCCTCGCGGAAATCGCCGGTGGCGATCTCCTGCATCAGATCGCGGTTGGTGGCGGTGATCAGACGGACGTCGACCTTGATGGTCTTGATGCCGCCCACCCGTTCGAACTCGGACTCTTGCAGTACACGCAAGAGCTTCACCTGCATCTCGACCGGGATCTCGCCGATCTCGTCGAGAAAAAGCGACCCCCCGTGGGCCAGCTCGAAGCGGCCGGGCTTGGCGCCGACGGCGCCGGTGAAGGCGCCCTTGTCGTAACCGAACAGCTCGGACTCCATCAGCGTCTTGGGGATGGCCGCGCAGTTGATCTTGATGAAGGGGCCGTTGTGGCGCGACGAATTGTCGTGCAGGGCACGGGCGATGAGCTCCTTGCCGGTGCCTGATTCGCCGGTGATGAGGACTGTCGAGGGCGTGTTCGCCACCTTCTCGACCACGGCGTAGATCTGCTTGATGGCGTGCGACTGTCCGACCAGGCGAAAACGGCCGCGGACGGACGGCGCCTCCGGGGTGGCGTCGCGACGGGCCAGGGCGTACGTGTTCATCGCCTTGGCGACGATCTGGCGGATTTGCTCCTGCTCGAACGGCTTTTCCAGATAGTCGAACGCGCCCAGTTTCACGGCCTCGACAGCGTTTTCCACCGAGCCGTGCGCGGTGATCATGACGACCGGTACGTCGGGATAGTCAGCGGACAGCTTGCGCAAAAGGCCCATGCCGTCCAACCCCGGCATCTTCAGATCGGTGATCACCGTGTGCACGTCGCGGGTCATCCCGGACAGCGCTTCGTTGCCGTTGGCCGCGGTGATGACGTCATAGCCTTCGCGGCGCAGGATCGCTTCCAGCACGCGTCGCATGTTCAATTCGTCGTCGGCGATCAGGACGCGGCGCGGTTCTGGTTCGGCGTGGGACAAAGCCGGCACAGTCTACCCTTTTCGCGAACCGATGGTGGCAGCAGCGCCGCGCGCGGCGGCTGGGACCGGGGGCGGCAGCGACGGTGACGCAGGCGGCGGGACGGGCACGCGGCCCGGGGTCGGGGGCACCGGCGGCGGTCCTCTCTTCGTGGTGTCGCCCCGGCTTTCGTTGCGCTCGTGCGCGGCGTAGGCGGCGTAGGCGTCCGATTCCACCGGCAAAAGCACGGTGAACGTCGCGCCTTCGCCCGGCTGCGAACGAACCTCGATGGTGCCGCCGTGGTTTTCGATGATGCGCTGGCTGATCGGCAAACCCAGGCCGGTGCCTTTTTCCTTGGTGGTGAAAAACGGGATGAAGAGGTTGCGCAGATCGCCGGGCGGGATGCCCACGCCGGTGTCGCGAAAGCGCACCTCGAGAAACGCCGCCGCGGCGCCGCGGCGGGTGGCGCGGCGCAGACTGGTCGACAGCAGCAGTTGCCCGCCTTGCGGCATGGCCTGCAGCGCGTTCAGCGACAGGTTCAAGAACACCTGCAAAAGTTGCTCGGCGTCGGCGCGCACGGGCGGCAGGGCTTCGGCCAGGCGGCTGTTGATCTCGACCGCGCTGTTCTGTTCCTTGGCGATCAATTGCAGCGTCTTCTTCAGGACCTCGTTCACTTCGAGAGGCCGCTGCTCGCCGCGGTAGGGGCGGGCGTAGTCCAAGAACTGCGAGACGATCTTGTTCAGGCGGTTCACTTCCTCGACGATGATGTCCAGGAATTCTTTGGTGCTGTCGCCGGTCTGCTTGGCCGCCGCCGGCTGCAGGAACTGCGCGGCGCCCTTGATCGATCCCAGCGGGTTGCGGATCTCGTGCGCCAGACCGGCGGCCATCTGGCCCAGCGCCGCCAGGCGGTCGCGTTCTTTCATTCGTTCGTACACCTGCGAGTTCTGCAAGGTCACGCCGATGGTGGTGGCCACGCCGCGGAAGATCTCGATTTCGTCCGACGAATAGGCCTCGCGCAGACGTTCGTCGCGCAGGACCAGCGCGCCCAGCAGCTGATCTTCGCCGGAGAATCCCAGCGCCACGCTGCCGTTCATCTGTTCGAGGGTGCGCAGCATCAGCTGCAGGCCTTCGCGCTCTTCGGCGGGCATGGTGCGGCGGGCGGCGATCTCGCGTTCCAATCCCTCCAGCGAGATGACGCCGCTGCGGCGCAGGCGTTCGAAGAACGACCGGTGGGTGATGGCGTCGAAGCGGCCCTCCGGCCGTGGGCCGACGTGGCCAGCCAGCTCGTAACCCGAGCCGTCGGGATCGACGAGATAGATCGACGCGTGGGTGATGCGACGCGAATCCTCCAGCGCTGACAGCACGCGCGGCACCAGCACCCGCATGTCGATCACGTTGGCCAGATCGGCGCGCAAGGTCTCGATGCGCCGGGTGAGCTCGTACTTTTCCTGGAACATCCAGCGATTGATCGCGCCTTCGACCCGGCCGCGCAGCGGTTCCACCAGGATGACGATCGCCGTCGACGCCAGCAGGGTGTTGAAGAAGAACAGCCCCTGCTCGTCGGCGCCGACCCAGTACACCAGCACGCCGTAGATCAGCGTCAGGATGAAGACCAGCGTCCCCAGCACCACCATCCGACCGAGCAGCTCGTTCAGATCCAGCAGCCGGTAACGGACCAGGTTTTGCGACAGGAAGTAGAGATAGATGATGATGAAGACGTTGCCGAAGCTGGGCCCGTGCGGGATCGCCTCCAGCACCGCCGACGTCACCGTCGCGACGCCGCCGACCACCAGGTACAGAAGGCGCGTCTTTTCCACCCGCGACGGCGTGGTTCGATACCGCTGATAGAGATAGAAGACCGACAGGTAAAGCCCCGCGTAGACGTAGACCAGGAACGCCACCCCGAACCAGGTGGTGGTGTGCAGCGGTTCGATGAAGCGCGAAAAGCCGAGGACGGTATAAAAAATCCCGGCCCCCACCACCGTCGACCGGCTGAGCGGCGGCGGCCCCGCTTCGTCACCCAGGAAGGCCTGGAAGAACCGCTGCGCCGTGGCCGGCAGCGAAACCGCCACCACCAGCGACGCCCAGTAGAAGAGGCCCGCGTCAAAACGCTTGGCCACGAACGACAAAAAACTGTAAAGCGCGATGTTGAAAGAAAGCGTGGCGAACAGGACGTGGGCGCGGCGGCGCGGCTCGCGCAGCAAAACCGAGCCGCCGATGGCGAACGAGACGATGGCGGCGACCAGCGCCGAGACCGGTTGAATGCTCAAGGCAGCGGGATCTTAACCCCAAAACCCCGCCGACGCGGCACGCGCATTTTGCCGTCGGTATCGCAGTCTGCTACATTTCAAGGGTCTCCTCCGCAACAGCCGAACCATCGGCTTTCAGACGCCCACCGGATCGCTCATGACCAATAGCGCTGTCCTGGTTCTCAACCGCCACTACCAGCCTATCCACGTCACCAGCGCCAAGCGCGCCTTCTCGCTGCTGTACGCTGGCGTGGCGCGGGTCATCGATCCCGAGTTCAAGACCTTCGATTTCGAAAGCTGGGCCCAGCTGTCCGCCGAGGTCGGTGGCGATGACGTCATCCAGACCGTCAACCGCGCCATTCGCGTGCCGCGGGTGATCGTGCTGCAGCTTTACGATCGGATCCCGAAGACCAAGGTCCGCTTCTCGCGCCACAACATTTACATGCGCGACGGCAACACTTGCCAGTACTGCGGGCAAGAGCTGCCGCGCTCCGATCTGAACCTGGACCACGTGGTGCCGCGCGCCCAGGGCGGCCGCACCACCTGGGAGAACGTCGTCTGCTGCTGCATCGACTGCAACCTGACCAAGGCCGCCCGCACGCCCGACCAGGCCAGCATGAAGCTGCTGAAGACCCCGCTGCGCCCGCGCTGGACCCCGACCTTCCGCACCAACGGCGGCAAGATCCGCTACCGCGAGTGGCTGCCGTTCCTGGGCGTGGCCGACGCCTCCTACTGGAACGTCGAACTCAAAGACGACTAGACCGGCCCCCGCGCTCTCACAGCGCATCGATGACTAGCGGGACCCCGCTGAGACCGAGACGGAAGTCCGTGGACCAGCAGATTCGAAGGCGCTGGGTCTTCATCAGGTAGATCCCCACCGCGTCGGTCAACGTCAAGCCTTGATCGGAGAAGCGGCGAAGCACCTCGGTTGCCGCCGTCTGTTCTTTTAGACCGACCGCCGCCACGGTCATAGGCGTCAAGTCCTCGACCATCGCCATGAACTGAAGCGCCCGTGTTCGGTCATAACGTCTGAGGAACCACGCATGTCCCTCCGCAATGACCAGGGACGTTGTCAACAGTGCCGGCGGCTTCGCAAACAGCCGTCGAAAGACCGAGTGGTGAGTGTCCGATCGGTCGACAAATGCTATCAGGGCCGACGTATCAACGTATGCGTCAGTCCTTCCGGCCATAGATCACGTCGTCGATGTTCTGGCTGGATTTGGGATCGCCCGTCTCGACCATGCCGGCGTAGCGCATCCATGGCTGCGTGTCATTGACCGGAAGAACAGTTCGGAGCGAGCGACGCAGCAGTTCCGCCAGTGAGATCCCCAATCGAGCCGCTTCGCGCTTCGCCGCCGAATACTCGTCTTCCGACAGACTGATCTGCGTTCGAACCATGATGATAACAGACTATACGAATCTGTTATCACTGCCAAGACACAGCGGTCCCACTGGCCGCGGCTACGGCAAGCGCGGGAGCGCGGCGAGCCAGTCCACTCCCGCGGCGGCGCAGACGTCGCGAAAGCCGGTCACGTTGAAGTTCCAGAGTTCCTGCGGATCGACCAGCACGCGGCTGATGGTCCAGCCCACCCGTTCACCGAGGGTTTCAGCGTCGAGGCCCTCGGCGTCCATTTTCTGTTGGAGCCCGCGTGCCACGTCTGGAAACTCCAGGTGCGCGGTGGAAGGCGCTGCTTCGCCGGTCAATATCGTGGCGGGCTCGAGCTGGAGGGCCTGACCGAGCAATCTGAGGTGCGCCAATGACACGGTCGAGACGATCTCATCCGGATAGGCTTCAAGGTCGTAGTACCAGTTTGCAGACAGCCCAATCTGGTTCGCCACCTCTTCGGGGGTCAGGACCAGTCGCTCGCGCGCCGCGCGCAACCGGTCAGATGGCGCCTGTTGTGTCATCCGCTTATCGCTTGTCGGTCAGTTGAACGAGGCTGAGAAGAGCACGTTGAAGGCGGCGACGCTCCAGCTGGCGTTGGGGGCCGGCGCGTCGGTGTTGACGCCACCCAAGATCTTGCTGTCCTTGATCGATCCCAGCACCACCTGACCCGCTAGACCCAAACCCCAATTGTCGGATACCCACCACTCTTTTCCGAACGTCGCCTTCACTGTCACGCCCCAGTCGCTGTCGCCGCTGTTGCGATCGATGCCGATCAAGCCGGTCTCCAAACGAAGGCGCGACAAAGCCAGTGCGCCAGAGAGGTAATAGTTGTGCTCGCCGATGTAGTAGGTGACACCGGGTCCGAACCCGACCAAAGTGACGTTGTCGGTGCTTTCGGTGTTGTTGTTGCCGTTGCCGCTGACCTTGAACGTCGATGAGTTCATGGAATTCACTTCGTAGAGGGTCCCGAAGACGATCAGGTGCGGGGTCACCGCGGCACCCATCGAACCTTCCAGAGAAACGGCCGAACCGGTGAGCGTGCCCTTCGTGCCGTTGTTGTTGGTGGTGTAACTGAAGCCGCCGAATCCGCCAGAGATGTTCAGAAAAAAACCGTCGTGGGAATGCCAGCCTGGTTGTTGGGGCGGCGGGGCGTTGGTGTACGCGTTTGGGTAGGCATACGGCGGGTAGCCAGGATAGGCGTACCCGGGTGGTGGATATCCATAGTAGGGCGGGTAACCAGGATACGCATAGCCAGGCGGTGGCGGCGCGGGGGCGGGTGCCGCCTGCGGTGGTGGGGGCGTTGGATCCGCCGGCGCGGGCTTAAATGTGGGCGTTCCAGCGGCCCCCGATTGAGCGTGCGCCGGGCCCGCCTGCGCGACGACCAAGGCGACAAGAAAAGGAATCAGGCGAAGCAATATTTTCGTCCTCATCGGATAGAGAGTAACTCGATATCGAAGACCAGGGGGCCGGTTGGGGCTCCCGTCCGTGACGGCTTGTCGCCATAGGCCAAGGCGCCTGGGATCCAGAAGCGCGCCTTGTCACCGACCACCATCAATTGAACGCCTTCGGTCCATCCTTTGATCACACCGTTGACCGGAAATGTTGCAGGTTCTCCGCGTTT
>DASXQB010000188.1:0-28041 GCA_036493295.1 Polyangia bacterium | reverse complement strand
CACCGACGTGGGCGGCATCCCCGACGTGGTCAACTCACCCGAACTGGGCGAGCTGGTGCCGGTCAGCGACGTGCCGGCGCTGGCGGCGGCGCTGGATCGCGCGGCGGCGCGCGCCTACGACGCCGACGCGGTGGCGGCGCTGGGCGGGCGGCGCGGCTGGGACGACAGCGCCGCGCGCCTGGAAGCGGTGCTGGCGCGCGCGGTGCGCGAGCACGGACCATCGGCGCAACGATTCGCGAGCATGGCCTGAAAATGAAACCCAGCGACAGCTTTCAAGGCATGGGCGCGATGACCGGCGTCTCGACGAACAGCCCGCTGGCCAGCAAGGTGCGGCGGGCCGGCGCCAGCCTGCTGCCGGCGTCGGTGCTGGTGCGGCGCGGGACCACCAAGAAAAAACGCGTGGCCCTGACCTTCGACGACGGCCCCGACGACATGACGCCGCAATACCTGTCGCTGCTGGATCGTCTGGGCATCCGGGTGACGTTCTTTCTGGTCGGCAAGAACTGCCACGAACGGCGATCGATGGTGCTGGACATCGTCTCGCGCGGACACGAGGTGGCCGGGCACGGCTACACGCACCGCCGCTTCACGCGCATGGCCCCGCACGAACTGCGCGACGAGCTGGCCAACACCACGGCGCTGCTGCCACCGGCGCGCACGCGCCGACCGCTGGTGCGGCCGCCACACGGATCGACGTCAATCCAGTCGCTGCTTCGCTGCACGCGCGCCGGGTACACGACGGTGTTGTGGTCGGCGGACTCCGGCGACGCGAACATCAAGAACGCCGACGAGGTGGCGCTGCAGCTGACGCCCGATCGCCTGGCGTCGGGCGACATCGTCCTTCTGCACGAGGGCCAGCGCTGGACGCTGGACGCGTTGCCGCGTATCGTCAGGGGCTTGCAAGGGGCGGGCTTCGAGCTTGTGACAGTGGGCGAGGTGCTGGCTCCATGATCGGGTCGTCCGGTTCGCCCGCCGTCGCGCTCGCGGGAGAGCGCTGATCGCATGTGCGGGATCGTCGGAATCTTCAACTTCGGGGGCACCCCACGCGACGACGGCGAGGCGCTGCTGCGCATGCGCGACGCCATCAAGCACCGCGGGCCCGACGACGCCGGCGTGTATCTGTCAAATGATCGGCGCGTGGCCCTGGGCCATCGGCGCTTGTCGATCGTCGATCTATCGCCGGCCGGGCATCAGCCGATGTCCAACGAGGACGGCACGGTGTGGATCACCTTCAACGGCGAGATCTACAACCACGAATCGCTGCGCCCGAACCTGACCGCCAAGGGCCACAAGTTCCGCTCGCAGTCCGACACCGACGTCATCATCCACCAGTACGAAGAGGACGGCCCCGAGTGCCTGCAAGCGCTGGACGGGATGTTCGCGCTGGGGATCTGGGACGACGTGCGCGGGCGGCTGGTCCTGGCGCGCGATCGGATGGGCAAAAAGCCGGTCTATTACCACCTCAGCAACGGCAAGCTGCTGTTCGGGTCGGAGATCAAAGCCCTGCTGGCGCATCCTGACGTCGCGCGCGACATCGATCCCGAGGCGCTGAACCTGTATCTGACCTTCGGCAACGTGCCGCCGCCGTACACCCTGTTCGCCGGCATCAAGAAGCTGCCAGCCGGGCATCGTCTGATCGCCGATCGCCTGGGCAACGTGAAGATCGAACGGTACTGGACGGCGCTGGGCGACAAACCCTGGCCCCGCCACGCCGACGAAAAAGAGAGCATCGCCAAGGTCGGCGAGCTGCTGCAGGCGGCGGTGAAGAAACGCCTGATGAGCGACGTGCCGATCGCCTGTTTGCTTTCGGGCGGCGTCGACTCCAGCGCCATCGTCGGGCTGATGAGCGCGCTCGTGAACCGGCCGCTGCAGACCTATTCGGTCGGCTTCGAAGGCTTCGGCGAGGCGGAGAACTTCAACGACCAGCCGTTCGCCCGGCTGGTGGCAAAAAAATTCGGCTGCGACCACCACGAGGTGAACGTCACCGCCGACGAATGCCGCGACTACTTGCCCGAGCTGGTCTACGCCCAGGACGAACCGATCGGCGATCCGGCGTGCTTGCCGATGCACTTTCTCTGTCGGGCGGCGCGCCGCGACGGCAACATCGTCTTGCTGGTCGGCGAAGGCAGCGACGAGGTCTTCGGCGGCTATCCGGACATGGCGCACCTGATCCAGACGGCGTCGCAGCGCTGGGATCGGGTGCGGCGGCTGCCGAAATTCCTTCGCTCCGGCCTGCACACCGCCAGTCGATTGCTGAAGGCGCCGCCGGGTCGGGTGGACATCTTGCGCCGGGCGCGCGACGGCGAGCCTTTGTACTGGGGTTTGGAGGTGGTTTTCTGGGACACCGAGAAGACCGACTTGCTAAGCCCACAGACCTGGTCGCGCCTGGAACCGAACAAGCCCTCGCGCGCCGCGGAGTACGTGCGCGGCGTGTATGCCGATCTGTTCGCCCACCAGCCGAACGCCGATCTGATGCAGCAGATGTCGGCGCTGGAATTGGCCAACCGTCTGCCCGAGCTGTTGCTCATGCGCGTCGACAAGATCTCGATGTCGCACTCGGTGGAGGCGCGGGCGCCGTTTTTGGATCACCAGCTGGTCGAGTACGGCCTGTCGCTGCCGCAGTCGCTGAAGATCCGCGACGGCAAGACCAAGTACGTCTTGAAAGAAGCGCTGAAGTCGGTGCTGCCGTCTGAAGTGCTGACGCGCAAGAAGCAGGGCTTCCGCGTGCCGCTGCCGGCGTGGCTGAAGGGCCCGCTGGCGAACTGGGCCAAGAGCCAGATCTTCGACAGCGCCCTGTCGTCGCGCGATTTCTTCAACACCGCGTACATCGACGGCATGTGGAAGCGCCACATCGCCGGCGTGCACGACCACAGCTTTGATCTGTGGTGCCTGGTGAACCTGGGAGCGTGGTATTCGCGCTGGATCGACAACAAGGCGGCGGCGTGACCGCGGCGCCGGGCGTCCCCACCGTCTTGTTTCTGGTCGACGGCTTGGGGCTGTCCGGCAAGACCAAGGCGATGGTGGACCTGGTGTGCGGGCTTGATCCCGCGCGCTATCAACCGGCGGTGGCGTGTTTCGACAAGGAGCGCAGCCCGCTGCTGGAGCCGCTGATCAAAAAAAACGTCCCGCTGTTCGAGATCCCCTGCCCCGACGGCCTGAATGTCGGCGTGATGGTCCGCCTGGGCAAGGTCATGCGCGAGACCAAGCCGACGGTGGTTCATTGCTACAACCCGCGCACGATGCTGTACGGCGGGATCGTCGCGCGCACGCTGGGCATCAAGGCGGTGGTCGGTTCGCTGAGCGCGTTCGCCTGCCTGACGCCCGACCAGCGTTATGATTTTCTGCCGCAGAAGTTGTTCACGACGTCGCGGCGCAACCGGCTGCGCAACCAGCTGGTGGCGCGGTTGATGGGCGCGGTGGTGACGGTGGCGCGGTCGCTAGGCGAGCGGTTTTGCCGTTTCAACGGCATCGACACCGCCCGCCTGCGCGTCGTTTCGTACGGCGTGGATCTGGCGCGGTTCGACAAGGTCACCGACGCCGAGGTGGCCGCCTTTCGCGCGTCGATCGGCGTTCCCGACGGCGCGGTGGTGGTCGGCAGCGTCGGGCGGCTGGTCGAACAGAAAGATTACCCGACCCAGCTGCGCGCTTTTGCCCACGCCTTGAAGACGGCGCCGCAACTGTGGATGGTGCTGGCCGGCGACGGCCCGCTGCGTGGCGAGCTGGAGGCGCTGGTGGCGTCGCTGGGGATCGGCCTGCGCGTGAAATTCATCGGGCACTGTTCCACCGTCCCGGTGCTGCTGCGAACGCTGGAGATTTTCGTCCTGGCGTCAAAGTTCGAACCGTACGGCGTGGCCATCCTGGAGGCGAAGGCGGCCGGCACGGCCATCGCCGCCACCAACGTCAACGAGCTGCCCGAGCTGGTGGTCGACGGCCAGATGGGCCTTCTTTCACCGGCGGGCGACGCCCCGGCGATGGGCGAAAATTTCGTGCGGCTGGCCGGCGACCCCGCCCTTCGACGCACGCTGGGGAAGAACGCCGCCGCCGATGCGTTCAACCGTCACAGCTTGGCGGCCGCCATCGATGGCTATCAATCGATCTATGATGACGTCCGCCGGATTCATTCCCATCAGTCAGGGCGCGCCCCGCGCGCCGCAGCCTAACGTCGAAAAAAGCGAGGAACCATGTCAGCGATTTGCGGGATCGTAGGAGCAGGCGCCGCCGAGCCGAAGGGACCGCGAGATCTCGCGCTGATGCTGGAGATGTCGAAAAAGCGCGGCCCCGACGGCATGGCTCGCCACCTGTCGGGCGCTGGCGCGGCGTCGGGGCAGACGCCGGTGGCGCTGGGCTTTCGGCTGTTGCGCGTGGTGCCGACCGATCCGCCGCCCGCCGTGGCTCGCACCGAAGACGGCGTCAGCTATGCCGTCGCCGACGGCCGGGTGTTCAACGCCGATCAGATCCGCGAGTACCTGAAAGGCCGCGGCCGCAGCACCCGCACCGCCGACGCCGGCGAGCTGCTGCTGCAGATCTACGACGTCGACGGCATCGAAGGCTTCCGCCGCGTCGACGGTCAGTTCGCGGTGGCCATCTGGGACGGGCGCAAGAAGACGCTGGTCTTGGCGCGCGACTTTCTTGGCGTACGGCCGGTCTACTATCACGTCGGCCGCGGCGGGATCGCCTTCGCGTCCGAGATCAAAGCCCTGCTGGCCGTTCCCGAGGTGCCGGTGGCGGTCGACGAGGTGGCGGTCTCGCACTACCTGACGTTTCTGACCGTGCCCGGGCCGCGCACGTTGTTCGCCGGCGTGCAGAAGGTGCCGGCGGGCGCGGCGGTGTTCTATGGCGCCGACGGCAGCGTCAGCACCAAGGTGTTCTGGGATCTGCTGTGGGATCCCGTGCCCGAGGTCGACGACGAAAAGTTCTACGTCAACCGCGTGCGTGAGCTGCACGAAGGAGCCGTGCGCCGCCGCTTTGCCCCCGGCCCGATCGCCGCGCTGGTCAGCGGCGGCAATGACAGCAGCGCCAACGCCGCGCTGCTGGCCAAGCAGGTGGCCAAGCCCGACGATCTGCACACCTTCACCGTCGGCCTGGCCGAGTTCGAAGGCGACGCGAAGTACAGCGACATGCAGTACGCCAAGCAGGTGGCGGAGCTGATCAAGTCGCAGCACCACGAGAAGCTGATGAACGTCGACGAATTCCTGGACACCATTCCCATTGCCGCCGACGCCATGGACGATCTGGTTTCCGAACCGTCCAGCATTTTTTTGTACCAGGCGCTGAAGATGGCCAAGGATCAGGGGCTGAAAATGGTGGTCACCGGCGAGGCCAACGACGAGCTGTCGTGCGGCCACGGCGAGATGATCAAGATCCGGGCCCGTTATTATGAACGGTGGCTGCCGTTCCTGAAGCTGCCGTCGGTCGTGCGCAAGCTGGCCGCCGTGGCGGCGCCGATGATCGCCCCCAAGCGAACCGATCTGTTGCGGCGCGCGGCCAACGGGGAAGAGTACTTCTGGAACTTCGAGATCGGCTGGCCCGAGTCCGAGCGTGATTCCATCCTGTCTCCGCAGGCGTTGCGCGCCACCGCCGGCGAGCTGCCATACAACGTGGTGGCCCGCGACGCCGCCCGCTTGAAAGA
Organism: Polyangia bacterium; assembly: GCA_036493295.1. GTDB lineage: Bacteria > Myxococcota_A > Polyangia > Fen-1088 > Fen-1088 > DATKEU01. Next base: position 22,412 of record DASXQB010000188.1, on the reverse strand, counting down.
CAGCGCGCACGGCAACCGCGATTACCTGAACCACATCATTTACCGGATGATGCAGGACTATTACTTCGGCAATTTGATGCTGGGCAAGCTGGACCTGCTCTCGGCACACCTCGGCCTGGAATCGCGTTGCCCGTACACCGAGCCGGCCTACGCACACTTCGTTTACAACATCCCGGCCAAGTTCAAGCAGAAGGACGGGATGGTGAAGTACTTCTTCAAGAAGGCCATCGAGGGCCTCCTGCCCGATTCGATCATCTACCGGCCCAAGCAAGGCTTCCGCACGCCGGTGGTCGAACTGTTCCGCGGTCGTCTGGGCGACTGGGGCCGCGAATATCTGCTGGACGACGGGCTGACCAAGACCGGCTTTTTGCGCCGCGATCAGATCGCCACGCTGCTGCAGAACCACAAGGCCGGCGCCGCCGATTACAGCAACCGCTTGTGGACGGTGCTGGTGCTGAACCTGTGGCACCGGCGCTGGATCCAAGGCGGCCGCCCGGCGCCAGCCAGCGCGCCGACGGTGGAACCGCGCGCGGAGGCCTAGGCCGCGCCCTCCTTCGCCGGCGCCGTCGCAAACATGGACACCTACGGGCGTCTTTATCAGCACCTTCTTTATCCGCTGTGGGAGAGCGTGGTGCGCCAGCGGCCGACGCTGGAGCGGCTGCGCTATCTGGAAAAGACGCAGTGGCGATCGCTGGAAGAACTGCAGGCCGTGCAGGCCGGCGATCTGCGGCGCCTCTTGCGCCACGCGAACACCAACGTTCCGTTTTATCGCAAGCGATTCGAAGCCGCCGGCCTGCGCCCGGAACAAATCAACGGCCCTGACGAGCTCGGCAAGCTGCCCATCGTCACGCGCGACGACGCCCGGGCCCGCGTGGACGAACGCGCCGCCACCGCCGGCGCCACCGTCGATATTCGCAAGTCGACCAGCGGCACGCTGGGCTCGCCCCTGACCTTCGGTTACGACCTGGAATCGGAGTACTGGCGGCAGGCCATCAAGCTGCGCGGGTACGCCTGGGCCGGCTATCGCCCGGGGCTGCGCTCGCTGCACTACTGGGGCGCGGGCGCGCCGAACACGTCGCCGCTGAAGCGGGCCAAGGCCAACGCCGATCACGCCGTCCGCCGCGAGCGTTACATCGACTGTGGCCGCCGCGGGCCCGAAGATCTGCAACGCGTCGTCGAGGCCATCGTTGATTACAAGCCGCAGATCATCCTCTGTTACAGCCAGGCCGGCGCCGACCTGGCCCGCTTCGTGGTGGCCGGCCAGCACCGGCGGTGGGACACCATCCCGGTGATCTGCGGCGCCGAACGCTTGCTGCCCGCCGACCGCGTGGTGATGAACGAAGCTTTCGGGCCCGACGTGTTCGAAACCTACGGCTCGCGCGAGGTGATGCTGATGGCCACCGAGTGCGCCGCCCACGACGGCCTGCACGTCTCGATGGAGAACCTGATCGTCGAGGTGGTGGTGCGCGACGGTGAAGGCCCCAGCGGCCGTCGCGCCTCGCCGGGCGAGCTGGGCGAGGTGGTGGTCACCGATCTGCACAACTTCGGTATGCCGTTCATTCGTTACGCCACCGGCGATCTGGCCATCGCCGCGCCGCCCGGCGCCTGTTCGTGCGGCCGCGCCCACCCGCGTCTATCGACCGTCGAGGGCCGCGTCACCGAGACGCTGCTCGACGCCGCCGGCAATCGGGTCAACGGCCTGGTCTTCAACGTGGTCATCGCCCATCTGGCGCACGCCATCCGCCGCTTTCAGGTGGTGCAGCACCGCGATCGTTCGATCACCCTGCGCATCGTCCCCACCGCGACCTTCGACGCCGAAATCGAGGCCATCCTGCGCGAGACCTGGCAGCGCTATCTGGCTGGGGTGGCCGTGACCATCGAACGCGTCGACGACATCCCGCTGTCGAAGAGCGGCAAGCGCCAGGTCGTCTCGGTGGAGCGCTGAAGTGACGCGCGCGCTGGTGGTGGCGTACGCGTTTCCGCCGACCGGCGGCGCCGGCGTGGGGCGCCCGCTGAAGCTGGTGAAGTACCTGGGCCACCACGGCGTCACGCCGGCGGTGCTGACCGCCGCCAACCCGTCGGTGCCGGTGATTGATCACTCGCTGGAACGGGACATTCCGCCCGGCACAGAAATCCAGCGCGTACGGACCTTCGAGCCCAGCTACAAGGTCAAACAAGCGACCTGGACGGCGGCGGCCAAGAACAAGGACGGCAACGCCGACGGCACCAGGGGCGAAGAAGCCGCGTCTTCGTCGTGGAATCTCGGGGGCCTCAAAACCAAGCTGCGCGCCGCCGGGATGTCCTTCGCACGCCAGGCGCTGATCCCCGATCCGCAAGTTTTGTGGCAGCCGGCCGCCCAGGCAGCGCTGGCCGGACGATTGATCCGCGGCCTCGACGATGTGGTGTGCATCAGCGCGCCGCCGTTTTCGCAGTTCATGCTGGCACCGCTGGCCCGCCTGCGGCCGGGCGTCGCCGTGGTGCTGGACTATCGCGACGAGTGGAGCACCGTGCGCGAGGTCTTCGAGATGAAGGCCACCGTCCCAGCGCGCGCCGGCGCCGCTATGGAGCAAGCCATCCTGCACAGCGCCCACGCCGTCATCACAGCGACCGAAGCCTTTCGCACCAATCTGCTGTCGCGGTTTTCGTTTCTCAAAGCCGACCGCGTCTTCGCCATCCCCAATGGATACGATCCCGACGATTTCCCCGAGACGCTGGCCGGCCCGCCGCCGCGTTTTTCGCCGGACCGAAAATTTGTCATCACCTATGCCGGCACGATCTTTCGCCTGACCAGCGCGCGCGGTTTTCTGGGCGCCATTCGCCGCCTGCACGCCGCCGATCCGCAGCTCGCCAAGCTGCTGGAGGTCCGCTTCCTGGGCCGCATCGTCGACACCGAAGCCGACGCCTTCGAAGGCATGGAAGCCCTGGGCGTACGCCGCGAAGGCTACGTCCCGCACGAGCAGGTGATCACCGAGCTGGGCGCCACCGATCTGGCGTTGTGCATTCTCGACGAATGCCCCTTCATCGAGCGCGTGTACCCGGCGAAGATTTTTGAATTGATGTACCTGGCGCAACAGTTCGGGCGTCCCTGCCTGACGCTGGCCCCGCCCGGCGTGCTGGCGGATCTGGTCACCCGGCACAAGGTCGGCGCGCTGCTCGGCCCGCGCGACGAAGCCGGGATCGCCGCGCACCTGGCCAAGCTTCTGACGGCGTTCCAGGCCGGCGAGCTGCCGCCGCGCCCGGCCCCCGTCGGCATCGAGCGCTTCCACCGCCGCCACCTGGCCGGCGAATTCGCCGCCGTCTTCGCCCGCGCCCTGCGCTGGGCCGCCGGGCAGGACGGTTCGGCGATCGAAGACGACGCCACGCCGATCGATCCGCGCGGCGGTGAAGAAGCCGAACCACCCACGCCGTTCCCCGGACGCGGTCGAAGGTAGCCGGCCCGTCTGACCACCGTCGGCGGCGCCGGTTCGCTCAGCCGATCAGCACCGCGCCCAGATCTTTGTCGTCGGGGATCTGCTGCGAAGCGCGCCGTAGCTGACCGACGGTGGTTCGCCCGCGCGTCCCCACCACCGTCACGCCGTCCACCAGGCGCAGCGTCGCCTGGCGATCTTCGGACGCCGCGCCTGAAAGACCCGACAGATCGACCAGCGCCTGCGGAAACAGCTTGTCCATTCGCCGCAAGGCCAGTTGCAACGAAAACGCCGCCGTCGAAGCGTCTGGACAAAGCGGCGGCACCAGCAGCGTCGGCCCACTCGCGCCGCCGAGCGGGCGCACCGACGGACCGTGTTCGTCATCGCCCAGCCGGCGGGTGCCCGGTGGCGGCGCGTCCCATTGCTGCCACGCCGGGATGACCGCCGCCTGCCGCTGCGCGAACGGATACAGCGCTGCGCCCACCCGCACCAGCAAGGGCAACAAATCACCGCTGCCCGGCGCCGGCAGGAACCCGATCGATTTCTTCCCCGCGGCGATCAGCCGGCGCGCGATCTGCGTGCACGACAGTTCCAGATCGGCCCGCGACGTTCCCTTCCACGGATAAAGCGCGTCGATGGAAAGACCGGCGGCCTCCGGCGCAGCGGGATCGGTCGCGCTCATCCAGCCGCCAACCCGGTCATCGCCGCGCTGACCTCCCACAGCCGCCGCGCCGTCGCCTGGTCGTACGACGCCGGCGAGCTTTCCCCTTCGCGCAGCTCGTGAAAGTATTTTCCGGTCACCTCCGCCAGCGTCGGATCCGACGCCGCCCGGATGCTGGGCCTGGCGCCTTTCTCCGCGCTGGGAAAAGCCAGGTTGGAAATCCAGCCGGTGATGCTGGAACGGCCCATGTAGTCGGCCAGCAGCCTGGTGCCGATGACGCCCGGGTGCAGACAGTTGGCGGTGACGCCGGTGCCGGCCAGGCGACGGGCGAGCTCGTACGTGAAAAGAACATTGGCCAGCTTCGACTGCGCGTACGCGGTCAGCGGCTGATACCGGCGCGCGCCCTGCAAATCATCGAAGTCGATGCTGCCCTTTCGTTCGACCTGCGACGCGACGGTGACCACCCGGGCGGGCGCGCTTTTCACCAGACGTTCGCGCAACAGATTCGTCAGCAGGAACGGCGCCAGATGGTTGACAGCGAATTGCATCTCGATCCCGTCGGGGCTCAGGGTTCGCGCCTGCAGGATCACGCCGGCGTTGTTGATCAGCACATCAAGCCGAGGCGTCGTGGCCAGCACGTCGGCGGCCAGCGCCCGCACCGCCGCCTGCGAGGACAGATCCGCCACCCGCAGGTCGATCCCCGCGGCACCGGACGCCTTGCGCCCGATCTCGGCGACGGCGGCCGTGCCCCGCTCGCGGTCGCGGCAGACCAAGAGCAACCGCGCGCCCAGCTTGCCAAGCCCGATCGCCGTCTCCTTGCCGATGCCATTGCTGGCGCCGGTGATGAGAACGACCTTGTCACGCATCGGCGGGTTTCATTGTGCCTGAAATCGTCCACCAAGTGTGTTTTTGGCCGGCGGTTTGGTACCCTGATCGCCGCAGGCATTTAGTCTCTAATCATTGTCCGTTCATTTGGGTCGTTCATCAGCCGACCTTTGTTAGGCGCAGCGCTCGCTGCGCTCGCTCCAGGGGAACATGGAAACGCTTCGGCGAGAATCGCAGGGGCCCGCGACGGAACGGACGGATGACGACGTCTTCGTCTTCCCCGCTTCGTTCGCGCAGCAGCGGCTGTGGTTCCTGGATCAAGTGGACCCGGGCGCCGCGGTCTACAACGTGCCGCTGGCGTTTCGGCTTGAAGGCCCGCTGAACGTGCCGGCCCTGACCCGCGCCCTCGGTGAGCTCGGCGATCGCCACGAATCGCTGCGCACCACCTTCGGCGCGTCCGAGGGCGTGCCCGTGCAGATCGTCACCCCCGCCCAGCCGCTGGCCCTTGACTCTGTCGATCTGCGGGCGCTGCCCGACGACGAAAAAGCGCGCGAGGCCTTGCGAGTGGTCCGGGCGGCGGCGGCGCGGGCGTTCGTTCTTGATCGCGGGCCGCTGTTTCGGGTGACCCTGGGACAACTGAGTGAGCGATCCTTTGTGCTGGTGCTGAACGTGCACCACATCGTCTGCGACGGATCGTCGCTGGGCATCCTGCTGGGCGAGCTCAGCCAGCTCTACGGCGCGTTCGCCGCCACACCGCCGGCGGCCGAATCGCCGTTGCCGCCGCCGTCCTTGCAATACGCCGATTACGCCGTCTGGCAGACAGAACACTTTCAAGGTGGCGAGCTGGGACAGCGGCTGAATTTCTGGCGCGAACTTTTGGCGGGCGAGCTGCCGGTGCTGGCCTTGCCGGGGGATCGCCCGCGCCCGCCGACCGCCAGTTACCTGGGCGGGCAGCTTACCTTCCCGCTGTCGGCGCCGCTGACCGCGGCGCTGGGCGCGCTGGGCCGGCGTGAAGGCGCGTCGCTGTTCATGACGTCGCTGGCGGCGTATCAGCTGCTGCTCTATCGCCTGGGTGGTCAGGACGACGTGCTGGTGGGAACGCCGATCGTCAACCGCGACAGCGCAGAAATCGAAAACGCGGTCGGCTTCTTCACCAACACCGTCGTCTTTCGCAGCAGCCTGGCCGGCGCGCCGACCTTCCGCGCCTTGATTTCGCGGGTGAAGGAAGCGGCGCTGCGCGTGCTGGCCAATCAGGACATGCCGTTCGAAAAGGTGGTGGAGGCCGTTCACCCGGCCCGCGCCACCAGCGCCAGCCCGATCTTTCAGGCCATGTTCGGGATGCAAAAGGCGCCCACGTCGGCGCTGGTCTTGCCCGACGTGCGGGTGACCGCCCTGCCCGCGCACGCCGGCACGTCGAAGTTCGATCTCACGCTGGACATGCAGGAGCTGGACGACGGCAGCATGCAAGGCCTGCTGGAATACGCCGGCGATCTGTTCGACGACGCCACCGCCGCGCGCTTTGCCGGTCACTATCAAACCCTGCTGCAGGCGGCGGCGGACGATCCGGATCGCTCGATCGACGCCTTGCCGATCCTGACCGATGACCAGCGCCGCACCATCGTCACCGGCTGGAACGCCACCGCCGCGCCCATCCCCGCCGGCTGCCTGCACGAATGGGTGGCGGCGCAGGCGGCGCGCACGCCCGATGCCGTCGCCGTCACGCTGGACGATCGCGCGCTGACCTACGGGGAGCTCGACCGCCGCGCCGCCGCGCTGGCTATCCACCTGCGGACGCTCGGGTTGGGCGCCGGTCCGAACGCCATCGTCGGCATCTTCGTCGAACGCTCGCCCGAGATGGTGGTGGCGCTGCTGGGCACATTGAAAGCAGGCGCCGCGTATTTGCCGCTGGATCCGGCTTATCCGCCCGACCGCATTCGCTTCATGCTGGAAGACGCCGCCGCGCCGGTGATCATCACCAGCCGCGCGCTGGAGGATGACCTGCCTCGAACCAGCGCGCGCCTGGTGCGCCTGGACGAAAGCGACGCCTGGGAGAAAGCCACGGCCGGAAGCGCCGCCGCCGGGCCAGCCGCGGCCGGCCCGGACGATCTGGCGTACGTCATCTACACCTCGGGCTCGACGGGACGGCCGAAGGGGGTGGAGCTCCCGCATCGCGCGCTGTCGAACTTCATCGCCAGCATGCAGCGGCAGCCGGGGATGACCGCCGCGGATCGCCTGCTGGCGGTGACCACGCTGTCGTTCGACATCGCGGCGCTGGAGATGTTCTTGCCGCTGTCGGTGGGGGCGACGATCGTTCTGGCCACGCGCGAAGAAGCCGCCGACGGGCCTGCCTTACTGGACAAGCTGCGCGCCTCGCGGGCCACGGTGTTGCAGGCGACCCCGGCGACGTTTCGTCTGCTGCTGGCGGCGGGCTGGCTGCCCGAGCAAACGCCGCACCTCAAAGTTCTATGCGGCGGCGAGGCGTTGCCGCCCGATCTGGCGCGCGCCCTGCTGGAACGAACCTCCGCTCTTTGGAACATGTACGGCCCGACCGAGACCACGGTCTGGTCGACGTGCGCCCTGGTCACCGACGCCGACGACATCGTGATCGGCCGACCCATCGCCAACACGCAGGTCTTCATCCTGGGTCCGGGCAACGCGCTGGTCCCACCCGGCACCGTCGGTGAGCTGGTGATCGGCGGCGCCGGCGTGGCCCGCGGCTATCGCGGCCGGCCCGAGCTGACAGCGGAAAAATTCATCGCCGACCCTTTCGCTCCCGCCGGCGGCGGACGCCTGTACCGCACCGGTGATCTGGCGCGCCAGCGCGGCGACGGCACCCTGGAATGTCTCGGCCGCGCCGACGCCCAGGTGAAGGTGCGCGGCTTTCGCATCGAGCTCGGCGAGATCGAAGCGACGCTTTCACGCCACCCCGGCGTCGGCGGCGTGGCCGTCGCGGTGAAGGACGACACCGCCGGCGATCGCCGCATCGTCGCCTACGTCGTGCACGCGCCCGGCGAATCGCCCACCGCCAGCGAGCTGCGCAAGTTCGCCCGCCGTGAATTGCCCGACCACATGATCCCGCACCTGTTCGTCGATCTGCCGGCGTTGCCGCTGACCGCCAACGGAAAGATCGATCGCCGCCAGCTTCCCGATCCGCTGCGCGAGACCGCGCGCGCCCCCGCCGAACCGCCGCCGCCGCAGACCCCCACCCAGATCGCCATCGCCGCGATCTGGTCGGAGGCGCTCTCGCTGCCGCGGGTGGGTTTGACCGACAATTTTTTCGACGTGGGTGGGCACTCGCTGCTGTCGATGCAGGTCATCCATCGCATCCACGCCCGCCTGGGCAAGCGCCTGGGGCCGCGTTCCCTGGCGTTTCAGAATCTTGAACAGCTGGCGGCGGAATGCGACGCCGCGCCGGGAACGCCGCTGTGAACCCCATGCACTTCGGCAGCAGCCAGCGCACGCTGTTCGGCCTTTACCACGCCCCGGCAGCGGCGCCCGCCCGCCCGGCCGGCGTGGTGCTGTGCAACCCGCTTGGTCACGAAGCCGTGCGCGCTCACCGCGCCTTTCGCCAGCTGGCGAATTTGCTGGCCCAGGCCCGTTACCACGTCATGCGCTTCGATTACCACGGCACCGGCGACTCAGCCGGCGACGGCGACGACGCGCGCCTGCCCGGTTGGATCGAAGACGTGGGCACCGCCGCCGACGAGCTGAAAGATACGACCGGCGTCAGCAAGGTGTGGTTTTTGGGTCTGCGCTTTGGGGCCACGCTGGCCTTGCTGGCGACGCAAGGCCGGCGCGACGTCGACGGCGTGCTGGCCTGGGATCCGGTGGTCAGCGGGACCGCTTACCTGCGCCAGCTTTCTCAGATGCACGTCGATTACCTGCGCGGCGAGCTGCCCGAAGGTTCGGTGGTCGTGCCGACCGATCATGAAGCGCTGGGCATGCCGCTGCCGTCCGCCCTGCGCGACGATCTGGCCGCGGTTGATCTCGGTGACCGGGCGGCGGCGCCTTGGCCGACCAAGCAGGTGGCGCTTTTCGCATCGGAAGCCAGCGACGATCTTCGACGCTTGACCGATCGTCTGACCGCCAGCGGAACCGCCTTCACCAACCAGCCCTGTCCGCAGGCGGCGGTGTGGAACTCGGACCGGGCGCTGGACGCGGCGTTGATCCCCGGCGACGTGCTGCAAGCGATGGTGGCCCGGCTGTCCGGCGAACGCGCGACCACCGACGCGCCGAGGCCCACGCCGTGAGCGGCGACCCGCGCAACGACCACGCGGATCCATCCGACGACGACAACGACGACGGGCCGCGCGTGGCCATCATCGGCATGGCCGGAAGATTTCCGGGCGCGCCTGACGTGGCGGCGTTCTGGCGCAACGTCCGCGATGGCGCGGAGTCCATCCGCCGCTTTTCCCGCGACGAACTGCTGGCCGCCGGCGAGAGCGCCGAACTCCTGGCCGATCCTGCGTACGTCCCGGCGGCGCCGTTTTTGAACGACGTCGAGACCTTCGACGCCGGCTTTTTCGGCTGGAGCCCGCGCGAGGCGGCCATCACCGATCCGCAGCACCGCATCTTTCTAGAAACCGCCTGGCACGCCTTCGAAGACGCCGGCTGCGATCCGGCGCGTTTCACCGGCAGCGTCGGCGTCTTCGCCAGCTGCGGAATGCCCAGCTACCTGATGCACCACCTGGTCACCAACCGCGACCTGATGGACACCGTCGGTGAATGGCTGCTGCGCCACACCGGCAACGACATGAACTTCTTGGCCACCCGCGCCTCGTACGAATTCGATCTGCGCGGGCCCAGCATGAACGTGCAGACCGCCTGCTCGTCGTCGCTGGTGGCGGTGCACATGGCGGCGCAAAGCGTGCTGGGAGGCGAATGCGACCTGGCCCTGGCCGGCGCGTCCACGGTGGTGCTGCCGCAGGACCGTGGATACTTGTTCAAGGAGGGCGAGATCCTGTCGCCCGACGGCCACTGCCGCCCCTTCGACGCCGATTCGCGCGGCACGCTGTTCGGCAGCGGCGTGGGGTGCGTGGTGCTGCGCCGCCTGGACGACGCGCTGGCGGCCGGCGATCGCGTGCTGGCGGTGCTGCGCGGATCGGCCATCAACAACGACGGCACCCAGAAGGTCGGCTTTCTTGCCCCCAGCGTCGACGGACAAACTGAGGTCATCGCCGAAGCGTTGGCCATCGCCGGCCTGGACGCCGGAACGATCTCGTACGTCGAAGCGCACGGCACCGGCACGGCCATCGGCGATCCGATCGAGGTGAAGGCGCTGGCGCAGGCCTTTGTTGGGTCGGCGGCGCGGCGGGCGGGGTGCGCGCTTGGGTCGGTGAAGGCGAACGTCGGCCACCTGGGCGAGGCGGCGGGGATGGCCGCGCTGATCAAGATGGTGATGGCGCTGCAGGCGCGGGTGATTCCCCCGACGATCAATTTCGCGCGCGCCAACCCGGAGATCGATCTGGTGCACGGGCCGTTCTACGTGCCGACGCAGGCGCGGCCGTGGGCGGCTGAACAGCGGATCGCCGGCATCACCGCGCTGGGCGCGGGTGGAACCAACGCCCACGTCATCATCGAAGAAGCACCGCAACCATCCGCGGTGGAAAAAGCCGACGTCGCGTCGCGCCCGTGGCGGCTGCTGCCGCTGTCGGCGAAGTCGGACGCCGCATTGCAGACAGCGACGGCGAACCTGGCGGCGGCGCTGCGCTCGCCGGGCGACGGTGCTGGCTTTGTCGATCTCGGCGACGTGGCGTACACGCTGGCGGAGGGACGGCAGGCCTTCAGCCACCGCCGCATCCTGGTCGCGCGCGACGCCGCCGATGCCGCGACCGCCCTGCAGGACGCACCAGCGCGTCTTCTCACCCGCACCCGACCAAAGCAAAACCCGACGGTGGCCCTGATGTTTCCCGGCGGCGGGGCGCAATACGCCGGCATGGGCCAGGCGCTGTACCACAGCGAGCCCGACTATCGCCGCATCATCGACGAAGCGGCGGCGCTGACCCAACCCAAGCTGGGACTCGATCTGCGCACGCTCCTGTTTCCGCCGCTCGCTGAACAAGCCGCCGCCAGCAAACGTCTGGAAGCGCCGTCGGCGGCCCTGCCGGCGCTGTTCGCCACCGAGTACGCGCTGGCGTCGCTGCTGCTGGCGCGCGGGATCGAACCGGCGGCGCTGATCGGCCACAGCATGGGCGAGTACGTGGCGGCGTGTCTGGCCGGCGTGGTCAGCTTCGCCGACGGCCTGGGCATGGTCACGCTGCGCGGGCAACTGTTCGAGACGTTGCCGCCAGGTTCGATGCTCAGCGTGCCGCTGCCTGAGGCGGAGGTGCGCGCCACCATCGACAGCGCGCCGGCGACGCGCGGACTGTCCATCGCCGCGGTCAACGGCCCGTCGCTGTGCGTGGCCTCGGGCGCCAGCGAGGCGATCAGCGCGCTGGAAACGAATCTGGGCGAGCGTGGCGTTGACTGCACCCGCATCCACATCGCCGTGCCCGCGCATTCGTCGATGCTGGCGCCGATTCTGCCGGCGTTCGAAGCCTTCTGTCGATCGATCACCTTGCGCCCGCCGCAGCGACGGTACATCTCGAATCTGACCGGCCAGTGGATCACCGCCGGCGACGCTGTCGATCCGGGCTATTGGGTCAATCACCTGCGGCAGCCGGTGCGGTTTGCCGAGGGACTGTCGACGTTGTTGCGTGACGGCGGTGGCGCCGGCAACGGCGCCACCCTGCTGATCGAGGTGGGCCCGGGCCGCACGCTGTCCAGCTTGGCTCGCCAGCAAGGCATCACGCCCCCGCCCGAAGCCATCCCCACGCTGCCTCACCCGACGGAGCCCGAGCCCGCCGACGCGTTCCTGCTGGCCGCGCTGGGACGTCTGTGGCTGGCGGGCGGCGAGCTGAAGTGGCCGGCGTTCTTCGCCGGCGAGCGGCGGCGCAAAGTGGCGCTGCCCGGCTATCCGTTTCAACGCAGCCGGCACTGGATCCCGCGCGGCGCCGCGGCCGCGGCCGTCGCTGCTGACCAGCAATCTCGCGGGCCGCTCGGCAAGCTGGCCGACATCGGCGATTGGTTTTCGCGCCCGATCTGGCGATCGCAAGCGCTGCCGGCGGCGCCGGCGACCACCAGCACGACCGCCATCGAACCAAGCTGGCTGTTGTTCGCCGACGACCGTGGCGTCGGCGCGGCGCTGGCGAAGAAGCTGACCGCGCGCGCAGAGTCGGTGGTGATCGTGCAAGCGGGCGCCGGGTTCGCCGAAACCGCCGACGGTGATTTCACCATCGCTCCCGGTTCGCGCGCCGACAGCGATCGTCTGTGGCAAGCGCTGCGACGGCGCGGGACGCTGCCGCGGACCATCGTGCACCTCTTGACCGTCGGCGAAACCACGGCGGCGGAAAGTTACGACAGTCTGTTGTGGCTGACCCAGACACTGGCCGGCGAAGAGGCCCCGACCGCGCTGGCGGTGATTTCGTCGCGCCTGCATGACATCGCCGGCGAGACCACGCCGGCCGCTGAAAAAGCGCTGTTGCTGGGGCCGTGTCTGGTGGCCCCACGCGAGCTTCCTCATCTGCGTACCCGCAGCGTCGATCTGCCGCCCGCGTTCGCCGCTGACGGCGACGCCGGCGGCGCCGGCACCTGGCAACGCGAAGCCGCCATCGATCGCCTGTTGGCCGAACTGGACGATCTGCGCCGCACCGATCGCGACGCCGAGCGTGTGGTCGCCCACCGCGGAACGCAACGGTTCGTCCGCACGTTCGAACGCGCGCGCCTCGAACCGCCAAGCGCCACTTTGCCGGCAGCGATTCGCCGCGGCGGAACGTACGTCGTCACTGGCGGCCTGGGCGGCGTGGGGCTGGAAACGGCGGCGTGGTTGGCGCGCGCCGCTGCCGCGAAGCTGGTGCTGGTAGGCCGCTCGGCGGTCTCCGCGCCGGTCGCGCAACGCCTGGAAGAATTGCAGCGGACAGCGGGCGTGGAGATCCTCACCACCCAAGCGGATGTGCGCGACGCCGACGCCTTGCGCGCGGTGGTGGTGAAGGCGCGGGCGCGTTTTGGCCGCATCGACGGCGTCTTCCACGCCGCGGGCACCATCGACGACGGGCTTTTGCAATTGAAGGAACAAGGCGCCGACGAAGACGCCGTCATCGCCACCAAGGTGCGCGGCGCGCAGGCCTTGCACGCGGCGCTGGTGGACGATCCGCCGGCGCTGCTGGTGCTGTTCTCGTCGGTGAGCGCGTTCATGGGGTTCGAAGGACAGATCGATTACGCCGCGGCCAACGCGTTTCTTGACGCCTTCGCGGTCCAGCGCAACGCCACCACCGCCGGTTACACGGTGGCGGTCAACTTCAGCGCCTGGCGCGACATCGGCATGGCCGCGCGGCTGTCCGGCCTGGGCGACGGCGCGCGCGCGACGGTTGGCGACGGTCCGACGATCGGCCCGTGGCTGCCCGAGCTGATCGAAGACAGCGACGCCCGGTTGATCCTGGCCGGGACCTTTCACCGCGATCGCCAGTGGGTGCTGCGCGAGCACGTCGTACGCGACGGTGACCACGCGGTGATGCCCGGCACCGGCTTCGTCGAGCTGGCCCGCGCCGCCACCGCGCGCGCCGCGAAGACCACCAGCCCCGGTCCGACGGTGTTGCGCGATCTGGTTTTCGTCGCGCCATTCGTCGCTGCTGCCGGCGAAGGCCGCCGACTGACTGTCACCGTCGACCGTCGCGACGGCGCCCTGACCATCGCCAGCCGCCGCACCGCCGGTGAGCCCGAGCAGACCCACGTCATCGGCCGCATCGGCGGCGCCAGCGGTGGCAGCGCGTCTGCGCGCGCGGCGCTGGACCTCGCCGCTGTGCGCGCCCGCTGCGGCGACCAGCAACCGGTGCAAGACGGATTTCTCGTGCAGGACTTCATGCGCTTCGGCCCGCGCTGGGCGAACATCGCCCGCATAGCCATCGGCGCCGGTGAGGCACTGCTGGATTTGCAACTGGCCGACGCCTTCGCCGGCGATCTGGACCACGTGGCGCTGCACCCGGCGCTGCTGGACATGGCCACCGGCGCGGCCCAGTCGCTGATCCCGGGCTTCGACCGCCACCGCGATTTCTACGTGCCGTTTTCGTACGGCGGCGTGACGGTGCACCGTCCGCTGGGGGCGCGGGTGCACAGCCACGTCCGCTTCAAACCGGCCGCCGCCGGGGTTTCGTCCGACACCGCCACTTTTGACGTGGCCATCGTCGATGCGGCCGGCGCGCCGCTGGTGATGATCACCGACTTCGTCATGAAGCGCGTCGCCGCCAGGATCGGCAGCTTCGCCGGCAGCCGCGCCGTCGCCAGCGCCACGCATCCGTCGCAGGGCGCGGCCGGCCTACGCGAGGTGGCGCTGCGCGAAGGCATGACCCCACCCGAAGGCATCGAAGCGCTGACCCGCGTGCTGGCCGCGCGCCCCGGCTCGCAGGTGGTGGTGTCGTCACTGGATCTCGCTCGCTGGCAGGCGGCGATTGTCGCGCAGGCGAGCGCTGACACCGGCCGCGCCGCCGCCGCCGGCGACGCGACCACGGCAGCGGACGCGGTCTCCGATCGCCCCGCGCTGGCGTCGGCGTACGTCGAACCGTCTGACGACTGGCAACGGCTGGTCGCCGGCGTGTGGCAGCCGATCCTGGGCATCCAGCGCATCGGCATCCACGACAACTTCTTCGAGCTGGGCGGTCACTCGCTGCTGCTGACCCAGGCGGCCACCCGCGTGCGCAAGGCCGCCGGTCTGGATCTGCCGCTGTCCACGCTGTTTTCCAAGCTGACCATCGCCGAGCTGGCCGCCGATCTGAAACGCGCCAACGAAGCGGCTGCCGCGCCGACCAAGACAACAAAGACAGCGCCGTTGCGCGCCGTCTCGCGCGACGCCTACCGAACCAAGCGTTCGGCGGTCGAAGGCGCGGCGGTGGCACGCCCGGCCGACGACGCGGCGGCCCCGCCCGCGGAAAAGAAACCGGAGACCACATGATCGACGCGACACCGTTGCGAGGTCTGTTCATCAGCGAAGGCGGCCTGCTGGTGGCGTGCGCCGACGCCTGGCGCGCGCGCGGCCACATCGTCGCCGCCGTGGTCACCGGCAACGACGCCGTGGCCCGCTGGGCGAAAGAAGCCGCCATCGATTGTCTGGCGCCCGACACCGCGCTGGTGCCGGCGCTGCGCGATCGGCCGTTCGACTATCTTTTCAGCATCGTCAACCCGCGCGTCACGCCGACGGAGATCCTGCGCCTGGCCCGGCGCGCGGCCATCAACTATCACGACAGTCCCCTGCCCCGTTACGCCGGCTTTCACGTGACGTCGTGGGCGATCATGGCCGGCGAACACAGCCACGGCGTTACCTGGCATGAGATGACCGAGCGGGTCGACGGCGGCGACATTCTCGCGCAGCAACCTTTCGCCATCGCCGCCGACGAGACCGCGCTGAGCCTGAACGCCAAATGCCACGACGCCGCGCTGGCGTCGTTCCAAGCCTTGCTGGGCGATCTGGCGACGGGGCGCCTGTCGCCGCGCCCGCAGGACGCGGCGGGGCGCAGTTATTTTCCGCGCCAGCGGCGGCCGGCGGCGGCGGCGGTGCTGGCCTGGGATCGTCCAGCGGCCGAACTGGACGCGCTGGTGCGGGCGCTTTCGTTCGGATCGGAGGCGAACCCGCTGGGTCTGCCGAAGATCATTTCGCGCGCCGGCGCGGCGGTGGTGACGGCGCTGGCCGCGGCGAACAAGGCAGGTGCTGGGCTGTCTCCCGGCGTGGTGGGTCGCGTCGCCGACGACGCGTTCGTCGTCGGAACGGCGACCGGCCCGATCGCGATCCAGGCGGCGGCGACGCTGGACGGACAGCCGATGACCCCGCGCGCGCTGGCCGCGTCCCTGGGCGTGCGCGAAGGCGATGTGCTGCCGCTGCTGGAGGCGACTGCCGCCCAGCGCTTGAGCGAGCTCGACGCGGCAGCCGCCCGCCACGAATCGTTCTGGACCAAACGCCTGACGACCGTGCACGCCGCCAACGTTCCCGCCAGCGTGCGCGCGACCAGCCCCGACGCGCCCGCTGTCCCGTCGGGTGAACGCGCGCGCCTGCGCACGGCGCTGCCGCCGGTCGTCGTGACGGCGAGCGGCGGCGCCGACGATCGCGTCGAGCTGATCATCGCCGCGGCGGGAGCCCTGCTGTTGCGCCTGGGCCAGGAAGGTCCTTTCGACGTCGCTTACCGCGATGCTGAACTCGGGCGCCTGCTCGACGGCGACGCCACCGTCGGGCGGCTGTTCGCGCCCGCCGTACCGCTGCGCCTGACGGCGACGGCCGATGCTTCGTTCGATGCCTGGCTGGCGACCGTGCGCGCCGAGCGCGCGGCTATCCGCGCCCGACTCCCGTACACGGCCGACTTGCACCAGCGCCAGCCGGCCTTGCGCGCCATCGCCGCCGAGCAGCGGGCGTTACCGGTGGCCGTGGTCGTACGCGACGATGCCAGCGCCGCCAGCGATCCGACGGCCGCTCTCCCCGCGTTCGAGCTGGCGCTGGTGATCGACCCCGGCGTTCCCGAAGCCGTCGAGTGGGTTTTTGCGCCTGACGTCGTCGACGCCACGTTGATCCCAGGCCTCGGCCGGCAGCTCGCTTCGTTGCTGACCGCCGCGCTGGCCGATCGGGCGCGTCCGATCAGCGAACACCCCTTGCTCAGCGCCGACGATCGCCGGCGCCTGCTGGTCGACTGGAATGCCACGCAAGCGCCCTATCCCGCCGATCGCTGTGTCCACGACGTCATCGCCGAGCAGGCAGCGCGCACCCCTGACGCGGTCGCGGTGGTGTTCGGCGGTCGCTCGCTGACCTACGCCGAGCTCGATCGCCGCGCCGACCATCTCGCCCGCAGGTTGCGTGCGCTGGGCCTCGGGCCGGATGTCCTGGCCGGCATCTTCGTGGAACGCTCGCTGGATCTGGCGGTGGCGTTGCTGGCGATCTTGAAAGCCGGCGGTGCCTACGTGCCGCTGGATCCCAGCTATCCCGACGAACGCCTGGCGATGATGCTGGAGGACAGCGCCGCCCGGGTGGTGGTGACGCAAGCGCGGCTGACCGCCCGGCTGCCGGCGCACGCCACTACCACGACGATCATTGCCTTGGATGATCCGCCCAGCGGCGGCGAGCCCGGCCCGGCGCTGCCCGCGGCCACCGCCCGTCCCGAGAACCTGGCTTACGTTATTTTTACATCGGGCTCCACCGGCCGCCCCAAGGGCGTGATGATCGAGCACCGCAACGTCATCAATTTTTTCACCGGGATGGACGCCGTGCTTGACCCGGCCGCCGGGCCCGGCGTCTGGCTGGCGGTGACCAGCCTGTCGTTCGACATCTCGGTGCTGGAGCTCTTGTGGACGCTGGCTCGCGGTTTCCAGGTGGTGATCGCGCCGGAACGCGATCGGGCGGCGCTGACCCGCGCCTCCGCACAACCCGAAGTTTCCCCGACCGTCGCTGCCAGCGCGCCGGCGCGCAAGATGGACTTCAGCCTGTTTTATTTCGCCGCCGACGCCGGCGGGCCGGCGCGCGATCGCTATCGATTGTTGCTGGAAGGCGCGCGCTTCGCCGACGCTCACGGCTTCGCCGCGGTGTGGACGCCCGAGCGGCACTTTCACGCCTTCGGCGGCCTTTATCCCAACCCGGCGGTCACCAGCGCCGCGCTGGCCACCATCACCAAACGCATCCAGCTGCGCGCCGGCAGCGTGGTGTTGCCGCTGCACGATCCGATTCGCGTCGCCGAGGAATGGTCGGTGGTCGACAACCTCTCGGGCGGGCGAGTCGGGTTGTCGTTCGCGTCGGGCTGGCACGCCAACGACTTCGCGCTGGCGCCCGATCGCTACGCCGATCGCAAGGCCGTGATGCTGCGCAGTCTGGAAACCATCCGGGCCTTGTGGCGGGGCGAATCGATCCCCGCCCGCAGCGGCAACGGCAGCGCCATCACCGTCCGCATCTTGCCACCGCCGCTGCAAACCGATCCGCCGGTTTGGCTGACGGCGGCGGGCAGCCCGGACACTTTCCGCGCCGCCGGCGAGATGGGGGCCAACGTGCTGACCAACATGCTCGGTCAGTCGCTGGAGGACCTGCGGCAAAAGCTGGCGGTGTACCGAACCGCGCGCGCGCAGCGGCCGGGACAAGGAACCGTCAGCTTGATGTTGCACACCTTCGTCGGCGCCGACCTGGCCGAGGTGCGGGCGCGGGTGCGCGGGCCGTTCCTGGCGTATCTGGCCACGTCGACGGATCTGATCAAGCAGACCCGCTGGCAGTTCCCGGCTTTCGCCCAGCCGGGTGGCGCCAACCACGGCGCCGCCGAGGGTGCGCCGCTCCGCGAGCTGACCACCGAGGAAAACGAAGCGTTGATGGCCCACGCCTTCGACCGCTACTTCGAATCGAGCGGCCTGTTCGGTACACCCGAGCGCTGCCTGCAGATGGTGGACAAGCTGCGCGCGGTCGGCGTCGACGAGATCGCCTGCCTGATCGACTTTGGCGTGGACGCCGACGTGGTGCTGGACAGCCTGCGCTTTCTCGATCAGGTGCGGGCGCGGGCCAATCAACCACCAGCGACGCCGACGGTGCTCGGCGCTGGCGACGGTGCCGATTCCGACGACGACGATCCGTCGGTGGCGGCGCTGATCCGCCGGCACGGCGTCACTCACCTACAGTGCACGCCGTCGCTGGCGCAGGTGCTGCTCGACGATCCGGCCACCGCCGATGCGCTGGGACACCTGGACAAGCTGCTCCTCGGCGGCGAGGCGCTGTCATCGGCGCTGGCGCACCGTCTGGGCGGCTTGGTGCGGGGACAGATCTTGAACATGTACGGTCCCACCGAGACCACCGTCTGGTCGACGACGGCGCTGGTCCCGCGCGACGGCGCCCGCATCACCGTCGGGCGCCCCATCGCCAACACCCGCATCTTCATCGTCGACGGCCAGATGCAGCCGTGCCCGGTGGGCGTGGCCGGCGAGCTGCTGATCGGCGGCCACGGCGTGGTGCGCGGGTATCTCGGCCTCGCTGAGCTGACGCGCGAGCGCTTCGTCGCCGATCCCTTTCCCGGCGCTGACGCCGGCGCACGCCTGTACCGCACCGGCGATCTGGCCCGCTATCGCGCCGACGGCAGCATCGACTTTCTCGGCCGCATCGACCACCAGGTGAAGATCCGCGGCTACCGCATCGAGCTGGGCGAAATCGAGACTGCCATCGGCGCCCACCCGGCCGTGCGCGAGGTGGTGGTGGTGGCACGCGAAGATCTTCCGGGCGACAAGCGGCTGTGCGCATACGTCGTGCCGCGCGACGAAGCGCCCGCCGCCGCGCCGGGCGCCCGCGCCACCGACGACGGCGCCGACGTCCAGCGCTGGCGTGCCATCTGGGACGAGACCTACGGCCAGGTCGCGGACGGAGCCGCCGACGCCACCGGCGGGGGCTCGCCCGACGATGATTTCACCGGGTGGACCAGCAGCGTGACCGGCGCGCCCATCCCCGCCGAGGAGATGCGCGAATGGGTCGGGCACACCGTGGCCGGCATCGCCGCCCTGAAACCGCGGCGCATTCTGGAGCTCGGTTGCGGCGCCGGCTTGCTGCTGCTGCGCCTCGGGCCCGGCTGCGACGAATACGTGGGCGTGGATTTTTCATCGACCGTCCTGGGGCGGTTGCAGCGCAAGGTGCAGCAGCGGGGGCTGGCGCACGTGACCTTGAAGCAAGCCGAGGCCGCCGACCTGTCGTCGCTGCCCGGCGGACACTTCGACGCCGTGGTCATCAACTCGGTGGTGCAGTATTTCCCGGACGCGGCGTACCTGCTGCGCGTGCTGGAACAAGCCACCCGCGCGCTCTGCCCAGGCGGATCGATCTTCGTCGGCGACGTGCGCCACCTGGGCCTTTTGCCGGCGCAGCACGCCTGGATCGAGCTTGGCCGCGCCGCCGACGACGCCACCGCCGACGAGCTGCGGCGGCGCATCGATCGCCGCCGCCTGCAAGACGCGGAGCTGGCCATCGACCCGCGCTTCTTCTCGGCGGAGGTCCTGGGCGCGCGACTGCCCGCGATCAAGTCGGCGGCGTTGTCGCTCAAGCGCGGGCGCGCTGGCAACGAGATGAACCGCTTTCGCTACGACATCGTGCTGGGCACGCGCACGCCACCGGTGGCGGCGGCATCACCGCCGGCGGTGCAAGCGCTAGGAGTCGGCGCCACGCTGGCGGCGGTGCGCGCGGCGCTGGTGAGCGCCCCGCCGGCCGGGATCACCTTCGTCGATCTGCCCAACGCACGCATCACCGACAGCGTCCAAGCCGAACGCCGCCTGGTCGACACCGCAAGCGGCCCCGCCATCCTCACCGCCGCTGACCTGCGCGCGCCGGCGTCCGCCGAGGCGCGCGGCCTTGATCCCGAAGCGCTGTGGTCGCTGTCCTCGGACTTCGACGTCGCCATCACCTTCGCCGCCTCGGGAAAGCTGGACGCCTTCGACGCCACGTTTCGCCCGCGCGGGGCGGCCGCCGGTGCCGCCCAGGGTTTCCCGAGCGCTGCGGCCGGCGCGCGACCAACCGCGAAACCGACCGTCGACGAGCTGGTCCGCCGCCCAGGTGCCGCCGCGCGCGCCGCCGGGACCGCGTCGGGCGACGACCTCTGCGCCACGCTGCGCGCGCAGCTTGCCGATCGCCTGCCCGACTACATGGTGCCGGCGGCGTTCGTCGTGCTGCCGCGGTTGCCGCTGACCCCGAACGGCAAGATCGATCGCAAGGCCCTGCCCGCGCCCGAACGCACGCACCGCCCGCCCACCGCCACGCCCGCCACGCCGCCCGCCAACGAACTGGAACGCCTGATCGCCCGCTGCTGGCAGCAGCTGCTGGGCATGGAGGAGGTCGGGACGCGCGACAACTTTTTCGACCTGGGAGCGAACTCGCTGCTGGTGGTGCGGGCCAGCGGAATGCTGGGCGCGGCGCTGGGACGGACGGTGTCGCTGCTGGATCTGTTTCGCTTTCCCACCATCAGCGCGCTGGCCGCGCACCTGGGCGCCACGTCGGGCGCGTCGGCGGCGACCGATCCCATGCCCGGCCCGCCGCCGGTCGCCAGTCAAGCCGGCGTCGATCGAGCCCAAGCGAGGCGCGCGGCCCTGCAGCGTCGCAAACGCTGACTGACCGCGCCTAGGGTATGGCGATCTGGAAGACGTCCCAGGCCGGCGTATGGTTCGATTACGTCGCCGGCTGGTTCCACACGTAAAGCGCCGGGTAGGTGTTCATCAGGCCGGTCTCGGTGACGGTGACGGCGGTGATGAAGATCTGCGGACTGCCGTTCAGGCGCCGCGACGAAAACGTCAGCCAGTAATATGCCGTGCCGCCGGTCAGCTCGACGGTGGGTGCCCATTTGGGCCAGCTGTTGGTGACGCCGGGGCTGGCGCGGTTCAAGCACTTGGGTGGATCGTTGGCCGCCAGGCGCGTCGGCGTGGCGGCGCCTTCGCGCGGCACCAAGAACACCTCGGCCTCCGGGATGTCATAGCTGATGCCGCTGCTGGGGGCGCGGGTGAACGCCACGAAGTGATCGTCGGGCGAGAACGCCGCATAGTAGGCGTGGAAATTCGGATCGTCGCCGCCCTTCAGCACCGTCGCGGTGCCGCCCTTGCGATCGCCGTAGGGCACCGTGTACAGCGATCCCAGGCCTGACAGCACGCGCAGCCCGGTGTCGGTCGTGCCGTTCTTGACCGAGGTGTACGCCACCGTCATGCCGTCGTGGCTCCAGGTTGGCGACACGGGCGTGCCGGTGTCGCCGGTGCGGGTGATGATTCCCCAGGCGGTGTCCTGGGTCATCGACGTCGCTTCCAGATCGGTCCAGATGATGTTGCTGTCCTGGTACATCGACAGCGCGACGTGATCGCCCATGGCCCAGTGCCCGCGCGAGAACGCCGCCACCTGCTGCACCGGCCGCGACAGCAGCGACCGCGCCGACGCGCTGAGGAACGCCGGCTCCTGCCCGGTGGTTCCCGAACGGATGGCCAGGCTGGCCGGGTCGGCGTGGTCGGGCGCCTTGTTCACCGCCATGCCGATGAAGGCGCCGTCCGGCGTGGAAACGTGGCAGCCGATGCACTGGACCGTCGGGTCCACCATCGCCGGCGTCATCACGGTTGTGACGGTCTCGTCGCCGACCTTGAAGCCCTTCAGCGCCGACGTCATGCTGGTGGTCCAGTAGACGATCGACCCGTTGACGCCGACCGGGGCGATGCTGAACGTCGACGGCGCGCTGATGGTCACCGTCTTGTTCGCTCCGGCCGTGGCCAGGCTGCGCACGGTGACCGTGATCGGTTTGTTGATCACGTTGTGGCCAAGGGCGGTCCACATGTCCTTGGGCATGGTCCAGGGCGACGTGGTGGTGTAAACGACCAGGTCGTTCTTTTCGCTGTCGCTGTGCAGGCGCAGCTCGAACAGGTTCTGACCGATGCCGCCGGTGAAGACGAACCGCGGGCGCAGCCAGTTGCCGGGAAACAGCGTGCCGTCCTGGGGATCGGACAGGCACGGCCCTGCGCCCGCGCTGCCGCTGCCGGGC
>DASXQB010000187.1:0-9854 GCA_036493295.1 Polyangia bacterium | reverse complement strand
CGTAAGACGCTCTGACGCGGTCACGCCGCGCCTCACGAAAGCAGCAACGAGAAGGGCGACCAGCCAACACTGGTCGCCCTTTTGTTTTCAGCGCCTACATACAGCTGCGACACCGGCGCGCGCGGCTGTGGATAAGTCTGTTGGTACACGGGGGACAAGTATTTTCCCAGCGCCACCAAGCGTTCGGCGAAACAAGGGAGTAAAGCGCGAACCCGTCGTTTAAGCTTTCGGGTTCGCCATGCTCGAGCTTGCCAGCTCATCGATCGCGCCGTCAGCACGGACACCGCCGCACAACCTGGACGCCGAGAAATCGGTGCTGGGCGGCGTGCTGGTCAAGCCGACGGCTTTCGACGACGTCGCCACGACGTTGCAGGTCGACGATTTCTTCCTGCCCGCCCACCGCGAGATCTTCGAGGCGATGCTGGAGCTGGACCGTCGCCGGCATCCGCTGGACGTCATCGCCGTCGCCGACGAGCTGAAGACGCGCGGGATGCTGCCACGCCTGGAAGGCGGCGAGACGTATCTCCTGACCCTGGCCAACGCCGTCCCCACCGCCGAGAACATCCCGCACTACGCCCGACTGGTGAAAGAAAAGGCCACCTTGCGCCGGCTGATCGCCGCTTGCGCGGAGATCCAGTCCAGCGCCTACGCCGACTTCGGCGACTTCGAACTGTTCCTGGATGAGGCCGAGACCAAGGTCTTCAAGGTCGCGCAGCAGAACCGCCGCGAGAGCTACTCGGCTGCCAGCGAGATGATGGAAGAGGTCCTGCACAACATTGAGGTGCGGGCGGCCGAAAGAAAGGCTGTGACAGGCGTCCCCACCGGTTTCACCAAGCTCGACGATCTGACCGCCGGGTTGCAGCGCGAAAACCTGATCATCGTCGCCGCCCGCCCCGGCGGCGGCAAGACGTCGTGGGCGGTCAACGTCGCCGTCAATGCGGCGATGAAGAAGATCCCGGTGCTGATCTTCTCGCTGGAAATGTCCAAGTACGAACTGATGGAGCGCATGCTGGCCGGTGAGGCGCGTATCGATTCGTCGCGCATCAAGCGCGGTTTTCTCGAATACTCCGACTGGAAAAACAAGATCCACCCCGCCAGCGGCCGCCTGGCCGAAGCGCCGATCCTGATCGACGATTCGTCGGCCATCTCCATCATGGAGATCCGGGCCAAGGCGCGGCGTTTCCGCAGCGACCCCAAATATTTCCCGGCCGCCGATCCCGTCGACGGGCGGCCACCGCAGCCGCCGCTGGGTCTGATTGTCGTCGACTATTTGCAGCTGGCGCGCGGATCAACAGGAAGGCGTGACGAGAACCGCCAGCAAGAGATCGCCGAGATCTCGCGCGGCTTGAAGGCGCTGGCCAAGGATCTGAAGATCCCGATCATCGCCGTCTCGCAGCTGAACCGCGAAGTGGAAAAACGCGAGGGCAAACCCAAGCTATCGGACCTGCGCGAATCGGGCGCCATCGAACAGGACGCCGACTTGATCATGTTCATCCACCGCGAGGACATGCAGTCCGACGCGCCCGAGTCCGGCCCGACGGCGACCGCCGAGATCATCATCGGCAAGCACCGCAACGGCGCCACCGGCGCCGTCAAGCTGACCTTCATCAAGGAGTACACCAAGTTCGAAAACTACGCCGACGAGCCCGAATACTGAGGGCCCACCCCACGCGACGAGAGCCCCGAATCCGATCCGATGCCTCTCCCTCTGGGAGAGGCCGACGCCGTAGGCGTCGGGTGAGGGCGCGCCAGAGCCGCGGCGTCGCATTTTCAGGCAAACTAGAACCGTGGCGCCTCCCTCCATCCAACGCGCGATCATCCTGGTAGCCGACGGTGTCGGCTGTGGCCACGCCGACGACGCCGCGGCGTACGGCGACGCGGCGGCCGACACGCTCGGCAACCTCGCGCGGCGCCTAGGTGGCCTTTCGCTCCCGAACCTGGCGGCGCTGGGCCTTGGGCACACGACGGCGATCGACGGCGTGCCCGCGATCGCCGCGACCGGCGCCTACGGCGTGATGAACGAAGCGTCGGCGGGCAAGGACACCATCACCGGGCACTGGGAGATGGCGGGGGTGGTGACGGCGCAGGCGATGCCGACGTTTCCGGGCGGGTTCCCGGCGGCGATCACCGACGCGCTGGTGGCGGCCAGCGGGCGCGGATTGCTGGGCAACAAGACGGCGTCGGGCACTGCGATCATCGAAGAGCTAGGGGCCGAGCACGTCGCCACCGGCAAGCTGATCCTTTACACCTCGGCGGATTCCGTTCTGCAGCTCGCCGCGCACGAAAGCGTGGTCCCCCTGCCCGAGCTGTACGCAATCTGCGAAAAGGCTCGCGCCATCGCCGACGGCTATCGCATCGGCCGGGTGATCGCCCGGCCTTTCGTCGGCGTCCCAGGAAAATTCTCGCGCACCTACAACCGTCGCGACTACGCGCTGGCGCCGCCCGAGACGACCCTGTGCGACGCCGTCGCCGGCGCAGGGCTGGATGTCGTCGGAATCGGCAAGATCAGCGACATCTTCGGCGGACGCGGCATCACCCGCGCGATCCACAGCGAAGGCAACGGGGACGGCCTGGCGCTGACGCTGGACGCGCTGTCGCGCCTCGCCGGCGGGTTGCTGTTCGTGAACCTGGTCGACTTCGACATGCTGTATGGCCACCGCAACGACTGTCCCGGTTTCGCGGCGGCGCTGTGCCAGTTCGACGACTGGCTGCCGCTGTTGCGCGCGCGCCTGCAACCGGGCGACGTCGTCTTCATTACAGCCGACCACGGCAACGATCCCACCACGCCCGGCACCGACCACACCCGCGAGCGAGTCCCTCTGCTCGCCTTCGGCCCCGGCGTGCGCGCGGTGAACCTGGGCGCGCGCGCTTCCTTCTGCGACCTCGGACAAACCATCGCCGACGGCCTCGGGTTGCCGGCACTCCGCCGCGGGCAAAGCTTCGCCGCGCAGATCCTGCCGTGAGCGCGCGATCGAAAAAAGCGCCGCTGCCGGTCCCCGGCTGGATCGCCCACAAACGCGACGGCGGCGAGCTGTCCGACGATGCCCTGCGCGCGATAATCGCGGGCGCCGTCGCCGGTGCCATCCCCGACTATCAGATCGCCGCGCTGCTGATGGCCATCGTCTGGCGCGGCCTCTCGTCACGCGAACTCGCCACCTGGATGGACGCCATGATCGCCTCCGGCGATCGCCTGCGCCTCGACGACGTTCCCGGGCGCAAGGTGGACAAGCATTCAACCGGCGGCGTGGGCGACAAGATTTCAATCTGCCTGGCGCCGCTGGTCGCCGCCTGCGGCGTACCGGTGCCGATGATGGCGGGCCGCGCCCTGGGCCACACCGGCGGCACCCTGGACAAGCTGGAAGCGATCCCCGGCATGCGCACCGACCTCGAGCCGGCCGCGTTCCGCCGCGTGCTGCGCGCAACCGGCCTGGTGCTGGCTGGGCAAAGCAAACGGCTGGTGCCGGCCGATCGCCTGCTCTATGCCTTGCGCGACGCCACCGCCACGGTGGAATCGATCCCGCTCATTGCTTCATCGATCTTGTCGAAGAAGATCGCCGAAGGGACCGACGCGCTGGTCATGGACGTCAAGGTCGGGCGCGGCGCGTTTTTGCCGTCGCGGGCGAACGCCCGCTTGCTGGCGCGCACGCTGATCGATCTCGGGCGGCGCGCCGGCCTGTCGGTGATCGCCTTGCTGACGGCGATGGACGAGCCGCTTGGCCGCGAGGTGGGCAACGCCAGCGAGATCGCCGAGGCGATCGACATCTTGCGCGGCGGCGGCCCGCCCGACACGCGCGCGCTGACCATCCGCCTGGGCGCCGAGATGCTAGTGCAAGGCAAAGCCGCGCGCGATCTCGCCGACGGCGGCACGCGCATCAAGGCGGCCATCGCCTCGGGCGCGGGCCTCGATCGTTTTCGGCGATGCGTGCAGCTTCAGGGCGGCGACCCGCGCGTGGTCGACGATCCGACGCGCCTGCCGACGGCGCGCCACCATCACCTCTGGAGAGCGGCGCGCGCCGGCCGGCTGGTTCGTCTGGACGCTGGCCTCATTGGCCGCGCCGCCACGCTGCTGGGCGCGGGGCGCTCGCGCAAGGAAGACCGCGTCGATCCCGGCGTCGGTGTCACCTTCCACATCAAACAAGGCGCCTCCGTCCAGCGCGGCCAGCCCATCGCCACCGTGCACTACAGCGACGACGCGCGCTGGAACGCCACCCGCCCGTTGTTGGCCCAGGCCATCACGGTCGATGACGACAGCGGGACGCCGCCGCGACCGACGCGCCTGGTGCTGGAGAGGCTCGGCTGATTGCGCTACGGTAGCGCCAGAAGATGAAGTTGGCGGCCACACTGCACGAACGGGTTTCCGCCGCCGCGCGCGCGGCCGCCGAACACATCGATGCGTTCGGCGCCGAGGTGGCCGTGGTCCTGGGCAGCGGCCTGGGCGGGGTGGCCCGCCGGCTGCACGCCGCGCGAGAAATTCCTTACGCGGCGCTGCCGGGATTTCCCGAGACCACCGTGGCTGGTCATCCGGGCCGCCTGATGGCCGGGCAGATCGCAGCGCGCAAGACGCTGCTGCTGTGCGGGCGCGTTCACGGCTACGAAGGGTACTCAGCGTGCGAGGTCGGCTTCGGCGTGCGGGTGGCGGCGGCGCTGGGCGTGGGCACGCTGATCGTCACCAACGCGTCGGGCGGGATCGATCCGGTGTTTCAACCCGGCGAGATCGTCGGCATCGCCGATCACATCAACCTCACCGGGATCTCGCCGCTGACCGGACCCAACGACGAACGGCTGGGGCCGCGCTTCGTGGACATGACCGACGCATACACGCCGTCGCTGCGCGCGCTGGCCGCGGCCGCTGCGCCCGCGGTCCTGGGCCGTCCGCTGCGCGAGGCGGTCTACGCCGGCATGGCCGGTCCGTCATATGAGACGCCCGCCGAGGTGCGGATGCTGCGCACGCTGGGCGCCGGGGTGGTCGGCATGTCGACCGTGCACGAGGTGATCACCGCGCGCCACGCCGGCCTGGCGATCCTCGGCCTGTCGCTGGTGGCCAATCACGCCGCCGGCGTCTCGCGCGAGCCCTTGCGCCACGAGGACGTCACGCGCGCCGCCAATGCCGGCAGCGAAGTGCTGGCCGATCTGGTCACCGGCATCATTGCCACGCTGCCGGCTCGAAAGTCGCCGTGAAGCAACCGCCGCCGCGCGTGCCCGCCGCCTTGCTGCGCGCCGCCCGCGCCGTGCGCCGCCACGCCTACGCGCCCTACTCCGGGTTTCAGGTCGGCGCCGCCGTCGTCGATGAGGGCGGCCGCATTCACGTCGGCTGCAACGTCGAGAACGCTTCATACGGCCTGACCGTCTGCGCCGAGCGCAACGCTGTCGCCGCCGCCGTGGCCGCCGGCGCGCGCGCCATCCGCGCCGTCGCCGTGGTCACCGACGCGCGCCCACCGGCCAGCCCTTGCGGCGCTTGCCGCCAGGTACTGGCCGAGCGCGGCCGCGCCGACACCACCGTCTATCTGGCCGGCCCGCGCGGCAGCGCCGCCGTCACGCACACGCTGGGCGCGCTGCTGCCCGAGGCGTTTACTTTCCGCCGCTCGACGAGCTAGCGGCGCCGCCGGCCGCCTGCGCCGCCGACTCCTTCACCGCCTGCACCACACCGATGCGCGCCTCCACGTACTCACCGGCGGCCACCAGGAAGTCTTCCAGGTCCTGCACCTTCTTGCCCTTGCGCGACTTGCGCGCGCAGTCCTCCCAGGCGCGCAGCTGGCGGGCGTCTTCCTCGTAGAATTTCTTCATGGTGGTCTTCCACGTCTTCGACGCCGTCACCTTGGCGTCCTTGTTGACGTTGCTGATCAGCGGCCCGCACTTTTCGCGCACGCCGTTCATGAACGCCACCGCGTCCTTGTGGTAGCAAGTGTCGGCCAGGAACTCGAGGATGGCCTGGGCGTCGTTCATCTTGTCGATGCCCGGCAGCGCGCAATAAAGAAACTTCTCGAAGGCCAGGCCCTCCGGCGTCGGCAGCTGGCTGCTGTGAAAGGCGTTGCCGGTGTCCTGGATCAGCTGGTCGATGTCTTTCGTTTGCCCGCGGCCCTTGATCTTCTCGGCGTAGGTCTCGATCCCGGTTTGCAACCGCGGCAACGACGCCGCGTATTTGTCGATCGCCTCTTTGAATTCGGCGGGCGCCGTGCTGACGAGGCCATTCACCGCCTGGCGCGCCCGTTCGATCTTCGGCACACACTCGGTCGTCAGGTGTTCGGAAAATGTTTTCTGCTGCGTGAAGTAGGCCGACTCGACCCGCTTTTGGATCTGGTCGGTGCTCTGGAACATGCCGACGTCGACCTCGCTGGAGGTGATGCAATTCCAGAACGGCCCGGTCTCGTTCTTGTCCAGGTCGACGAACCGCTCGCCGAACTGCAGTTTTTCTTGGGCCAGGCCCTTGGCCTTGCGATCCTGAATCATTCGGAACGCGCCCACGCCCACCGCCAGCACCACCACCCCACCGACCAACAACCGGTTGCGGCGCTGCTGCGCCGCTCGCTGCACCATCAGCCGCTGGTACTCGTCCATTCCTGAGGGGGGCATTCCTGCGCTCATCAACGGTCCTCCTGGCGCGGCGGCGGTCGCCCGGCCTCGCGCGACAATGAAGCGGTCAGCAGAGCCCAGATCGTCGTCGAAATCAACCGCCCTTACTTTTTCGCCGCCTGCTTGGCGAAGACCGACCACGAGCGCAAGTAGTCCAGCGACATCTGCAATTGATAGTCATCCAGGCGCTTGGTCTCGGCGGCCTTGTCGCCCTGTTCATTGCGCAGGCGTTTTTGCAGATCGCGCTCGCGCGGCATTTCCTCGTCGCCAGGCTGCGGTTGCGGCGCCGTCGCCTCGACCACCACGTCCGGCGTGATCCCCTGCCCTTGGATCGATCGCCCCGACGGCGTGTAGTAGCGGGCCATGGTGATCTTCAGGCCGCACGGCTTCGGCCCGCAGCCGTCGAGATCGATCAGCGTCTGCACCGAACCCTTGCCAAACGTCTGGGTGCCCAAGATGACGCCGCGGCTGTGGTCCTGCAGCGCCCCGGCGACGATCTCCGCCGCCGACGCCGTCGCCCCGTCGACCAGCACCACCATCGGAAAACCCAGGTACGTCCCGCGCGAATGCGCCCGCGCCTCGTCCATCACCCGTCCGCCCTTACCGACGGTCTTGACCAGCAGGCCCTCGGCGATGAACCGATCGGCGACGCGAATCCCCTGATCCAGCAAGCCGCCCGGGTTGCGCCGCATGTCCAGGATCAGCCCGCGCAGCCCCTGACCCTTGCCGGTCATTTGCTCCAGCAGCTCGCCGACCATGGCGTCGGTGTTCGAGGCGAAGATGCGAATCTTGATGTAGCCGAGGCCCTCTTCGATCAAGTGCCCCTCGACCGGCTTGAGCTCGTAGCGCTGGCGGTGCAGGCGAAACGTCAGCTCGCGGCCGTGGCGGTCAATCACCAGCACCACCTCGCTGCCGGGCGGGCCTTGCATGCGCGCCACCGCGTCGTCGAACTCCAACGAGCCGACGTCCGTGCCGTCGACGCGCTTGATGATGTCGCCCGGTTCAATGCCCGCCTTGGCCGCCGCCGAGCCTTCGATGGGCGCGATGATCACCAGGTGATTCTTGCGCTTCTCGACGTCGATGCCGATGCCGTTGACCTCTTCGTTGCCCTCGGTCTCTTTCTTCAGCTTGTCGTACTCGTCCGGGTCCATGAAGCGCGAGTGCGGATCCAGCACGTCGGTCAGCCCGCGCGCCGCCCCGTACATGAGCTCGGTCTCCGAGATGTCCTCGACGTACTGGGTTTCGATGTACGACAGCACCTTCGAGAAGATGCCCAGCTTCTGGTACGGGTTGAACCGTCCGGCCAGCGACGGGCGCGCGAAAATGAGCCCGGCCAGGAACGACACCACCACCAGCGTAAAGCACAGCGCCGTGCGCGTGCCCCACCTTCCAAGCGAAGCGCGACGACGGGAAGAAGGAACCGGCATGGATGAAGACCTCCCAGGGAAAACGGCGAACGTCGATTTTACGGGATGCGCGCGACGGAGGCGAGAGCGCCGGGGCGGGGTCGTCAAAATCGTCTTCAAGGCCGCCCGCGTCAGCGGCGGAGAACGGAGGCCGGATCGACGGCAGCGCGGCGGTGCCAGAGCTCCAGCGTGACCCCGTCGGGCTCGCCCGGGTTGCCGGCGGCGTGGCCCACCACCTGGCCACGCGTCACCGACTGTCCGACGCTGGCGGTGACGTCGCGCAGGCCGCCGACGATGCTGATCCAGTTGCCCGCGTGTCGAATGACCACCGCGCGCCCACCGTCGGCGTCGGCCACGCGCTGGACTACGCCAGCCTCGGGCGCGCGCACCGCCTCGCCCTCGCGCCCGCGCCAGCGCAAGCCGGGATGAAACAGCCACACGCCGCTGGCCGCGTCGCGCGCCGGACCGAACGGCGAAGCCACCACACCTTCGACAGGCACCACGAATGCCGGCGCTGGCAGCGATGACGACGACGACGGCGTTGCGGGTGCATCGGGATCCGCCTGACCAGCAGCCGCCGCAGGCGCTGCACGGGCGGCGGCCGAACGCTGGACCCGCACCTCATCCAATTCGCGCACCAGCGCGGCTTGCTCCTGCCGATCGCGCTTGAGCGCGTTCAAGCTGGCCACCACCGCGCGCGCCCGGTCGCTCGGCGCCAGGCGCTGCCCGTCTTCGCGTACCGGATTTTGCAGCAAGCGATAAAGCTCGCGGGCGCGCCAGCGGGCGGTCCCGCGGGCGAAGCCGACCTGGTTCACCAAGATCATCTCGCGAATGCCGAGCGTGTCGCGCAGGCGCGGCGGCGAATCGCTTTCGGGTGTATCGACGGCGCCCGCCGGCGGCTCGGCGGCGGCGGCGACGGCGACGGCGAAAAAAATAACCGCGGCGCTCATCAGCAAGACAACCGGCGCCGCCCGGCGGCGCTCACCGGGCATCGATCACATCCGGCGCCAGTCCGCGCACCACCCCGGCCACCGCGCCCAGGACCACCGCCGCCAGCAAAGCCAAGAACCCGTCGCCGACGGTCAGCCCGGCGCCCAGAGACACCCAGGCCGATCCGAACCGGCGCGCCAGCCCGGCCACGGCCAGACCGAATCCGCAGCCGGTCACGGCCGCCGCGATGGCCAGCAACAGCACGGGCGCCAGCAACGCCGCGCGCGTGAACCCCAGCGTCAGCAGCACGCGCAGTTCGTCGCGCTGGCGCCGCCGGCCGACCAGCACGCCACCGATCAAAATCACCGAAGCCCCCATCGCCACCGTCGCCAGCAACAGGATCCGTCCGCTGTCGACCGCCTCCGCCCAGCCTGTCACGCGCTCCTCGTCGCGGGCGTCGATGACGTCGGCGTCGACGATCCCGTCGAGGCGCGCCAGGCGCCAGGCCAGCTGGTGGGCGCGGGTGACGGGATCGCCGCCCGCTGACAGCCACACCTCCAGCGACGCCGGCAAAAGACCGTCGTCGGCGCCCTCGAGGAGCCGCCCGCGTTCGCCCAGCTCGCGGCGCAGCTTGCCAAGCGCGTCTTCCCCGCTGATCAGCGCCACCTGCTGCACGCCCGGCAACCGGGTCAGCACCTCGCGCAGCCGGTGCGTGGCGCCGCCATCCAGATCTTCGCGCAGATAAGCGATGACCTGGGCCGGCGGGCCCGCGCCGCGGGTAGAAGCGCCGCGATCGATTCGTAGCGACGACGCGCCCAAGCGATAGCCGGCGCCCAGCAACGTGGCCAGCGCGAACGCAGCAGCCAGCGCCGCCAGCGGCCAGTGTTGCCGGCGCAGCTCCAGCACCGCCCGGCGAAGGATCCAGACCGCCGTCACCGGCCTGCCTCG
>DASXQB010000186.1:0-6576 GCA_036493295.1 Polyangia bacterium | reverse complement strand
AACGTCGTCTCCCGCACGCACCATCGCAGCGATGTGATCGAGAGTCACATAGCGGCTGTCGCGCGTGTCGTAGAGCTTCCGATTCGCGTACCGTTTGATTGTGCGTGCAGTGTTCATTGTCCTAGGGTGTCATGGCCAATTACGCGCGTCAATCATGTAATGCACCGAACAAAACAAATTTTTGTGTTCGAAAAACACCCTGTAATTATTGATACTTACAAATGTGACGATCGGCTAACTTAAGGTCGCCTGTGGTGGGACGGAACGCGCGGCCAGCACGACGCGTTCGTTTTTGGTGCGCGGTGGCGACTCGCACGATCACGAACACAGCCGATCGGATGGCAGCACACGACAGAAAAATCAGCCCGCGTGCGCGAGCGCAATGACGGACGCAATTTTTTCTAGCGGAGATCCGCGACGCGCGCGCACGGATGCCAGCGGCGCGCGCGAGGCGCGATCCATTCGGTCGCACCGACGCTGCGGAACGATCAGCGCGACGTCACCACGACGTGCGGGCGGTCCCGACCGTCGTTCTTTGGGGAGCTATCGTCGACGGAGAGTCGGCACTTACTTGTGCTTCTCGGCCTCGTCGTCGTCGAGCTTCTTCGCGCTTCCCTTGGCGTCAGGCGACACGTCGATCTCATTCTGTGCGTTCACAGAGCGTTTGAAATTTTTGATCGCCTTCCCCAACCCATCGCCCAGCTGCGGCAGCTTCGTCGAGCCGAAGACCACGACGACGATGAGAAGGATGAGGACGAGTTCGCCGAAACCCATTCCGAAGGGCATATGCTCAACTCCTTCGGCCATCTATAGCAGTCTCACCAAAACAATCAACCAAGGCCGGCAGGTTTTTTGGCGTGGGGCGGACAATCCGATACGATCGGTCCCTTCATGCCGGTCAGGTGGTCGTCCCGACGCGTGATGGTCGTGCTGCTGGGACTGGCAGCCGGCCTGGACGGTCGCGCGTCCGCCGCGTCCGGACCACGTCGTTCGTCGTCGGGTGGTGGCTCTACCGCACCGGTCGAAGAAAGCGCCTCTGAACGGCGAGCGGTGCGCGGCAGCGCGCTCGACGAGGACGGCGGCGAAAGCGCCGAGCTGCGCGAGCTGCGCCGATTCGAAGAGCAGGCATTTCCGCGCGGCCCGATCGTTTCACGTCCCGACGCCGAGGGTGGCAGCGCCGATCCCCCGACGCCGTTGCCCGGCCACTGGGGCGGTTCGGGCGACATCCCGCCCGAGCTGCGCTCGCCCGAGAGCACACCGCGCGCGGTGACGACGCCACCCGATCCTGACTCCGAATCGTTGCGCGCCTTGAAGCTGCCGGACATCCCGGTGCGTTGGGATCCGCAGGTGCTGCGTTACCTCGACTATTTCAAGAACGATCCCAAAGGCCATCTGGTGATGGGCAACTGGCTGCGCCGCGCGGGCCGGTTCCGTGACCTGTTCCAAAAGACGTTGCAGCAACAAGGTCTGCCCAAAGATCTCTTCTACGTCGCCATGGTCGAAAGCGGCTTCGACACCAGCGCCCGTTCGCGCGTCGGCGCTGGCGGCATCTGGCAGTTCATGCCTGGCGCCGCCCGCGCCTACGGTGTCGAGATCGGCTACTGGATTGACGGGCGCCGCGATCCGGAGCGGTCGGTGGACGCGGCGGCGCGCTATCTAAAAGATCTCTATGTCCGCTTCGGGTCGTGGCCGCTGGTGCTGGCGGCGTACAACGCCGGCTATGGCGCGGTGTTGAAGTCGATCACCCGATACAACACCAACGACTTCTGGGAGCTCATTCGCCACGAAGCCGGGCTGCCGTGGGAGTCGAGCATCTACGTTCCCAAGATCATGGCCGCGGCCATCGTGGGCCACAACCAGGAAGCATTCGGCTTTGCTGACGTGGTCGTCGATCCGCCTTTCGCCTACGAATCGGTGCAGACGCCGGCCGGCACGTCGCTGGCGACGGTGGCGCGCGCCGCGGGAGCCAAGTTGGAAGTGATCGAAGCGCTGAATCCGCACCTGGTCCGCGATCGCGTGCCGCCGGGCCGTTCAGCGACGTCGGTGCGCGTGCCGCCTGGCGCGTCGGCCGCATACGCCGACGCGCTGGATGCCGCGCGCGGACCCGGCGATCGCATGGACACTGTGGTCCTGCGTTTCGGTGAGACCATCGACGACGTCGCCCGGGCCTGCCGGATCACCCCGCGCGAATTGCGGCGTTTGAACGGCGTCAAGGACAGCGGCGAGCTGCGGGCCGGGGTCACTGTGCTGGTGCCGAAACGCCCGACGGCCAAAGACAAGGACGCGGCCGCCAAATCCAACGGCACTGACGGCGCCGACGATGCGCCGGCCGCCGAACGCGAGAGCGCGCCTGCGGACGACCAGGTCATCGTCGCCGTACCGGACCGGGTCTTTTCGTACGAGGGACGCGAGCGCGTCTTCTACAAAACCCGCGATGGCGATTCGCTGGATGACATCGGTGAGGCGTTCGGAGTGAAGGTCGATGATCTGATCGAGTGGAACAATCTCGACGCCGCCGCCAAGCTGCATCCGAACATGGTGGTCCAGATCTTCGTGCGCAAAGACTTCGATCCTGCGGCTGTGGTGGTGCTGGACGCCGCCCATGTGCGGGTGGTGACGCTGGGCTCGGATGAATTTTTGGAGCTGGAAGCGGCCAAGCGCGGCAAAAAGCGCCTCTTCTATCAGTGCAAGGGTGGCGATACGCTGGCCCGAGTTGGCCGCCGGTACGGTCTCACGCCGGGCGATCTGGCGCGCATCAACCGCTTCTCGTACAACACCGAGCTGCGCGACGGGCAGCGCATCGTCGTCTATTCTCCGGTGGGTGCGCCGCCGCACGAGGTGACGATGGGGATGGCCGCGGGCAACAAGCGTGGCAAAGCCGGTCCGTCGCCGGCAGTCGGCATGTCGCACGCGGCGAAACCGTCCGCGCCGGCAGGGCACGCGCCGTCTTCGCCGTCCAAGCCACTGGCCAGCGCCGGCGCGGCTGGCAAGGCACCGGTCGCCAAGCCGAGCGCGGTGAAAAAGAAGTAACGCGCCCTTGTCGAGGGTCGTCGTCGAGCTCGCGCTGGCTGGACTGAGACTGGATCAGTTCCTGGCGCGGGCGCTGGGCGTGACCAGTGTGCACGCCGCGCGTCGTCTGATCGCCGCGGGCGAGGTGCGCGTCGACGGCCGCGTGGTGGCCAAGAAAGGCGATCGGGTGGCGGCCGGGCAGGTGGTGTTCGTGACCGGCGCGGGTGCGGGAGACAACGCCGACGGTGATGCGGACCTGGTGGTGCCCGATCCGACGGTGGTGCTGCCGGTGCTGTTCGTCGACGCTGACCTGGTGGCGGTGAACAAACCAGCCGGTATTAACGCGCACCCGCTGCGGCGAGGCGAACGCGGCACCGCCGCCAACGGTCTTTGCGTGCTGTGGCCAGAATGCGCGCGGGCCAGCATTGATCCGCGCGAGGCGGGCCTCGGCCACCGTCTCGATCGGGACACCAGCGGTGTGCTGCTGGCGGCGCGCAACCGCGCGGCGTGGGAAGCGCTGCGCGGGGCGCTGAGCGATCCCGCTTGCGAGAAAACCTACCTGGCCCAGGTGGCCGGCGCGCCGCCTGTGCGCGGGCAATTCGACGGCGCGATCGGACGCCATGGTCGGCGCGGTGCCCGCGTGGCGATCGATGGTGGCCGACGCCCGCTGCCGGCACACACCGAATGGGAGACGCTGTCTTTTCTCGATGATGGATCGGCGCTGGTTCGGGCGCGATTGCATTCAGGACGCGCTCACCAGGTCCGCGCGCATCTGTCGGCGGCCGGCTTTGCCATCCTCGGCGATCCGATCTACAGCGACCAGCCGACCCAGGCCCTTGCGCGGGTTTTGAACGTCACGGCGTTACGCCTGCACGCCGAATCCATTCGCCTGCGCCATCCACTGACCGGCGCGTCGTTGCTGGTGGTGGCGCCGCCGCCCGCGTGGGCCGCGGGCGGCGCTTCGTCGTTGGCGCCTTCGTCGTAGGCGCTAGAGTGTTTGCAGGTACGCGACCAGATCGGCGATCTGCGCAGCGCCGAGTGGCGACGTCAAACCGTGGTGGTCGCCGCCTCCGCAAGGGCCGAAGCGATCGGTCAACGTGGGCGCGCAGCCGTCGTGCATGTACGGCGCGCGGGCGGCGACGTTCAGCAGCGACGGCACCTGAAACGTCCCGTCGGTGCCGACGTCGGCCGTCATGTTATTGGTGAACTTGTCGCCATTGTGGCAGGAAGCGCAGCCGACCGACTTGTCGTTGAACAACAGGCGGCCCCGGGCGACGGCGGCGGGATCGGCGGGCGCGGCCACCGGCACCAGCGGCTGGTGATCGATCCAGTGCAAGGCGGCCGTGACCTGCTCGGGCGCCAGCTCGGGGCCGGACATGCGGCCGACGAAGACGTTTTCCATTAGAACAGGGAAGGTCTTCATGTCGCCGTTCCAGTGGAAAGGTTCGGTCCCGGAAATTCCGGAGCTGAGGCTTTGCGTCCGCCGCGCGCCCTCGCAGGCAAAGTCCCAGGTGCGGCCGTCCTCGGCGCCTTCGGCGTGGCAGGACGCGCAAGCGATCGACGCGCCGGCGTTGCTGTGGAAGATGGTGTGCCCGGTGTCTTCTCGGCTGTCGTTGGAAAGAACGATGACCGCGCCCGACGCCAGGCTCAGCGTGGCCGGCTCGCGCGTTTGCACCAGCACCTTGCCGTCGGCGTCGTAGGCGACCGCAATAGGTTGCCCGATGGGGTTCGGCAGCTCGCCCACGTGGTTGCCGCCGCCGGTCTGACAAACGTCGGGCGGCGAGGGAGCCGGGACCGGACTGGTCGAGGTGGCGCCCATTGCCGGAATGCTCGGAGCGCCGGCACCGGCGTCAACGTTAGATGTTTCGCCGCCAGCACCGCCGGAGGCGGCCATCGCGCCGCCCGTCGCGCCGCCGGAACCAGCGCCGCCGGTACCGGCGCCATTGAAAATGTTCTGCTGACAAGGACCATGCGTACCGTCGCTGCGGCAACCGACGGTTGGGTCGCTGACGTCGGTGATGTCGGCGGCGAAAACCCGCGGCAACGCCGGCGCCCCGCCAGGCGAGCTGGCGTTGGTGGCGTTGCCGGCGGCAATCACGGCGACGCGCTTGCCGTCGGGAGAGATCGCGATATCGACGGGCAGCACCATGCCGGGGATGGCCGGCACGGACTTCGGCATCGCACCGGCGGTGGCGACCATCACCGCCGTCTGCACGATGGCACCGCACGGATCAAATGATCCGTAGCCGCCGTTTTGCGCCGGCACCTCGTCTACCAGCCCGCGCTGGTGCACCATCGCGTAGCCGCCGCCGGGAACAGCCACCGTACGCCAGGCCACCGCCGCGGAGAAGGTTTGGCCGCCGCGCGCTTCCTCGGAGGCGAACTTGGGCGGCGTCAGCCGCTGGGTCACCGTGCCCGACGCATCGACGGTCAACACCTGGGCTGAACGGAAGCGGGTGACCAGCAGCTGGTCGCCGCTGACCACCACGTCGCGCAGATCGCTGTCCAGCTTCAGCGTGCGCACCGGCGGTCCACCTGCCGCGGCCAGCGACACCAGCTCGCCGCCGGCGCAGGCGACGTGGATCCGATCCTGTTTGGCGTCGTAGGCCAGGCCCCGGGGTGCGGCGCACACCGGCTGGCGATCGGTCACCGCCCACGTCGGCCCTTGCACGGTCACGACCGCGCCGCCGCGTCGGAGGGCCAGGTGCACACGGCCGCTGGCGTCCTCGACGGCGCGACCCGGTTCATCGCCGGGGTTCAAGGCCACGCTGGCCTTCATCGTGCGCGCCATGAGATCGACGACGGAGAACCGATCGCGATCAGGATCGGCGGCGAAAGCCGTGTGCCCGTCGTGCAGCACCAGCAGGGTGCCGCCGCTGATCGGTGGCGGAGACACCTCGCGCGTGATGGTCGAACCGTATTGCGGCGGCGCGAAGCCAAAGGCGGCCATGCCCCCGGGGAAGCCTGGACTCACCGCTCCGCCGGCGCCGGCGGTGTTTCCCGAACAGATGCTGCCGCCGTCTCCGGATGTGGGCGGGAACGGGTCGCCGCCGCTGCCGCCAGTTCCATCGATCGAGCTACCCTGATGGAAGCAGCCGTTCAGGCCCGTCAGGCCAGCGAGCAGAGACAAACAAAGGGCGGAGTTGGTCTTCATGGGAATCTCCTGACGGCAGCACACAGCAACGATCGTGCCGCTGTCCGCTGCGGCTGGTTCCCGGGCGGCA
This sequence comes from Polyangia bacterium, assembly GCA_036493295.1. Classification (GTDB taxonomy): domain Bacteria; phylum Myxococcota_A; class Polyangia; order Fen-1088; family Fen-1088; genus DATKEU01. The sequence continues at coordinate 343 of DASXQB010000186.1, read as the reverse complement.
GGCGCGGGGTTGTCGCCGCAAGTACGTCGACTTTCTGACATCGCTGTCGCGGGGACGGCTGGTTTTCCGTCGAAGTCGGTTCCCAGCGACGATTTTTCCCCGCCCTGCGCGCCGTGGATCGATGATGCCGCGGTGGGGCCACCACCGATCAAAACCGCCGTTGTCCTGCAGCACGCGCCGACCGAAGGACCCGGGCGCGTGGCTGACCTGCTGGCCGAGCGCGGGATCACCGTTTCTTGCCGTCAGGTCTACGCCGGCGAACCGGTGCCCGGCCCCCTGGATGACGACGCGCTGCTGGTAGTCATGGGTGGCCCGATGGGCGTGGGCGACGTTGGCGATCGCC
>DASXQB010000185.1:0-9860 GCA_036493295.1 Polyangia bacterium | reverse complement strand
CTGCACGGCTTCGACGGCGACACCGGCGCGGTCGTCTACAATGGCGGCGGCAACAAGATCGCCAACGCCCGCGTTTACAACGCTCCCATCGTTGCCAAGGGTCGCATCTTCGTCGCCACCGACAGCGCGGTGGTGGCGTTCACGCCGTAGCGGCGATCGGCTAGCGATTCCGCTCAGGCGCCGCTCCGCCATTGACGAAGACCCGCCGGGGACCCAAGGGATCAAGTAGCAGGTGTTTCATGATGGGCAAAGTGGGGTGGTGGGGTAAGGGGCTGGTCATACTGTCGACGCTCGGTTGCAGTTCATCGGGGATCAAATCTCCGGGAAACGGCGGGACTGGCGGCAACGCGGGAAGCGGTGGCACCACGGGCACCGGAGGCGCTTTCGTCGATGACGGTGGAGCGGCAGACGTTGCGCCGTTCACCGATGGTGAGACCTGCGGGGTACAGAAGTTCGGATTGGCGACAGTCCCGCCCGATCTGCTGATCGTCCTCGATAAGTCGGGTTCGATGACCGACACGCCCGACGGCATGATGTGCGATTCGGGAAGCTGCGGTCCCATGTCCAAGTGGGCAGAGATAACGGCGGCCATCAATCAGGTTGTCGCGGCAACCGAGGCGTCGATCCGGTGGGGGGTAGAATTTTTCCCGGATGATGAATCGTGCGCGGTCGAAAGCGTGCCCGCCGCGCCGATCGCCGATAACAACGGTGCCGCGATCGCCGCCGCCATCGCCGCCACCGGCCCCGAAGGCGGGACGCCGACCCGGGCGGCGGTGATGTCGGGCAGTGCCTATCTGACCGCGCTCCACGATCCGAACCCGAAATATATTTTGGTGGCGACCGACGGCTTTCCCAATTGCATGGAAGGCGCTATCTCCGATCTTGCGTCGGACGCCGACGGCACCATTGCCGCGATTGCAGACAGCGCCGCCTCGGGCATCCCGGTGTTCGTGGTCGGGATCGGCACGTTCGCCGAATCGACGGCGACGTTGACGGCGATGGCGGTTGCCGGCGGCGAGCCGCAGGCCGCCGACCCGCGCTATTACCAGGTCTCCAGCACGAACGACCTGGTGAACGTGCTCGGAACCATCGGCGGCATGATTGGTTCGTGCTCTTTCGTTCTGGCAAGCGCGCCGCCTGATCTCGGCAACGTCAGCGTGGTGGCGGACGGGATCAATGTTCCGAAGGACACCACCCACACCAATGGTTGGGACTATGGAACCGGGCAAATGTCGGTGCAGCTTTACGGCCAATGGTGTGATCAGTCCAAAGCCGGGAGCCTAAAAGACATCGAGGCCGTCTTCGGCTGTCCCGGAATCGTCATCCCGTAAGCGCCGGCCGGTGGTCCGGCCAATTTTGTTCGACAACCTTTCGCGCCGCGCCGTGCCTGCTAATCGGCCGTCCGCCGTCTCGATCTTCGTGGTGACAATTCTTCGCAAGTTCGGCGTTCTGGTTCCCTTGGCCGTCCTTTCGTGCTCCAGCGGCGGCGTGGGGGCGGGTCCAATGGTCGGGACCGGGGGCTCGGGCGGTAACGCGGGCGTCCCTGGGACGGGCGGCTCGCCCGGTGGCGGCACCGGTGGCTCGACTGGCGGCGGTACCGGCGGGGGCCAAATCGGCGGCACGGTGGGCAATGGCGGGACGGGGGGGACGGGCGCTGTTGACGCCGCGCCGGACGTCAGCGGAACCGACGGCGGCGGTGATGGCGGCCTGCCCGGCAAAGGGCGCACCGGGATGAAGAGCGCGGGCTGCACCAAGATGCCGATGGGCGCCAATTCGACTGGGTTCACCAACCACCGGATCGCCATCCCGCCCTGCGCGGCCTGCACGGTGCCGAACTGCCCGAAGGACTGTATCGCCCCGCCATTCGTGCCTGGCGGCCGCAACGGGATGAAGTCCTCGAACGGTGAAACCTTCGTCGATCGAGACTTCGACATCGAACTGCCGGCCAACTACGATCCGACCCACGCCTACCCGGTCTTCTACGGTGGCGCAGGTTGCGGACCCGCGAACATTCCACCGATCAAGGGCGCAGGATTCGAAGTGACCGGCGAGGCGGTCGCGATCCGGGTGGGCTTGCAGCAGGTCGCCACCGACCCCTTCAGCTGCTTCGCGGACGGCGCCATCCGCTGCTCGCCCAACCTGGCGAACGTCGGCGACTGCTTGAATGGGCCGGAGATCCCCTACTTTCGGGCCGTGCAAGCCTGGGTCGAGGCGAACACCTGCGTCGACATGGGGATGGAATTCGTCGGCGGCAGCAGCAGCGGGGCATGGGAGGCCCTACTGGCCGGCTGCGCGTCCGCGGAGACCGTGCGTGGCACGTTCACGGTGGCCGGCGGCCTGCGTGAACATCGCTGGGCCTGTGACGGCCCTATCGCCACCTTCATGATCGTCTCGGCCCCCGACACCTCCAACCCGGTGGGGCCGCTGCCCATGATCTTCACCGCCGAAGACACATACGGCTCGGCGCCGGCGCGAGACGAGATCCTGAAACGCAACGGCTGCGTCGGAAACGTCACCGCCCCTTACGATCCCAAGTATCCCGACTGCGTGAAGTACACCGGTTGCCCCGCAGCCTATCCGGTCGTCTGGTGCGACATCCCCAACGGCAATCACACGCAAACGAACGACGGAAACGTCAACATGGCGAACGCCATGGTGCCGTTCCTGCTCGGCCTCCCGGCGCCGTAACGACGCGGCCGAGTCCAGCCGAGAGGGCGACCTCCTGTTCTTCAAGTACCGGTCTTGGGAGCGCCTGATTCTGACCGTCAGGATTGTCCTGGTGTTCGCGGCGTGTCGCTGACGGACGCGGCGGTTCGTGGAAGAAACGGGCCCGGCACTCGCGCAAGCGGCCGCGACCCTGACCGAGGTCTCGGCTCAGCCGGGTGAGGCAGTGGGACGGCTCCGCCTGTCGGTGCCGCGTGTGGCCGTGCTGTTCATCATCGATCCGTTGCTGGCGACGTTTCGCACCCGTCACCCGCGTGTCGAGGTCGAGCTCGTCATCGAGGACCGCTTCGTCGACATCGTGGCCGAGGGCTACGACGCGCGCATTCGGCTGTGGTCGTCAGAGCGTCGTCGCAGTGTCGATTGTTGTCGATTCTTTGTCGCCGATTCTGGGACGTTCCCGGGTCCAGGCCGGACTGGCTGTAAGATTGCCGGTGGTCATGCAGCCTGACGATTCGCAGCCCAAGGAGGATCCGCCCGGTCGACCGTTCGTGGACAGCTTGTGCTGGCGCTGCGCCAATCACCGAACGATCCGCGGTGCTCGATCCGCCTTCGTGATGTGCGAGGCGCTGCCAGTCAGGTACCCGCGACAGCCCGTGGTGACGTGTCCGGCATTTCAGCCGGCCTGATCGGGAAAGGATCCTCGCGGAGTTAAGTTGTCGGGGCGAGAGGATTTGAACCTCCGACCTTTCGGTCCCGAACCGAACGCGCTACCAGGCTGCGCCACGCCCCGAGGAAAAATGTGGAACGCACCCTATGCCAAATTAAGGCAGGCGAGTCAATGTCCTTGTTTTTCCCGGGCGGGCAGCCGCACCCGGCGCATCAAAACATCCAGCAAGAACAGGCCGACGGTCACCAAAAGGATCTCCGTGCGAACCGGCACCCGGGCGGTCCGGTGGTCGCCGCCGGGGTCCAACACCTGCGCGGGGTCGTCCAGGATCGTCCCGCCGGTGCGGGCCGCTAGCCCCTCCAGTAAACGTGCACCGTCGGTGCGATCGTCGAACGCCCGCGCCGATTCGATGCGCGGTCGCAGCTCGCGCGCGTAGGGCAGGGCCAGCCGGCCGCTGGCCTCGGCGACGGGCAGGTTGCCTCGCAGCAGCGCGGCGGTGAGCAGCAGCGCGCCGCCGTCGGGCGCGGCCAGGCCGGCGTGTGCTTCATAACGACCAGGCGCAGTTTCGATCAGCGGCAGCTTGCGCGACGAAGCGCTCGCCGTCGCGGCGTTGGTTGTGTTGGCGTCCGTGGAGGCAGCGCCGGCAGCAGCAGCGGCGGTGACAATGGCGACGGTGCCTTGCAGGCCGCTCAGGAATTGATCGTCATCGCCGATGGCGTCGATGGTCACGGTCAGGTTGTCACCGTTCAACGCCGAGACCAACGGCAAGTGGGTGGCAGCGCGCCGGCGCATGGTGCTGCGCACGACCTGGGCCCAGAATTTGGGGAATGCCGGCCAGCGCATCCAGTCGGCCGACCAGCGTGGCTTGATGTCGCTGGTCCATGCCGCCACCTGGCCGAGATCCACTTGCCAGCGGGCCAACAGCGGCGTGCCGTCTCCGGTGGTCATCAATAGATCAGCGTCGGGCCGGGCGCGCGTCACGGTGTATCCGCGCAGCTTGGGCGCGTCGGACAAAACGATGCCGTTCAATGCTTCGGCGCGCTTGCGGGCGCGCACGGACGTCGGCTCTTCAACGATCGATTGGCGTCCCAGCTGCGATGTCTCGCGACTGAAGATGCGCGGGATGCTGGCCGGATCGCGGGTGTGATAAAAGCGGCCGCCGCCACGGCTGGCGATCATTTGCAGCAGCGTCTGATCCGCGCCGTCACCCACGCCCACGGCAGAGAAAGTGATCTGCGCGTTGCTGGCCGCGTCCACCAGATCGGCGATGCCGTCGTAAGCAGACTGTCCATCGGACAGCAGGATGACGTGTTTTTTGCGGGCGCGGGCCGGGGTCAGCTCGTCGACCGCTTCGCGCAGGCCAGCCAAGATGTTGGTGCCGCCGCTGGCCTGGATGCGGGCGATGTCATTCAAGATGCGCAACCGGTTGGCTGCTTGTTGCAGCCTAACGACCGGCACGGCCTGGTTGTCGAAGACGATCACCGCGATCTGATCACTGGGCGGCATCAGCTCGGCGGTGGCGCGGGCCGCTTCCTTGGTGAGATCCATCTTCGGCCCGCTCATCGACCCGGAACGATCGATGACCAGCGCCAAGGCCAACGTGGCCTCGTCCAGTTTTTCCGGCAGATCCAGCCGCACCGGCAACAGCGGCGCCAGGCGGCTGCCGGCATAGCCACCCGACCCGAAGCTGCCCGGACCGCCGGCCATCAGCAAACCGCCGCCGTCGCGCACGAAGGCGTCCAGCGCGGCCATGGTTGCCTCGCCCAGCGCGGCGCGCGCCACGTCGGAGACGATCACCAGATCGTATCGCTGCAGAGCCGCAGCGGTCAGGCCGTCGCGCGGGCCGCGCACTTCGACGGCGATCTTTTCATTTTCCAGCGCGCGCTGAAAAGCCGCTACGGCGTCGGGCTGGCTGTCGACGCACAAGACGCGCGGCTCGGGCGTGGTGGCAACGGCCAGCGCGCCTTGATCGTTTTCCCGGTGGCGGTTGCTGGTGGCGGCGAGGATCTTCGCGCGGAAGATTCCGACGCCGGCTTCGTCGATGCGCGTGGTCCATGGAACGACGGTCAGGCCAGGCGCGACCTCGACGGTGCGCTCGGCGGTTGGTTTTTCGGCGCGGCCGTTTTGTTCCAGTCGCAGCCGGATCTTGTCGGCGTGATCGGACAGCAGGCGAATTTGCAGATCGAACGGGGCGTGCGCGCGAACGTCGTCCGGTGCATCGATGCGTTCGACCGCGACGTCTCCCTCGCCTTGGCCACTGTCGGGAGAATGGGCGCCGGCGTTCAGGCGCAGGACATCGATGCGCACGCCGCGGGCGGCCGCCCGCTCGGCGGCTTGCCAGGCGTCGCCGGCGGTGGGCTGTCCGTCGGAGAGCAGCAGCAGCCGCGGCAGCGCCGCCGCGTCGACCAGACCACCACCCAAGGTCACCGCCTTGGCGATGTCGGTGTCCAGGCTGTCGCGGCCGGCGAAACGCTGCAGCGGCGGCAAGCGCTGGCCGGCCGCGCCCCATTCGCTGGCGTCGCGGGCGAACCGCACCACGCGCACCGGCAGGGATCGGGTCAGGCGGCGTCGGTCGGCGGCGGTTTCGACATTGGCGATCGCCTGGCGTTCGACTTCCAACGCCGCGTCCGACACGCTGGCTGATACATCGGCCAGCACCACCACCGACACATCGGCGACCTCGCGCTGCAAAGACGGCCGCGCCAGACACAGCGCCACGCCGCCCAAAACCAGGGTGCGCAGCGCCGTCTGCATCGCCCGCTGGCTCGCCGAAAAATCACCCAGCGAGCGCCGCCCAATCAGCCACAGCGCCGGGCCCGCCAACAGCAGCAGCAACCACGCCGGCCGCTGCAGGGTCAGCTCGCGAAGAAAGGTGGCCAGTGCGCCCATGCGCTCGCTCAGACCGTCCAGCGTCGGTGATAGCTCGCCCACTCGAACAGCGTCAGAGCGGCGGCGGCCATCAACGCCCAGGCCCAATACGGTCGTTGCGGGCGGCGTCGCGGCGAATCCGGCGCCGGCCACCAGCGGCCGCCCAGGGTCAGCGTCGAAACCGGCGTGGTGTCCGATTCGACGGCGTCGTTCAAATTGGCGGCGAACAATACCGGCGCGGTGGCGTGGCCGTCGCGCGTGCGGCCGTCGATGCGATAGAAACCGACCGAAGCGATCGGAAGATCCGTGCTGTCGCCCAGCGCGATCAACGGCCGCGCTTTTCCCGTCGGGTCGGTCAGCGTCAGCGTGGCCGCGCCGGCGGGGATCGCGATGTGCGCGGTCTGCCCGGTGGCCACCGCGATGGTCGGTGTCTGTTCGACGCCGGCCAGAAACGACAGGCTGTTGGCCAGCAGCAACGGAAACGCCGTGCGCATGGGCAGATCCGATTGCCGCACGTCGAAGGCCAGCGCGACGACGCGCAGCCCCGGCCGTGTGCGCGCGACGATCAGCGGGTTCCCCAGCGCCGACGCCACCACGGTGTCGTCGGGCGCCAGCACCAGCCGGCGCGCCTTGGCGATGTTCACGTCGGCCAGACTGAGGTGCCGCAGCAGCGGATGGTGTGGCCTGCTGTCCGAGATGATCGGCTCGTTGAGGCTGCCGCGCGTGGCGAACGGGCTGCCGGCGCCGTTCGGATCGAGAAAAAGAAATCGTCCCGTAACCGGCGCGGTGGCGGGCGTGACGCCATCGAAGATCACCACGTCATAGTCGTTCCACGTCGCGCGGGTGGTCTCGGCCGCCTCTGCCGGGACACGCCGCACGTCGACGGCATCGCCCAGACTCAGCAGCGCGCCGTCGACGAACAGATCGCCGCGACCCACCCGCAAGACCTTCAGGCGTCGGGCGGCGGGCACCACGGCGAAGGCGCGATCGTCCAGGGCCAGATCGTCGGTGGCACCGCCAGCGTCGGGCAGCAGCGTCGCTTGCAGGCGGGTGTCGGCGGCGGGGACGTCGGACAACAAATGGCGCACGCGCTGACCCGGTGCCAGCGTCAGGCGCAGGCGATCGATGGGGACGGCCCGTGCACCGGCGGCGATCTCCACCACCGCCGTGGCGGTGACCGGGCGGAAATTTTGTACCACCAGCGCCGCCTCTACCGCGGTCGGATCGGCCGGTTTTCGCCGCGCGGACAGCGACAGCAGCGCGATGTTGTTTTGGCGCCGGCCGACCGCGACGAAGCGGGCGTCGATCCCGGCCAGCGACAGGCCATCGTCGGTGATCGGCGCGTCGTCGAAGCGTATCTGTTGCCGCGTGTCTTCAGAAAAGGCGCCGTCGCTGATCAAAACCAGCGTCGGGTGCGGACGCTCGCGCAGCACCGCGCGGGCAAAGCGCAGGGCGGCCAGCAGATCGCCCGGCTCTTCGCTGACCGTCAGCGGGGCGATGGCGGCGTGCAGCCGGGCGGGATCGTCGTCGAAGCCGCTCTCCGGACTGACGTCGGTGGCGAAGGAAACGATCATCGCCCGATCGCCGCCGCCCAGCCCGTCGACGATGGCGTCGGCGGCGCGTCGCGCCCGATCCAGGCGCGGGCCGTCTTCGTCGCGGGCGCCCATCGACGCCGAGCGATCGATGAGCACCACGATGCTGCGGCCGCGATCGTTCGCGGTGGCGGGGCGCGGATCGACGGCCGCCAGCAGCAGCAAGCCCAGGAATGCAAGCTGCAGCAGCAACGAGACCCAGCGCCGCAGTCGGCGGGCCCATTTTTCCGAGCGTCGCTCCCCGCCAAGAGCGGTCCACAGCGGAGCGAACGCCACCACCACCTGCCGCCGGTGCCGCTTCAGTAGATAAAGTGCGGTCAGCGCCGCGGCCCCGACCATCGCCACGCCGGCGGCGACGCCGGCCGGCAGCCCGCCCACAACAAAGCCAGAAAGATCGACGACCGGCACCCGCGTCGCTCCTCAGCCGAGAACGCCGCCGGCGCGAAAAAGCCGCAGCACCACCTGATCGAAAGGCGTGTCCGAGCTGATGCAGAAGCACGGGACAGCGTGCTCGCGGCAGAAGCCTTCGAGACCCCGCAAGAGCGCCGTCCGCCGGCGGCGATAGGCGTCGACTACGGCTGGCGCGATGGTCAGCTCGCGCTCTTCGCCGGTCTCGACGTCGCGGATGGTGAGCTCACCGCGCAATGACGGGTTGGCCTCGTCGGGCGCGCTGACCTGGATGACCATCAACTCGAAGCGGTTGTAGCGCAGCAGATCCAGCGCCTGGCGATAGCCGGCGGGGTCGTAGAAGTCGGAGATCAAGATGACCAGCCCGCGCCGCCCGCGCCGGTGCTGGCGCAAAAATGTTTTCACCGCGGTGGCTAGATCCGTTCGGCCGACCGGCGCCACGCCGTCGAGGAATCGCAGCAGCGGCAGGATGTGCCCTTTTCCGCGGGCCGGCGGCAAGCCGCTCGCCAGCGTGTCGTTGATCGGATACAGCGCCACGCGATCCAGATTGCTGAGCCCGACATACGCCAGTGCCGCGCCCACCTGCAGCGCGACGTCCAGCTTGCGCGGCTGGCCCAGGCCCATCGATGCGCTGGCGTCGACCAGCACGGAGATGGAAAGATCTTCGTCCTCTTCGAACAGGCGCACCAACAGGCGGCCGACCCGGCCGTAGAGGTTCCAGTCCAGATAGCGAAGATCGTCGCCGGCGGCATAGGCGCGGTGATCGGCGAATTCGATCCCGCTGCCCACCCGGCGGGTGCGGCGATCGGCGCGGGCCAGGCCGGCGAAGCGGCGCTTGACGATCACGCTCAAGGTCTCCAGCGTGCGCAGAAACCGTTCGTCGAAGCGGGCACTGGGCGACGCGCCGGCGATCGTCGCGGCGAGAGGAGCGCCCGCGCTCATTCGGTTTCCGGCAGCGTGTTTATGACGCCCGCCACGATGGCGTCGGTGGCGATGCCCTCGGCCTCGCCTTCAAAGTTCAAGAGCACGCGGTGGCGCAGGGCCGGCGCCAGCACCGCTCGCACGTCGGCGAACGACGGCGCGAAACGCCCGTCGCGAATAGCCCGGATCTTCGCCGCCAGGATCACCGCCTGCGCTCCGCGCGGCGAGCTGCCGTAACGAACAAACTTCTTCACCTCGGCCAAGGGCGAGCGGGTGGGGTGCGTGGCTTCGATGATGCGGACGACGTAGTCCTGGATGGGCCGCGCCACCGGCACCTGCCGCACCAGCTCGCGCATCTGCAGCACGCGCGCCCGGCCCAGCACCGGAGTCAGCGGCGGCTCGGGCGCGCCCGTCGTGCGATCCAGGATGGCGTGCAGATCGTCGCGACGCGGGAAATCCACTCGCAGCTTGAACAAGAACCGATCCAGCTGCGCCTCCGGCAACGGGTACGTGCCTTCCATTTCGATCGGGTTCTGCGTGGCCAGCACGAAGAACGGCGCCTCCAACGGATAGGTGGTTTTTCCGACCGTGACCGACTGTTCCTGCATCGCTTCCAGCAGCGCCGATTGGGTCTTGGGCGTGGCGCGGTTGATCTCGTCGGCCAGAACCAAGTGCGCGAAGATCGGCCCGCGCTGGAATTCGAACCGGCGATCGCCGCTGCTTTCGATGATCATGTTGGT
>DASXQB010000184.1:0-3676 GCA_036493295.1 Polyangia bacterium | reverse complement strand
GACGAGTACCCGATGATGGTGGTCATCGAACACAACGCCACCGCCGCGCCGGTCCCGCGCACCGCCACCGCCACGTCTTGCTCGCCGTCGCGCAGGTAACGGGCCATCACGTTCACCGCATAGTCGACCCCGATGCCGAACGTGATGGGGAAGGCGATGAAGTTCACGAAGTTGATCTTGATGTGCAGGCCCAGCGTCGCGCCCACCATCCACAGCACGCCGACGATCAACGATCCGATGACGAACGGCGTGGCCTGCCCACGCCCGAACATCACCACCACCGTGGCCACCACGCCCAGGAACGCCAGCAGCGACGCCAGCGGGCCGTCATGGCGCATCGACTCGATGATGTCGGTGGTCAGCGGCGGCGCGCCGGCCACGCGCGCGGCGCGGCCACCCAGGGCCACCGGCGCCTGGGCCACGTCGCGCAGCGCATGGACGAACATCGCCATGTTCTCGCCGCGCCACATGGCATCGCTGGGGTTGGGAAACACCAGCACGGCGCGGCCCAGGGCGCCGTCGCGCTCGCGCAGGCCGGTGGTCAGTACCTCGGGGACGTCCGTCTCGACGATGGTGGGCAGCTGGCCCTCGCCGCCGATCAACCGATCAAGGTTGCTGTTGTCCTCCGCCGAGATGTGCTGGCGCAGGTGCGGGGTCATCTTGCGCCGGATGGCCGCCACCTCGGCGTTCTTCTGCGCTTGATCGGGCGGCACCACATCGTCCAGGCTGCGCACCGAGGCGATCATCGTCGACAACGGCGGCCTCTTGCTGGCCTCGCGCAGGCGGCTGGCCACGGCGCGCGCTTCGTCGGGGCTGTCGGTCAAGAGCACCGTCGGCGTCAGGTAACGCCCCAGCAGGGTGTCCATCTTGTGGCCCCAGTAGGCTTCGCCCGACGTCCAGGTGTCGCGCCGGCGCAGGCGCGAAAAATCGTACTCCAGTTGCTCGGGCCCGAACTTGCGCACCTGCCAGGCGGCGGCCACCGTCAGGAGGGTCGCGCCGATCAAGATCGGCCGCGGCGACGACGTCACCCAGCGCGCCAGCCAGGTCCACACGCTGTTGCGGCGGGCTTCCGTCTCGGGCCGCACGCGCCCGCCGTCCAGCCAGGCCACCAGCGACGGACCGAGGACATACATCGTGGCCCAGGACAGCAGCATGCCCAGGCCGCCGACCACGCCGAACTGCCGGAAGCCGCGAAACTGCATCGCCGTCAGCGAGGCGTACGACACCCCGGCCGCCAGCGCCGCCGACAGGGTTCCGCGCCGCGTGCCCCACAAGCTGACCACCAGCGATTCTTCGATCGGCTGCCCTTCCCGCCGCGTCTCCAGATAGCGGGCCAGCTGGATGATTCCAAAATTGATCCCGTTGCCGATGATGATCGACCCCAGGAACGCCGTGTTCGAATTGAGCTCGGTGATCCGGAAGGGCGGCAGGCTGGCCAGCGCGAAGGCGTAGACGGCGCCCAGTCCCAGCGGCAGGAACAGCGCCGGCACGCTGCGCGGCCAGCGGTAGAAAAGCATGATCACCAGCAGCACGGCGGCGATGACGATCACCGACGACAGCGTCAGGTCTTGCACCAGCGCGGCCATCTCTTCGACGGAGACGACCACGTCGCCGGCGAAACCGACGCGCAGGCCGGGCGCATAGTGCGACGGTCCGCCCAGCGCCGCGATGTCCGCCTGCACCCGGTGCAAAAGTTGGCCCGAGCGGTGCGCGTCGGTGGCAAAGCCGCCCACCTCGACCAGCAGCAGGCACAGGCCCAGCTTCGGGCCGCAGAAACGATCGTCGACCAGCTCGGGGCCGCCGACGCGTCTTTCGTATTTTTTTTGTATGTCGGCGAAGTCCAGCGGCGGCGCCGGCTCTTTGTCGTCCAGCAACGTGCCGGTCTCCTTGCCGTACTCCCAGTGCACCCGATCTTCGATGCGCTGGCGGATGGTCTGCAGATCGCCCAGCTCCAGCAGCAAGGCCACGCGGCTTTCGACGAAGGCGCGTTCGGTGCCAAAGCCGGTGCGCACGGCGGTGACCATCTCGCGCGGATAGGTGGCGAGGCGCGCCGCCAAATCGTCGACCAGCTTTTCACCGGCCGGCAACTTGTCAGGCGTGCCGAAATCGACGATCACGCCCAGGTATTGCAGGCCGGCCATGCGCGACCGCAGTTCGTTCAGCGCCACCACGCTGGGGGCATCGCGCGGCAGCAACTCTTCGATGTCGCTGCGCAGGTTGCGGTAAAGGCCGACCGTCCGCCACGCCGCCGGAATGGCCAGCAGCAGCGCCACCGCCCACAGGGTCCGTCCGTGCCGCAACGTCCACGCCACGAACCCGCGGGTGCGCGGCCCGGGGCCGTTGGTTTCAGATGCAGCGTGTGGCACGAACGCCCGTCACTATAGCCGAGAAAGTATGCCGTCGGAGCGCGGCGCCCGCCAATCAGACGCCGCCGCAGCGACGGCAATTCACCGGCCGTTCTTCACCCCGGCCGGGGCTAGGTGCTAAGGTTGCGGGTTCCCATGCCAGGGTTCGTTCCTGATCGATCCGGATTTTCCGAGCTGGCGCGCCGCGGACGGCTTTGCTTTGTTTATCGCGAGGTGCTGGCCGACGCGGACACCCCGGTGTCGGCGTACGCGAAGCTCGGCCGCGGGCCCTATTCGTTTTTGTTAGAGAGCGTGGTGGGTGGCGAGAAGTGGGCGGCCTACAGTTTTGTCGGCGTCAAACCGCGTGCCGTCATCCGCGCCCGGGGCGAGAACCTGGAAGTATTGGTTCCCGATGGCGCCGGGTTCCGCGTCAGCGAGCAGGTGCGCACGGCGAACCCGCTGGGTTTCGTCGACGCCTACCTGGCCCAGCAGGCGCCGGTGGTGCCCGAAGGGTTGCCGCGTTTCTTCGGCGGCGCGGTGGGCTGGCTGGGCTACGACATCGTCCGCACCTTCGAAAAGCTGCCCAACCTGAAACCCGACGACTTGAAGGTGCCGGAGCTCTGCTTCGCGCTGACCGACACGGTGGTCATCTTCGACAACCTGCGCGGCACGGTGAAGGTGGTGGCCGCGGCCGATGTGGCGGGCGGCGATCCGGGCAAGGCCTACGACGCCGCTTGCCAGCGCATCGACGCCATCGTCGATCGGCTGGCCCGCCCGGCGCCGGCGCTGCGCCCGCTGGATCCGGCGCGCCCGGCGAACGTGCCGGCGCCGCGCACCACCGTCACGCGTGAAACCTACGAGGCCGGCGTGCGCAAGATTCAAGAGTACATCCTGGCCGGCGACGCCTTCCAGGTCGTCTACTCGCAGCGCTTTGAAGTGTCGCGGGGCGAGGTCGATCCGTTCGACGTCTATCGCGCCCTGCGCGTCACCAACCCGTCGCCGTACATGTTCCACCTGGAATTTCCCGAGGCGGTGATCACCGGCGCGTCGCCCGAGTGTCTGGTGCGGGTGGAGAACGGCGAGGTGACGGTGCGCCCGCTGGCCGGCACGCGCCGCCGCGGCGCCACCGAGGCCGACGATCGGCGGCTGGCCGAAGAGCTGCTGGCCGACCCCAAGGAACGGGCCGAGCATGTGATGCTGGTCGACCTGGGCCGCAACGACGTGGGCCGCGTGGCCCGCTTCGGCTCCATCGAATTGACCGACTTGATGACGATCGAGCGCTATAGCCACGTGATGCATATCACGTCCAACGTCACGGGGATGCTGGCCGA
>DASXQB010000183.1:0-1991 GCA_036493295.1 Polyangia bacterium | reverse complement strand
TTGATTCATCGGGAAGCGCGCACCATCCACGCTCCGTCGCTCGGAGAAGCCCTGAACACCGAGGACATTCGTCGGCCCACCACCACCGCCGCGGCCAAGCAACGCGCGCTGGCTGCGCCGGGCGGCGTGCCGACCCAGGTGGCGTTCTCGCAGGACAAATATTTCTCTGAGCCCGACACCGACGAACAAAAAGGCTGCATCCGCGACGTTCCGCACGCCTATAGCCAGGAAGGCGGCCTGGCTGTCCTCTACGGCAACATCGCGCAGGACGGCTGCATCGTGAAGACCGCCGGCGTCGATTCGTCGATCTGGACCTTCGAAGGTCCGGCGCGGATCTTCCATTCGCAGGACGCCGCCTGCGACGCCATCATGGACAACAAGATCCACGCCGGCGACGTGCTGGTGATCCTCTACGAAGGTCCGAAGGGCGGCCCCGGGATGCAGGAGATGCTGTACCCGACGTCGTTCCTGAAGGGCAAAGACCTGGGCAAGGCCTGCGCGCTGGTCACCGACGGACGTTTCTCCGGCGGCACATCCGGCCTCAGCATCGGCCACGTGTCACCCGAGGCGGCCGAGGGCGGCGCGCTGGGTTTGGTCGAAGAAGGCGATCGCATCCACATCGACATTCCCAAGCGCGCGATCAACGTCGTGCTCGACGACGCGACGCTGGCCAGGCGCCGGCAGGCGATGGAAGCGCGAGGGGCGCACGCGTGGCGGCCGAATCGCGATCGCACGGTGTCGCAAGCGCTGCAGGCGTATGCGCTGATGACGACCAGTGCGGCCCGCGGGGCGGTGCGGGATCTGGTGCAGCTCGAGAAGAAGCGGTAGCGAAACCAGGCGATAGCGCAGCTGCAAGACAATTCGCCCTCGCGCGTCCGAGCGACAGAGAAAGAAAACGCGAACGTCTACGCCGCTGCCGTCAACCGCTGCAGCGTGAACCGCAACGTCTCGAAGGCGTTGCCGTGATCCACGGGCTTGCGAACCTGCGGCAGCGACGGAAGCTGGGCGGTGTCTTCTTCGCCTTCGGTCATCAGCACGACGGGAATCGCAGCCAGTTCGTCGTAACAGCGAATCGCCTGCACCAACTTCCAGCCGTCCATCACCGGCATCTGCAGGTCGATCAGGATCAAGGTCGGCGTTTGATCCTCCAGCACGCTTAGCGCTTCGCGGCCGTTGGCGGCCAGCAGCGTGCGGAACCCTTCGCTCTCCAGCCGGGCGGACAGTCGCTTTCGGGTGATGGGATCGTCGTCGACAATGAGGACCGTCGATTTCATTCGCCAGCTCCTTGCGGGTGGGGGAATGAAGCCCACCCTACTGTCCTTCGCTACACACTTCAAGGATAAGCGCCGTCGACGCGTTTCAACAAACCGCGAAATCCTCGAGAAAAAGCCACTGCCCCGGCGCGACATGCAGAATTTTTGACCGCGGCGCGGCTTGCCCGAGAATGAGACGCGTCGAATGGAGGCAGCATGATCGCAGCAGAGACCCACAAGCCGGGACCCGGTCCCTCTTCGAACGGCGGCGGCGCGCGCCGCACGGCGGCGTTCGACCTCAAAGGAACGATGGCGCCGTTGACGGTGCTGCGCTTGCGCACGCTGGATTTGACGTTGATCGAACGGCAGCTGCGCATCAAGATCGCTCAGCTACCGCAACTGTTCTTGGATGCGCCGGTGCTGCTGGATCTGGGCGCGCTGGATGGCGGGGGCGCGGGCCTGGCGTTTCCCGCGCTGGTGGCAGCGCTTCGCTCGTGCAAGCTGGTGCCGGTCGCGGTCGCCAACATTGCCGACGGGCTGCGCGACCGCGCGGCGGCCGTGGGCCTCGGGGTGCTGCAACCGACGCCGGCCCGCGTGCGGGGCGACGGACGCGCAATTGACGGTTCGGGATCGACCAGCGGGGTCGACGTCATCGCGCCGCCGGACGACAGCGCGGCTTCGAACACCCAGACGCCACGCCCGACGGCCACCGCCGCTGCCGCGACTGCCGCTCCCGCG
>DASXQB010000182.1:0-6412 GCA_036493295.1 Polyangia bacterium | reverse complement strand
CCGGCCACCAGGACGCGCGATGCGACGGTCATGTCGCCGCCTCTACTCGCGACCGCGGTGCCAATGGCTCGACTTCGTCGGCGGTGAAATAGTAAAAGCGACTGTGCCACCGCAGCAACTCGGCGCCAGGATCGTTGTCGATCGTCACCGCAAGACAGTCGCGATCGTCTGTGTCGCGAACGATGGTTTCCACGGTAGCCTCAAGGCCGTCCAAGAACATGTCCTGAGAGTCGGCCCGCCGGCCCGGGTGCAAGCGAACGCGACTGCCCGGACGCACCTCGACACCTTGTATGACCAGCGACATGGCCGCGGGAGCGGGCGCAGTCGCCTCGATCGGGCGCAGCTCACGAATGACCCCGTGAAGACGACTCATTCGCTCCGGTGACAGGCTCTCGACCCGATCAATCAAAGCGGCGACCCGCGGATCGGCGGCGCGCGCCTCGCGCTTTTCGTCGTCGGTCAACGTCAGCGTCCGCAACGTCAGGATCTCGTCGATCTCCGTGGCGTCGAACAGATCGCCCGCGCTCTCCGGAGCCACGGCTGGGTGGTCAGGCAAGATCACCGGCGACGACAGCAACAGATCATGGCGACCTGGTCTTCCGGCCAGCACGGGATAGGTTCGAACATTGCGACAGTCTTTGGCCGCAGCCGCCGCGCCGGTGGGTGGATCCTGCAAAGAAACAAATTGACCACCGCTGGCCACCATCAGGACGTGCGTGCCCAACATCGACCCGCGCATCGCTTGGGGACGAGGAGCGCCGGGCAACGCCCACGCGGTGACGTTTTCAACCCGGAGCCGGACCTTGATCAAGGGCTGGTCGGCAGGCACCAGTTCGGCGTTCACCCGAACGGCACCCGCGATCGGCAGGGAGGACGACGGCCCCCGACTGGTTTCGTTCTCTGCCGCGACCAGGAAAGGCAGCGACTGCTCCTGCAGGAAGTGCGACGAGTCGAGAGCGAAGCCAAAGTCGACTTCGCGCACCTCGCCTTCGTCCCAGGAGGCATCTCCTGCTCGGTCGTCGCCGGCGCCACGGCCGGCAAGATGAAGGAAGCGCACCTTGCCTTCTATTCGGGCGGCGTCGCCACGCGGCTGCAACAAGCACTGCGTCTCTTGCCACCAAGGATCGCCACCACCGCCGTCGCTGAATGCTCGCGGCGCCAGCACCCCGAACTGCCAGCGGATGCGATTCTTGATGGCGGACGGTCGATAAGGATAAAGCGCATAGCCTTCGAACAACACCGCGTCAGCGACGGCGCGCGCCTCGTCGAAGATCAAGCGGCGCTCCCCTGCAGGGGCAGCGCTCTGGCGCGACCACGAAGCGCGGCGAAGAATTGGTCGATCTCTCGCCAGGCATCGTCGCCCCCAGAAAAGCCGCTCCAGTGCTGCCGTAGGCGCGCTGTCAGCCGATAGCAGAGATCGACGGGGACCAGAAAATACTCCAGGTTTCCCGCGCCGCCGCCCGCCACTGGACTTCGGCCGCCGTAAACCAGCAGCGCCTCCACGTCAGGCTGCACCTCGTCCAGCAAAGGGACGTTAAGGGACACTTCTCCCCAGGCGTCTGATGGCACTTCCATTTCGGTGGCGCCAGCCGGACTGGGACAAAATGCGGTCCAATGGCGCAGCTCGGAATTGAAAAACACAAAAGCTAGCCGGACGGGAATGCCCAGGACGGCCCAATCTGTCTCCGACAAGAGAACGGCCGGATCGCTCACGACGCGTGTCGGAACCGCGCGATAGCGGTCACCGCCCGCTCCCGGCTGTGCCAGCAGGCGCCAGCAGGTCTCGCATGCGCACAATATCTGTCGGTCCTGACGATCGACGACATGAACATGATGGTCGTCGTCCGCGGCGATCGGCTGGCGGCAGAGGCGGCAACGCGGTGATCGTGCCTGCACGGGTCGGACAAAGCGGCCCAGCGCCGCCAGCGGGTTTGTCATCACGGCTGCGGATCCGTCTTGGATCGGCTGCGAGCCAGATCGATCTGCACCAGACCACCGACATCTGCCGCCGCCGACGGACCGGGGTGCAATCCGTGCAGCAGCAGCAAGCTAGACAACAGTGGATCGGCCGCAATCTGTTTTTCTGTCTGTGACTCCCGAGATTGGCTGGCCAGCATTTTCATCAGGCGTTCCAAACCGGCGCCGTAAAGGTGGACCAGGTTGCGGACGGCTTCTTCCATCCGCTGCCGTATCACCGCCCCGCCCATGGTGCCGATCTCGTCGATGAGCTGGGTGATGCGTTCGGCCTCGCGCGCCAGCTCGTCGTCTTCAGATGATGCCTCGCCGCCCTCGATCGGAGCTGCCGCAACGGTCACAGCTGGGCTCCCACGGCGCTGGCCGATACGGTCTGAGCCTCCAGCCAGTCACAGAATGTGGTCACGCCGTCGCCTGTCTTTGCTGAAAGCGCGAAAATGATCAGCGCCGGATTCACCCGCCGAGCGTTGCTGAGACAGGCCTCGACGTCGAACTCCAAATGGGGAAGCAGATCAATTTTGGTCAGTACCAGGACGCTCGCCGCTCGAAACATGTGCGGATACTTGAGCGGCTTGTCCTCACCTTCGGTCACGGACAGCACGGCCACCTTATGACGCTCGCCGAGATCGAACAGCGCCGGACAAACCAGATTGCCGACGTTCTCGATCAACAACAGCGATTGCGCGTGCGGCGCCAGCTTCGCCAGAGCGCCCCGAACCATCTCCGCGTCCAGGTGGCAACCGCTGCGCGTATTGATTTGAATGACCGAGCATCCCGCCGCGCGAATGCGGTCAGCGTCGCGCTCGGTCTCTTGGTCACCCTCGATAACCGACAAGTCGATCCGCCCGGACAGGCGCCGAATGACCGCTTCCAGAAGCGAGGTCTTCCCCGAACCGGGCGCGCTGACCACATTCAAAGCAGCGATCTGGCGCTGAGCCAGTGCCTGGCGATTTTCCGCGGCGATCGCGTCGTTCTTGGCCAGTATGTCTTGCTCGAGAGCCACCCGGCGCAGCCGCTGCTCTTGGCCAGGCGCGGGATGGTGACGGTCGTGATGATCATGATCGTGGTGATGAGCGTGCTCGTGTTCGTGGTGATGATGACGCGCGTGTTCGTGGTGCACGGTCTCGTCATGACTTTCGGTTGGACTGCAGCCGCATGTCGCGCACATCAGTAAACCTCCACTTCCTTCACACGCATTTCCTGTCCCGCCACCACTTCAATGTCGGCGCTTCCGCATCCGCACAGGTCCAAGAAGCTTGCCAACGCCACCGGCGCCCCGCAGCTGCGGCACACGCCGCGACCGTTGGTCTCTTCGATCTCCACGGTTGCTCCTTCCAAAGTTGTTCCTGCCGCGCAGGCTTCAAAACAAAAGCGCAAAGCCTCTGGAACGACCCCCGCCAATTGCCCGATTTGCAGCCGCACACGATCCACCCGCGCCGAACCAACCCGCTCGGTGATCGCCGAAACGATGTCTTCCATCAGCGCCAGCTCGTGCACTCGCCGGACAAAGCTGAGGCGTAGCGACCGATCGTCAAGCGCTTCCCACACAATCAGGGAGTGGCCTGAATTGGCGGTCCGTTGCTTGCGATCAGGCATTGTCGACATATTTTACGAACCATGTCCGCGCTGACCGGTGACGGTTCCCGTCTGCGCTGCGCGCTGCAGGTGCGCGGCATGGTGCAGGGAGTGGGGTTCCGTCCTGCCATCTCGCGCTTTGCGACGGCTCTCCAGTTGGGTGGATTCGTCCGCAACGACGGCCAAGGCGTCTGTATCGAAGTTGAAGGAGCAGAAACCGCTGTCGCGCGTTTTGTAAGGCAGCTGCGCGACGCCGCTCCCCGAATTGCCCGCATTGATTCCGTTGTCGAGACCACGTTGCCGTTGGCCGGCGACCAGCGCTTTCATATCGCGTCCAGTCTTCGCGCCCCCGGCGAGGGCAACGCTGCGGCCGTACCGGCTGATCGCGCGCCTTGCGCAGACTGCTTGAACGAGCTGGCGAATCCCGCTGACCGCCGTCATCGCTATCCCTTTATCAACTGCACCGCCTGCGGTCCGCGCTTCACCATCATTCGCGGCGTTCCTTACGACCGGGCCCAAACCACGATGGCCGTCTTTCCGATGTGTGGTGACTGCCAGCGCGAATATGACGATCCGGCTGATCGGCGATTTCATGCCGAACCCAACGCCTGTCCGGTGTGTGGGCCGCGACTGCGGCTGGTGTCCGAACAGTCTCCAGTGACGTTCGGCGCGCAAGCATTGGAGGCGGCCACGGCGGCGCTGTGGGCGGGGCTGATCGTCGCGGTAAAAGCAGCGGGCGGTTTTGCTCTGGCCGCGGATGCGGCCAACCCCGACGTCATCGCTCGCCTGCGGAGGGGCAAGCACCGGCCGGACAAACCTTTTGCGGTGATGGGTCGATCAATTGAATTGCTGGAGGGAATCGTCGAGTTGGATGAGGCTTCTCGAGCCACGTTGCTTTCTTCCGAACGGCCAATTGTGCTGGTTCCCTGGCGCAGATCACCGGTCGTTGCGCCGAGTGTGGCGCCCGGATTGAACGAACTGGGGGTTTTCCTGCCACCCACCCCCTTGCAACATCTGCTGCTGGCCGACGGTCCACCGCTGCAGGTGATGACAAGCGGCAATTTGTCAGAGGAACCGATTGCCTGCGACGACGAAGACGCCCTTCGACGCCTACGCGGCATCGCTGACGTCTTCTTGCTTCACGATCGAGTCATTCACACCCGCGCCGACGATTCGGTCGTGCGAGTGCTCGCGGGAAAGTCCACGACCGTCAGACGGGCCCGCGGCTATGCACCCGAGGCCGTGACTTTGCCAATTGCCGGGCCCCCCGTGCTGGCGGTCGGCGCCCAGTTGAAAGCAACCATCTGCTTGAGTCAGGCCGGCCAGGCGGTGCTGTCGCAACATCTGGGCGATCTCGACGACGCGGATACTTTCGCGTTCTTTCGCGAGACCGTAACCAAGCTCTCGCAGCTGACCGGCATCAAACCGCAGGCGATTGCGCACGATCTGCATCCTGATCTGCGATCCACCCGCTGGGCCCGCACCATGGGCCTGCCGTTGCTGTCCGTGCAGCACCACCATGCGCACATCGCCTCGTGCATGGTCGAGAACGGCCGACGCGAGGCCGTGCTGGGCGTCGCCTTCGACGGCACCGGGTACGGCCCGGATGGAACCATGTGGGGCGGAGAGTTCATGGTCGCCGATCTCGGTGGCTATCGGCGCGTCGGTCACCTCCGGGCGCTGGCAATGCTGGGTGGCGAGGCAGCCATCCGCGCGCCCTGGCGTCTGGCGTTGGCGGCGTTGCTGGACGCCGGCGAGAGTGCCGAGCCCATCATCGACGATTCAGCGGTGGCGAGTGGTGCAAGGACGCTTGACCGACAAAAGGTGCAGGCGCTGACAGATCTCTGGCATCGGCGCAATCACAGTCCGCAAACCACCGGCGCTGGTCGCTGGTTCGACGCCGTCACGGCGCTGTGTGGATTGCGCGCCGAGATCACCTATGAAGGACAGGCCGCGATCGAGTGGGAGGCGCTTTGCGCGCCGGCCGATGATCGAGACGGCCAGCTGGCTTACGACACCGCTTTCGACGGCGCCGACGGAGCCTTCGTCGTCGATCTGCGTCCGATGATTCGCGGCATCGTCGCCGATCGCCGGCGGTCGCTGCCCTTGCCGCTGATCGCGGCGCGCTTTCACCAGACCATGGCGCAAATCATCGTCGAGTCTTGTTGCCGCGCCCGCACGGCCGGCGCGCCCGATGTGGTGGCGTTGTCCGGCGGCTGCTTCCAAAACCGGCGGCTGACGGAACTGTCATCTCGTCTGCTGGCGGACGCCGGCTTCCAGGTGCTCTTGCAGCGGCGGATTCCGTGCAACGACGGCGGGCTGGCTCTCGGGCAAGCGGCCATCGCCTCCTGTCGGCAATCGGAAATCCCATGTGCTTAGGCATTCCCGGCGAGGTGACGACCCTGACCGAACGCGACGGGATTCCCTTCGCGTCGGTCCGCTTCGGTGGCGTCACCCGCGAAGTCTGCCTGGCCTGTCAGCCAGACGTGGTGGTTGGTGACTTCGTGCTGGTCCACGTCGGCCTGGCCATCGCGCGCATCGATCGCTCTCAGGCCGAAGCGGCCTGGGAGGTTTTGCAGGCCATCGGTCAAACCAGCGAAGTCGATGGTGCGCCCGACGACGCCGGAAAGGAGCGCCCGTCATGAAGTACCTGGAGGAATATCGCGACCCCGCCGTGGCCGCCGGCCTGCTGCGCGAAATTCGCCGCGTCGTCACCCGGCCCTGGGTGTTGATGGAGGTCTGTGGCGGACAGACCCACTCGATCGTTCGTTATGGCGTTGATCGCCTGCTGCCCGACACTGTGGAACTGGTGCACGGACCTGGCTGTCCGGTCTGTGTGACCGCGCTCGAGACCATCGACAAG
>DASXQB010000181.1:0-12764 GCA_036493295.1 Polyangia bacterium | reverse complement strand
CGTCGTCCGGGCGCGGAGCGGGCGGGGCGACGCCCTGATACTGGGCCACGTATTCCCACCAGCGTTTCTGCCAGTCGGCGGGCGGCAGATCATTCTGGTACAGGTCGCGCTCAAAATGGCTGACGGTGCCGGCCGCCCACTGCAAAAGCACGATCGACTCCAGGCCGGACTGCAGCAGCCAGCGCGCCGGGTCGGGCTCCTTGCCGGGCGGCAGCACGCCGACCTTGGTCAGGTACGGCGTCTGCTGACTGGCCAGTGATCCCAGCTCGCCGATCGCTTCATGAAAGGCGCGGTTGGCCCCTTCGCGCAACAGCGGCGGTACGTCGGGCGTGCTGTACGACAGGAAGTAATAGATGTGTCCCAGCTCGTGGTGCGCGGTCTCGAACCACTGCGCGTTCGGCTCGACGCTCATCAGCGAGCGCACGTCCAGGGCGTGGTCGATGTGCCAGGCCGAGGCGTGGGCGTTCTTCTTGCGCGGCGATGACGGCGGCACCGGGTACAGATCCGACTGCGCCCAGAACGACGCCGGCAGCTTGGGAAAGCCCAGCGAGACGTAAAAGCTCTCCGCGCTTTTGACGATGGTCTCGGGCGCGGCGCCTTTGAACAGCGCGTCCAGGTTCACCTCGTCGACCAGCCCCGGCCAGATCTGCGCCCAGCGATCGCCCAGCCAGTGAGCGGGGATGGTGGTCGGCGGGACCGGCCGCTTGAAACGCGCCGCCAGGGTGTTTTTGGCGAAGCAGTGCAATTCGTCGAACAGCGGCCGCGTCGTCTCCAGCGACGAGTCCAGCAACGCCATCATCTCGTCGACGGTCATTTCATAGTCGGCGACGGTGAGCGCAAAGTACGACCCATACCCCATCTCGCGCGCCACCTGGTTGCGCAGCGTCTGCAGCTCGACCAGGCCCGGTTTCAGCACGCGGCCGATTTCCTTGGAAGCGTTCCAGGCCCGCTGCCGCTCGCCCAGATCGCGCGAGCGCCGCAGCAGGTTGTCGATCTCGTTGGCGCTGGTGGGGCGGGCGCAGCCGCCGCCCGGTTTCGGCTGTAAGCAGAACGTATAGCTGTCCAGCAGGCCGGCCTGTTTGGATTCAGCGGCCACGCGTTTGGCCACCACCTCCGGGATGGTCGCCGGGTTCTCCGCCGCCGCCAGCAGCAGGCGCCGCAGCTGTCGCGCCGTCAGGTCGTCGAGATCTTTTTCCCGGGCCAGCAATGCCTTGCTGCGATCGATGATCAGCTTGGCGCCGGTCAACGTCGCGGCGACGCGCCCGGCGCCGGTGCGTTCGGCGACGTGATCAGCGGTGGCGTCGGTGGCGGCGACCCAGTCGATCTGGGCGAACGTGGTCGACGCCGGCAGCAACAGCGGCGTGACGGTGTCCAGGAAGGCCTCGGCTTCCTTCTCGGCGGCGGTCTTTCTGGTGGCGGAGCGCTTGGACGTCGCCATCTTGTCAGCGCGCGCCAGCGCCGGCAGCGCGGCGGACGAGACGATGGCCACCGCCAGCAAGGCCAGCATCGCGCCGGCGCGGCGCTGGGCGACGGGACAATCAGCCATGGGCTGCACGCTATCCCACTTTGCGGGCAACCAGGAGGAGCGCTTTACGAATCTCACGTCACGTGCTAACCCAACCGTCTTCCATGGTCAGACATTCGTTGTCCGTTGTTGGTTTCGTCTTCGCGTTGGCGCTTGTTGCGTCCGGTTGCAAACAAAGCACGGGCGACCGCTGCGAGGTCAACCGCGACTGCCAGGATGGCGATTTCTGCAACGCCGTGACCGCCGATAACGCGGGCGGGATCTGCGCGCCGATAAACATCGGCCCGGTCGATTCAGGCGCGCCTGTCGTCGACACTGGCGCGCCGGTCGACGCTGGCGAGACCGATGCAAGCGCGGATGTTTCCGACGCGGCGCCTGCCGAAACTGGCGAGACCGACGCCGGCGCCGACGGCGCGACCGACACCACCGAGGACACCAGCATCGACGTCTCCACCGAAGCCGCTCCCGCCGAGACCGCCGCCGACTGATCTCGCGTTTCGTGGAAGGTCTAGGCGGTCTGATCGCCGGTTGACGGGCGCATTCCGAGATTTAGGTTTTGACGTGGGATGGACGCCAAGCCTTTTCGAATCCAGGTCGAGCAGGCGGTGCTCGACGATCTGTTCGCCCGATTGCGACGCACGCGCTGGACGACGGTCGCCGATCCGGTGGCGTGGCAAGCCGGCACCAGCGCTCGGTACCTGCGCGACCTCGTCGACCATTGGCTGACCCGGTATGACTGGCGGGCCGAAGAAGCGAAGCTGAACGCGCTGCCGCAGTTCATGGCGGACGTCGCTGGAGCGAGCCTTCACTTCGTGCACGTTCAGGGACGCGGTGCGCGCCGAACGCCGCTTTTGCTGCTGCACGGATGGCCGGATTCGTTCCACCGCTTTCACAAGGTCATCCCGCGCTTTGTCAAACCCGATGACCCTGACCACCTGGACGACGACGCCGGGGAGCCCGGCGGATCCTTCGACGTGGTGGTTCCGTCACTGCCTGGCTTCGCCTTCACCGGCGCCGTCCCCCACGCGAACCACGACCAGTCAGCGCGAGCCAGCGCCAACCTGATCTGGCGGCTGATGACGGTCATCCTGGGCTATCAAAGGTTCGCGGTGGCCGGCGGCGACGGCGGCAGCGTCCTGGCGCAGCTCCTGGCCATCGAACATCCGGAATCGGTCATCGGCATTCACCTGACCGATCTCGGCTGGCACGCCTTGAATGTCGATCCTGAAACCGTGTCCAGGGCCGAACGCAAATATCTGGACGGAATGACCAAGGCGCGGATGGCCGACGGCGCCTACGCGCTGGTGCAGATGAGCGGGCCGCGCAGTTTGGCCGCCGGGCTCAACGATTCACCGTTGGGGCTGGCTTCGTGGATTGTCGACCGCTTTCATTCCTGGGTTGATGGTCCGCTCGATCAGCTCATCGGCAAGGACGACCTGCTGACGAACATCATGCTGTACTGGGTGACGCAGACCATCGGCGCGTCGATTTTCAATTTTTACGCCGAGGCGCGCGCGCCGTCGCTGACGGCCGCCGATCGAGTGGAGGTCCCGGTCGGGATGGCGCTGTTTCCGAAAGACATCGGAGGCATCCCGCCGCGCCGCTTCGCCGAGCGAACGTTGAACGTGCGCCAGTGGACGGAGATGCCGCAGGGCGGACATTTCGCCGCGCTGGAACAACCCGAGCTTTATACCGATGACGTCGTCGATTTTTTCCAATCTTTGAACGCCCCCCAGGGCCGGGCTGATCCGCAGCCTGTCATTGACCCGTTGGCCATTCCTCATGTCGCTCCAGCCATTTGAAGTCGCCGTTCCGCAGGCCACGCTGGACGATCTATCGTCGCGGCTGGCAAGCGCGCGTCTCGATCCCGAAGGACAGGGCCTGGCCGCCTGGGACGCCGGGATAAGCCCCCACTATTTGCGGTCGTTGATCGCCTACTGGCGCCTGACCTTCGATTGGCGCGCGCAGGAGGCGCTGATCAACCGGCATCGCCAGTTTCGCGCCACCATCGGCGACACCACCGTGCACTTCATCCACGAGCGCGGGCAGGGCGTGGCACCGCTGCCGTTGTTGCTGACCCATGGTTTCCCGGATTCGTTCCTGCGGTTCTTGAAGGTGATCCCCTTGCTGACGAACCCGGCCGCACACGGCGGCGACGCGCGCGATGCCTTCGACGTCGTCGTGCCCAGCTTGCCCGGCTACGCCTTCTCCGATCCGCCGAACAACAAGAAGGCCGGCGGCATCTTTCACGTCGGCGAGCTGTGGCACAAGCTGATGACCGACGAGCTTGGTTACCATCGCTTCGGCGCGCACGGCGGCGACTGGGGCAGCACCGTCACCGAGCACCTGGCGCGCAGTCACCCCACGTGCGTGGTGGGCATTCACCTGACCGACGTCCCGTTCTGGCATGCCTTCCAGCGGCCGGCGGATCCCAGCGCCGCCGAAGACGCCTTCCTGGACGCCAACCAGCAGTTCCCCATGCGCCAAGGCGCCTACGCGATGATTCAGGGCTCGCGCCCGCAGACGCTGGCCGATTCGTTGAATGATTCGCCGGTCGGTTTGGCCGCCTGGCTGGTCGAGAAATTCCAGCGCTGGAGCGACTGCGACGGCGACGTCGAACGGCGGTTCACCAAGGACGAGCTGCTGACCAACGTGACGACCTACTGGGTGACCGAGACCATCGGCTCGTCATTCCTGCCGTACTACGATCTGGTGCACGCCGGCGCTCTGCGCTGGATGGTGGAGAAGGCCAAGGATCTGGCGCACGCCGCGAAGGTGCCGGCTGGTTTCGCGCTGTTTCCCAAAGATCTCTCGACCCCGCCCTTGGAGTGGGCCCATCGGTTCTACGACGTCCGACGCTGGACAGTCATGCCGCGCGGCGGACACTTCGCCGCCATGGAAGAACCCGAGTTGCTGGTCGACGAGATCCGCGCCTTTTTCCGCCCCCTTCGCGGGCTCTCTTCGCGCGACCACTAGCGACAGCGGGGATTTTGTGGCGTGCGCCGCTGGGTCCCCTCCACTCCGCGCCACCCGTCCACGCTGCGCCGGCTAACAACAAGAACACCGAGCGGGAGTCAAAAGGATCCGGATCTCCGGTTCAATCGTGGGTATAGGCGAAGCGGAGCGGGGGTGAGGTTTGGACTGGCGGGGGCGTGAGGAGGCGCTCCGGCCGCGCAGCGGCCGGTTGCCAGCCGAGGATCGAGGGCTCCCCGTGCGGCCGCTGGATCTGTTCAAGGTCACGGTCACGCCCGGAGACCCGCACGAAACTTTTCCCGCTCACCCCACCGCGGCCGCGTAAGGAGCCCGTCCCCCGCCAGGCCAAGCCCCACCCCCGCGACAGCGAAGCCGGCGCGGACGCGCGCTACGTCTGCGGTTCGAACCGCACTTCGCTGATCTGATATTCGCGCGATCCCTTGGCCGTCCGCAGGGTGACGGTGTCGCCCTGGTCCTTGCCGATGAGAGCGCGCGCCAGCGGCGCCGAGATGGCGATGCGCCCCAGCTTGATGTCCGCTTCGAAGTCGCCGACGATCGAATAGGTGGTTTCGTCGCCGCTGTCGGTGTCGGTCAACCTGACCGTGGCGCCGAAGACCACGCGGTCGCCCGATAGCTTGCCCGGATCGATCACCTCGGCCTGGGCCAAGATGGAATCGATATCGCGCGAGCGTCCTTCAATGAAACCCTGTCTCTCTTTCGCCGCGTGAAATTCGGCGTTTTCGCGCAGATCGCCGTGGGCGCGCGCCTCTTCGATGTCGAGGACGTTCTTCGGGCGTTCGACCTCGCGCAGGCGTTTCAATTCTTCGCGCAGGGTTTGCTGCCCGCGTGGCGTTAAAGGGTATTTAGCCATCGCTCTGGTACTCCTGCAGTGAACGAACGCCCATCCGCCCCGACCGCAGCTCGGCCAGCGCGCCCACCATCGCCCGCGCGGCCGACAGCGTCGTGTAATACGGGATGCCGCGCACCAGCGCCGTGCGCCGGATCGGAAACGAATCCTTGATCGCCACCGCGCCGGCTGTCGTGTTGACGACGATCTGGATGTCGCCGTCCAGCATGCGATCGACGCAATGGGGCCGGCCTTCGCGCACCTTGTTCACGCGTTCCACCTCGACGCCGGCCGACGCCAGATAGGCGTGCGTGCCGGCGGTGGCCACCACTTCAAAACCCAGGTCCTTGAGACCGTTCACCACCGCCACCGCGCCCGGCTTGTCGCTGTCTTGTACCGACAGGAACACGCGCCCGCTGCTGGGCAGCTTGGTGCCGGCGCCGATCTGGCTTTTACCGAAGGCGGCGGCGAAGGTCTTGTCGATTCCCATCACCTCGCCGGTCGAGCGCATCTCCGGGCCGAGCAGCGTGTCCACGCCGGCGAACTTGGCGAAGGGGAAGACCGCTTCCTTGACCGCCACGTGCTTGTGCGTGACCTCGTGGATGCCCATCTCTTTCAATGTCTTGCCGACGGCGATGCGCGCCGCCACCTTGGCCAGCGGCACGCCGGTCACCTTGGACACGAACGGCACCGTGCGCGAGGCGCGCGGGTTCACCTCGAGGATGAAGATGCCCCGCCCGTCGCGCGGCACGGCGAACTGCACGTTCATCAGGCCGCGCACGCCCAGCTCGCGGGCCAGCGCCTTCGCTTGCGTCTTGATCGCCTCGATGGTCTCCGGCGGCAGCGAGAACGGCGGCAAGCTGCACGCCGAATCGCCCGAGTGCACGCCCGCCTCTTCGATGTGTTCCATCACGCCGCCGATCACCTGATCGGTGCCGTCGGCCATCACGTCGACGTCAACCTCGATGGCGTCGGGCAAGAACTGATCGATCAAGATGGGCGCGTCCTCTTCGCCCGCCTGAGCGGACAGACTCTCGCGGCGTGAAGCCTCCATCGCGGTCAGCACGAACTCGGCCAGGCCCGATGGATCGTGGACGATCTCCATCGCCCGTCCGCCTAGGACGTACGACGGCCGCACCATCACCGGGTACCCGATGCGGTCGGCGATCTGGCGCGCTTCGGCCAGGCCGCGCGCGGTGCCCCAGGCCGGCGCTCGCAGGTCCAGCTTGCGCAGCAGTTCGCCGAAGCGCTGGCGATCCTCCGCCCGATCGATGGCGTCGGCGCTGGTGCCCAGCAGCTTGACGCCCGCCTTCATCAGCGGCACCGCCAGGCGCAGCGGCGTCTGTCCGCCGAACTGCACGATGATCCCTTCCGGCTTCTCGGCGTCCAGGATCTCCAGAACGTCTTCGCGGGTCAGCGGTTCGAAGTACAACCGATCGGCGGTGTCGTAATCGGTCGAGACTGTTTCAGGGTTGCAGTTGATCATGATGGTCTCGTAGCCGTCTTCGCGCAGCGCTTGCACGGCGTGGACGCAGCAGTAATCGAACTCGATCCCCTGGCCGATGCGGTTGGGGCCGCCGCCCAGGATGGCGATCTTCTTCTTGTTGGTCGGACGGCACTCGGTCTCGACGGCGATCACCGGCTTGCCGTCGACGGACTCCTCGGTGGGCGTCTCGTACGTCGAGTACATGTACGGCGTGTGGGCCTCGAACTCGGCGGCGCAGGTGTCGACGCGCTTGAAGACCGGACGCACGCCGTGCTTGAGGCGCGCCTGGCGGACGGCCTCCTCGGACACGCCGTAAAGCTTCATCAGCCGCCGGTCGGACATGCCCAGGCGCTTGCGCCGGGCCAGCGACTCGCCGTCGTCCAGAGCCCTTTCGCCCAGCTTCGCGCCGTCGATCCGCGCCGCCTCGTCCTCGTCCAGCATCTGCCGCAGGTGAGCCAGGAACCACGGATCGATCTTGGTCAGCTCGAAGGCTTCGGCGTTGGACAGCCCCGCGCGCATCGCCTCGGCCAGCTGCCACAGGCGATCGGGTCCCGGCCGCACGATGGCCCGCTTCAAATCTTCCAGCGGGGGAACCCGATCCAGGTCCAAACCCCAGCGGCCGATCTCCAGCGAGCGCAGCGCCTTGCCGAACGACTCCTTGAAGGTGCGGCCGATGGCCATCACCTCGCCGACGGACTTCATCTGCGGGCCCAACTCGCTGTCGGCGCCGGGAAATTTCTCGAAGGCGAAACGCGGCACCTTGGTGACCACGTAGTCGATGGTCGGCTCGAAACAGGCCGGTGTCTCACGGGTGATGTCGTTCGGCACCTCGGGCAGCGTGTAACCGATGGCCAGCTTGGTGGCGATCTTGGCGATGGGGAACCCGGTGGCCTTCGACGCCAGGGCGCTGGAACGCGAGACGCGCGGGTTCATCTCGATGACGATCATCTTGCCGTTCTGCGGATTGACGGCGAACTGGATGTTCGACCCGCCGGTCTCGACGCCGATCTCGCGGATCACCGCCAGGGCGGCGTCGCGCATGATCTGGTACTCCTTGTCGGTCAAGGTCATGGCCGGGGCGATGGTGATGGAATCGCCGGTGTGCACGCCCATCGGATCAAAGTTTTCGATGCTGCAGATGATGACGGCGTTGTCGGCGCTGTCGCGCATCACCTCAAGCTCGTATTCCTTCCAGCCCAGCACCGACTGCTCGACCAGCACCTCGCCGCGCGGGCTTTGCTGCAAGCCCCAGCTCACCTTGTCGTCGAACTCCTGCGCGTTCCAGGCGATGGCGGCGCCCGAGCCGCCCAGCGTGAACGACGGCCGCAAGATCACCGGGTACCCGACGCCGGTGTCCGCCGCCAGCTGGGCCTGGATCGCCCGCGCCTCGATCAGCGAGTGGGCGTAACCGGACAGCGGCACCGACAGCCCGATTTTCTGCATCGCTTGCTTGAACAGCTCGCGGTCCTCGGCTTTTTCGATCGCTTCGATCTGGGCGCCGATCAGCTTGACGCCGTACTTGGCCAGCACGCCGGCCTTGTGCAGCTCGATGGCCAGGTTCAGCGCGGTCTGCCCGCCCAGCGTCGGCAGCAGCGCGTCCGGGCGCTCGCGCTCGATCACGCTGGTCAGGACGTCGACGGTCAGCGGTTCGACGTACGTGCGGTCGGCCAGCTCGGGATCGGTCATGATGGTGGCCGGGTTGGAATTCACCAGCACCACGCGGTAGCCCTCTTCTTTGAGGGCCTTCACGCCCTGCGTCCCCGAGTAGTCGAATTCGCAGGCCTGGCCGATCACGATCGGGCCAGAGCCGATCAGCATCACCGTCTTGATGTCATTCCGCTTGGGCATGGTACGCGCTTAGCTGTCTTTCTTTTGGGCGTCGGGCTTGCGCTTGATGTGGCCTTCCCGATCGATCTGAAATTGTTCGGGCAACTGCTTCTCCACCTCGCCGCGGTGGCCCTTCACCAGCCAGCCGAGATCGGCGAAGCCGTCGGCGATGCGGATGCGGATGCGGCGGCTGTCCTCCGTCGGCGCGATGAACTGCAGCAGCATGGGCTCGCGGGCCACCTCTTCGCTGCCCGAGCGGACCAGCGCTTCGACCGCCGCATAGCGCACGCCTTCGTCCATGTCGGCCAGGTAAGGCAACACCATCCCGGGGATGCGGGCGTCCTTCAGGCTGGCCATGTGGTTCAGCAGCTGAATTTTTTTCGTCGGGTCGCGCTCGTACCCCGGCTCGTGGCGGTCAAGGACGCTCTTGATGACCTCCAGCTCCTGCTCCTTGTTGGCCACCTTGTCTAAAAGGCGCAGCGGCCAGGCGATGGAATCCGCGGAGAACAAATATTTCTGGATGGACGGGATGATGCCGGCGCCTTTTTCGGCCAGGATCTCGAAGACCCAGTCCTTCTCTTGCTCGTCCTCGATGGTCTTGTCGTACATCATCCCGAACCGGCGCAGCAGGCCGTAGATGGCGTCGGGCGTACCGTCGTCGCGCAGCGACTGCAGGGCCCGCATCCGATCGGGGGACTGCGACCATTTGTTCACCGCGCGGCCGATGTTTTTTTCGCGCGCGCGCTGATCGCGGCCCTCTTTGCTGAATAGATCGAAAACGCCCATGGTTCTTCCGCGGCGCAGTCTATACGGGGAGGGTCGCCCGCTCCACGCGAAAGTCGTGCCGCGGGCGAATGTCACCCGGACGCGCGCGGGCTTTAGTGCAGCGCGGTTCGGATGTGGTCCATCAATCGGTCGAAACGGACCGGCTTGATCAGACACTTGAAGTCCACCGGCACCTTGGGAAAGGCGGTCAGCCCGATGACCGGGATCGCCGCCATGCCGTTCTCTTCGCGCAGCCGGGAACGAAACGTGGCGCCGTCCATCACCGGCATCATCAGGTCCAAGATGATCAGATCCGGCCGGAAACCCGACTGCAAACGCTTCATCGCTTCGGCGCCGTTCCAGGCCGCCTCGACGTTGAAGCCTTCGTCGCGCAGAAGCTCACCCAGATTTTCGCGGATGTCGCGATCGTCATCGACGATCATCACCGTTCGCGTCGTCGTGGGTTGAGTCTCGGCCGTGTGTGCTTTCGAATCCGGCATGCTGCACCGCCATTCCCGGGGGTGATACTGACGCCAAGAGCCTAAGTCGGACCAGCGTCGAGCGCCAGCCTTTGTTGGCGTCGTTAAATGGCGTCCGGGTCAGCGTCGGTACTGGCAGCGGCGTCGGCGGGGTTGCCAGTTTGGTCGCCCGCGTCCACGTCGCAGATCCCCGTGCCGTCGGCGCGGTGGCAAAGACCGTCGCTTCCGCAGGTGTAGTCAGCGGGGCAGGCGTGCGGCGGGATGGTGCAGGAAAACGCGCAGCCCGGCTGGTGCGGGGAAAAACAAGCCGTCGCTCCCGCGGCGGCCAGGACCGCCAGCGCGGCCAGGACCCAGCGCCACCGCCGCATCATCAGAACCGCCACCGCCACGAGCCCGCCACCGCCAGGCCGCCCGTGCTGCCCGGACCCAGCGCCAGGCCGCCCGGCGATTCGCGCACGCCATCGATGATGAAGAACACCGTCGCTACCGCGGCGGTCCCCGCCGCCGTCAGCAACAAGGCCTTGGCCACGCGGTCGTCGTGGCGGCCTTGCTGAACGGCACTGTCGTATTCGGCCGCCACCGACTGATATTCCAGCGGCGCGCCAGTCTCGGGCACGCGGTACAGCACCAGCCGGTTGACGTCATCTTTGTGCGAGGCCGCCGACGCTCCGTAAAATGCCGCCGTTCCCAGCAGCAACACCGTGGCCGCCACGCCGGCCCAGGCCGTGGTGTTGAAAGCATTCCAACCCGACGGTTGGGCGCCGGCTGCGCGACGGGCGGCTCGGTCGCGGCTTTGTTCATTGTCGACGGCAGGCGTGACCGGTGGCGCGGACGGCGGCGGGGAGAGCGCCGGGTTCGGGGACGGCGCGATGGCGGGGTTTGGCCCGGGCGCGGCCGCCGGACCCGCCGCCGCCAGGCGCGCCAGGCGTTGTTCGATGTCAGGCCGATCGGCGGCGTCCGGGGCTTCGTGCAGATAAAGCCGGTAGGTCTGGGACGCTTCGCGCGCAGCGCCGCTTTTTTCCTGGGCTTCGCCGATGCGCACCAGAAACGCCGGGTCGTGGCGCAGGGCATACCCTTGTTCCCACGCGGTTTGGGCGGTGCGGGCGTCGCCGGCGTCGAAGGCGCGCAGGCCGTCGGCGAACAACCGCTCTTCGTCGGGCGTCGGCGCGCCCGTCGTCGTCGCCGGTGTCGGCGGTGGCGCGGCCAGGGTCAGCAACAGACCGGCGGCGAAAAGCAGGTTCATGATCCGACGGCGCTCTGATCAAAACAGGTGGGTCTGCCGATTCGCATCCGACGTTCTTCGCACATGACGCGCACGATTTCATCCCACGAAGACAACCGCTGATCGCGCTTCTCCATCACGACACCTCATGACCGACGGAACCGCGGTTATACTGCCGCCGAAACCATGGCCGCTCCGCCCAAGATCACCCGGGTTCGCAACATCGGCATCGTCGCGCACATCGACGCGGGCAAGACCACGGTCAGCGAACGCTTCCTGTTTCATTCAGGCCGCATTCACAAGATCGGCGAGGTCCACGACGGCGAAGCCCAGATGGACTGGATGCCGCAGGAACGCGAACGCGGCATCACCATCACCGCCGCCGCCACCAGTTTTTCCTGGCAGGGCTACGACATTCATTTGATCGACACCCCCGGGCACGTCGACTTCACCATCGAGGTCGAACGCAGCCTGCGCGTGCTGGACGGCGCGGTGGTGGTCTTTGACGGCGTGTCAGGCGTCGAGCCGCAGTCGGAAACCGTCTGGCGCCAGGCCGACAAGTTCCACGTCCCGCGCATTGCCTTCATCAACAAAATGGATCGCCCCGGCGCCGATTTCGCCGGCGCCGTCGACGAGATCCGCACCCGTCTGGGCGCGCGGCCGGTGCCGATCCAGTTGCCCATCGGCGCCGAGGAGCGCTTCACCGGCGTGGTCGATCTGGTGCACGAAAAGGCGCTGGTGTTCTCTGGCGACGAGACCGACCCGCCGGTGGAGGGCCCGCCGCCCGCCGCCATGGCCGCCGAGGTGCAAGCGGCGCGCGAAAAACTGATCGAGGCCGCCGCCGACTTCGACGACGCCATCGCCAACGCGTTTTTGGAAGGCCAGCCCATCGACGCCACGGCGCTGATGGCGGCGTTGCGGCGCGGGACCATCGCCTGCGGGATCGTGCCGGTGCTGGCCGGCGCGGCCCTGCGCAACAAAGGCGTGCAGCCGCTGCTGGACGCCGTCTGTCACTACCTGCCGTCGCCTCTCGACGTGCCGCCGATCAAAGGCGTCTCGCCGACGACGGGCGAGACCATCAGCTGTCCGCCGGAAGACTCCGCGCCGCTGTGCGCGCTGGCCTTCAAGGTGGCGATGGACGAGGGACGCAAGGCGATTTACCTGCGCATCTACTCGGGCGTGCTGAAAGCGGGCGAGGAAGTTCAAAACGCCCGCACGCGCAAGAACGAGAAGATCGCCCGCTTGTTCTCGGTGCACGCCAATCGCCGCGAGCGCATCGAACGCGCCGGCGCCGGCACCATCGTGGTGGCGATGGGCCTGCGCGACGCCGGCACCGGCGACACCATCTGCTCGCCCAAGACGCCCATCCTGCTGGAGCGGATCGACATCTACGAGCCGGTCATCTCGCGCGCCATCGAACCCAAGACCCAGGCTGAAAAAGAAAAACTGGATTTCGGTCTGGGCAAGCTCGGCGACGAAGACCCGACCTTTCGTTTTGGCGAGGACGCCGAGACCGGCCAGATGATCATCCGCGGCATGGGCGAGCTGCATCTGGACATCATCGTGGATCGCCTGCGCCGCGAGTACGGCGTGGAAGCCAACGTCGGCCGTCCACAGGTCATGTATCGCGAGACGCTGGC
>DASXQB010000180.1:0-6981 GCA_036493295.1 Polyangia bacterium | reverse complement strand
GCCCCCGCCAGTCAAAACCCCACCCCCGCTCCGCTCCGCCTTAACCCACGAGCGAACCGGAGATCCGGATCAGATCCGAATCCGTTTCGATACGCACGTTGGGTGCTCTTGTTGCGAGCCGGCGCCGCGTGGGCGGGTGGCGCGGAGTGGAGGGGACCCAGCGGGTTGGCTCGTCGGGCCGCGTCCCTCGGCGCTACAAGTTCATGGGTCGCTTTATCTAGGCTCTCGGACGCCGGCCCGACGAGCCAACCCGCTGGGAAGGCGTCCACGCAGTGACAGGACCCGCCCACGCGTAGCCGGCGAACGCCACAAGAACCCTAAAATCCGATTCGCCGCATCACCAGCCGTGGCAGCGCCCGGATCACCAGCATCACCAGCGCCCACATCCCCGGCGTATAAAGCACCGGCTTGCCGCGATCGATGGCCTTCACCACTTGCGCCGCCACGCCGTCCGCTGTGCCGGCGAACGGTGGCGGCTTCAGTCCCTCGGTCATGCCGGTCTTGACGAAGCCTGGTTTCACGCAAACGGTGCGCAGGCCGGCGGCGCGGAACTTGTGGTCCAGGCCTTCCAGGTAATGCGTCAGTCCGGCCTTGGCCGCGCCATAAAGGATGACCGGCTTGCGGCCGCGTTCGCCGGCCACCGAGCTGAACACGCACAGCGTGCCCCCGCCCCCGGCCAAAAGACGCACGCGCGCTTCTTCGCAGAAGACCACCGTGTTGGCGAAATTGACGGTCAGCAGGCGGCGCGCCAGCGGGCGATCGCTCTCCAGGCGATCCTGCGTGGCGAACAATCCGGCGGTGACGACGACGGTGTCGAATCCGCCCAGGCACGCGTCCGCTTCGTCCAGCGCGCGGCCGAAGCCGTCGGGGTTTTCCAGATCGCAGACCGCGAAGCCCACCTGCGCCGGCTCCGCCTGACCGGTGGCGCGCCCGGCCGCGGTCGCGCCGGCGCGCGCCTGCAGATCGCCGGCGCTGCGCCGCAGATCATCGCCGTCGCGGCCCAACAAGAAAAGCCGATCGCCACGCGCCACCAGTTGCCGGGCCAGGGCGCGGCCGATCCCTTTCGTCGCGCCCAGCACAACAACCTTCATGGTTTGTCTCCGAACAGACGCACGGATTGAGCGCTGCGCAGCTTGCCTTCCGGATCCCACTTGCGCCGGATGGCTAGCCATTCGTCCAGGCGCGGCTCCATCGCGCGAAAGTGCTCTGGCCGGGTGAAGGCGTCTTTGGTCAGATAGATGCGCCCGCCCTCTTTGATCACCTGTTCGTTCAAGGCGTCGATCAGCTCTTGCGTGTCGTCGCGGACCGCGATGTCCAGGGCGATCGAGATCCCGGGTTTTGGAAACGACAGCAGGCCCGCTCCCTCGGGCCCGCAGTCCTTGATCACGCAGAGGAACGAAGCCCCGCCGTGCGCCACCAAGACCTCGAGGAAACGCCGGGCCGCGCCCCGCCCCGCTGACTCGGGCAGGACGCACTGGTGCTGGGTCATACCGCGCTTGCCGTAGATGCGGTTCCAGTTGCGAAGGGCATCCAGCGGGTAGAAGTACGTCTCCGGGTGAACGATGCCGCGTTGCTGGCGCCGCAGGTGTCGCCAGTACAGCACTGGATTCATCATCTTCACGGACAGACGTCCCATTGCGAACGAAGGCAAGTTGAACGGCACCGAAAAGCGGCCCTTGGGGCGCGGTGGGTGAGCCGGCGCCTCCGACGGATCGGCCCAGCGGCCTTTGTACAGCGTTCCACGTCCGAGGCGCTTGCCGCCCGACGTGCAATCGATCCATCCGACGGTCATCGGCCAGCGCGGGCCCGCTTCTTTCAAGCCGTGAATGAACTGGTCGATGTCGCTGATCCGTTCGCTCTCGCAGTAGATCCACGGCGAAGGCACGCGGGCCAAGCGAAAGCCAACCTCCAGAATGTGGCCGGTGAGGCCCATGCCGCCCAGGGTGGCGCGAAACAGCTCGCGCTCCACCGTCGGAGAGCAGGTCAGCACGCGCCCGTCGGCCACCCGCAAGGTCAGGCTGGTGACGTGGGCGCCGAAGCAGCCTTCGCGGTGGTGGTTCTTGCCGTGAATGTCGGCCGCCACCATCCCGCCCAGGGTCACGTACTGCGTGCCGGGCGTGACCGGGGTGAAGAATCCCTGCGGCAAAAACACCCGGTAAAGATCGCGCAGCGACAGGCCAGCCTCGGCGCGGATGTCGCCGGTCTGCCAATCAAACGACAGGATGCGATCGGCCAGCGTGCTGCTGACCACCTCGGCGTCGCCGGGCGCCGGCAGCGACGAATCACCGTACGAACGCCCGAGGCCGCGCGACAGCGGATGGCCGACGGTGACGCGCGCCAGATCCTCGGACCGCACCTCGTGTCCGGGAACCACGGGCGAGCGCCCCCATCCAGAGAGCGTCGGTGTCGCTGAGCCGTTCACGTCGACGGAATTTACCAGGCCCGGCCCGGTTCGTCGCTGTTGCTACGGCTGCTCGCCGCTTGGGACCAGCGTCACCACCATCTCGATGCGGCGGTTGGCCTCGCGCCCGGCGGCGTCAGCGTTCGAAGCGATCGGCCGCGTCGACCCGTAACCGGCCGCCCCCAGCAGCTTGCCGTCCATGTGGTGCGCGCCCTGGATGTACGCCGCCACCGCGGCGGCGCGCGACGTGGACAGCTCCCAGTTGTCGCGAAAGCGCCCGCCCGGGCGGGTGTCGTCGGTGTGCCCTTCCACGCGCAGGGGCAAGCCCAGGCCGACCAACTCGTCGGCGATCACGTCCAGGACCGGGATCATCTCGGGGCGCAGCGCCGCCTGCGACGGATCGAAGAAATGCGACGCCGAGATGCGCACCGTCAGGTGATCGTGCTCGATGTCCACCTGCACGGCGGCCTTCTCCGGGCGCAGCTGCAGATACCGGCTGAGGCGCTTGTCGATGCGCTTGCGCAGCGCCTCGGCGACGGCGCGCTGGCGGGTCTTGGGCACGTCGTTGACGCCGCCCCGGGTCTCCTTGCACTTGCCGCCCTCGGTGGGCGGCCCTTCGAAGATGGGCATCTTGTCGATGCCGCCCGTGCCCTGAAAATGCAGCGCGAACTTGATCGACTGCGCCACCGTGGCCATGCGCTTGTTGTCGACGCGGCTGATCGAATACATAACGACGAAGAACGCGAACAGGAGCGTGATGAAGTCCGCGTAGGACACCAGCCAACGCTCGTGGTTCTCGTGCTCTTCCTCGTGCTTCTTTTTCGCCATTGTTCGCTTTCAACCGGGCGGCGCGGTTACTTTTCTTTCTCTTTTTCGTGTCCGCCGCCGTGACCACCGGCGTACGCCGCCAGCTTCTCCTCAAGTACGCGAGGGTTGAGGCCGGCCTGGATGGAAAGAACGCCCTCGGCGATGATCGTCTTGCGCTCGCGTTCCAGCACCAGCTTGCGCTTCAGCTTGTTGGCCACCGGCAAGAAAAACAGGTTGGCCAGGCCGACGCCGTACACCGTCGCCACGAACGCGGTGGCGATGCCGCCACCCAGCTTCGACGGATCGGACAGGTTCTCCATGACGTGAATCAGACCCAGCACCGCGCCCAAGATGCCGACCGTGGGGGCAAACCCACCACCCGACTCCCAGACCTTGGCGGCCACGTTGCCTTCTTCGAATTCCGCGTGCACTTGCGCTTCCAGTGAATCGCGCGCCACCGCCGCGTCGACGCCGTCGACCAGAAAACCCACCGCTCGCTTCAGGAACGGATCCTTGAGCTCTGCCAGGCGCTGCTCCAAAGCCAACACGCCTTCCCGGCGCGCCACACCCGCCAGATCGACCACCTGTTTGATCAATTCGGGGATGTCGCTCTTCTTATTTGTGAAGGCGGCTTTGCCCATTTTCAGACCGCGTACGAAGTCGCTCATCGGAAACGCCACTGCGACCGCGCCGATGGTGCCGCCGATGACAATGATCGCCGCCGTCGCCTGCATCAGCGATCCGGCGTGCCCGCCCTCCAGCGCCTGACCGCCCAGGATGCAAGCGATCGCGAAGACGATGCCGCCTATCGACGTAATATCCATGATTACGCCCCCTCGCCCGCGGCGCCGCCGTCGTCGTCGTTGGCCCTGCCGTTCACGCTGTCCGCCAGCGCCGCCGCCACATCATGGCGATCGGCGCGCACGCCCGGCCCCTGGAAAACGCGATGCCGAAACGCAGCCGCCCGATCCACCACCTCTTCGACGGACTCCTTGACCATGATCCGATCGCCCGTCGTCAAGGTGATGACCGTGTCTGGCGTCTTTTCGACAGTGACAATGAGGTCGGTGTTGATGACCACCTCGCTGCCTGCCAGTCGCGTGAGAAAAATCATTCGGTTACCCATACCTACCTGTGCTGGTTCTCCATCGGCATTTTTCCCGCCACCCTTTACGCCCCCAACTCGAGGAACCTGCGGAGGGGAGAGCCGACCTCTCCCCTCCGCATATATTGTTCGTCACGTCGGCGGCGCCTGTGCAGCGGGCACCGTTTGCGGGCTAGCCCGTCAGCGCACTAGCGCTTGATGTTCATCAACTCGACCAGCAGCGCGTCCGCCGTGGTGACGGTCTTGCCGTTGGCTTGATACGCCCGCTGGGTGGAGATCATGTGAACGAACTCGTTCGCCAGATCCACGTTGGACTGCTCCAGCGCGCCCGCGGTGATCCCGCCGCGGCCGCCCGTCGACGGCGCGCCCAAAGTGGCGTCGCCCGACTGCGGGTTGGTCAGGAACAGGTTGCCGCCGACCCGGCTCATCTTATCGGCCGATGGCACCACCGCGGTGGCCACCTGACCAAGAACGCGCGTCTGTCCGTTGGTGAACGCGCCGTTGATCTTGCCCGAGCTGTCGATCGACAGGTTTGCCAGCGAACCGGCAGCGAACCCGTCCTGGGTGATCTTCGACGTGCTGTCGGCGCTGGCGAACTGGGTGACGCCCAGCTTGCCGGTGCCGGCCGGCGGACCGGCGACGCTGGTGGGATCGCCGAAGTTGACGTTGATGGGAGTGCCACCGGCCAAGGTGACCGTGGCGGCCGGAGTGACCGCGTTCAACGTGCCACTCGGGTCGAAAGTCAGCTGGCCTGTGCCCACTGCCGCACCGTCTGCCTGGGCATTCCAGGTCCAGGTATTGGCCGCCGTCTTCGTATAGAACAGGTCGACCTGGTGCGCAGCGCCCGCGGTGTCATAGACGGTGACGCTGTTCGACGTGTTGTACGTGTTGGGGTCCGCCGGATCGAACGCCGCCGCGATGGCAGGGTCTTGGCCGTTCAGGTTGGCTTGCATGCTCACCGCGGTGGTCGCCGACGGCGGAGCCATCGAAGCGCCGACTTTCAGATCACCCAGCGTGGGCGTCAGCTTGCCGGT
This sequence comes from Polyangia bacterium, assembly GCA_036493295.1. Lineage (GTDB taxonomy): Bacteria > Myxococcota_A > Polyangia > Fen-1088 > Fen-1088 > DATKEU01. The sequence goes on along the minus strand of DASXQB010000180.1, from coordinate 1,634 downwards.
GGCATCGGCCGGGTATCCCTGCACGGTGAGGCCTTCCCCGTTGACCAGGTTGCCGGTGGCATCGACGCTGAACTGCCCATCACGCGTGAGATACGTGCCGGACTGTCCGTCGTGCGTGCCCTTGACGGCGAAGTAGCCGTTGCCCTGAATGGCCAGGTCGGTGGCCAACCCGGTGTTCGACAGTGAGCCCTGGGTGATGATCTGCTGGATCGAACCGATCTGGACGCCCAGACCGACCTGCGAGATCCCAGAGTCGCCGCCGATCAATTGTTGCGACATGGCGTCCGAAAAGTCGGCGCGGCTGGCTTTGAAGCCGGTGGTGTTGGAATTGGCGATGTTGTCGCCAATTACCGACAGATCGGTGCTGTTTGCGTCGAGGCCCGAGGCCCCCGTATACAAGGACGAGATGAGACTCATTGCGTGCTCCTTTCACTGATTGACGTGACGTCGGCCATTTTGATTTGGGTTCCATTGATTGAGAGTTGAGGGACGCCATTGTTGAAGACCACCCCAGTGGCGGTCCCCGTGGCGTGCAGGTCGCAGCCCACCGCCGCGCCGGAGGCGTCGGTGGCGGTGACCTTCACCGTGTACGTGCCCGTAGGTTGCGACGTGCCCGAGGCGTTGTTGCCGTCCCAGATGATTTGCACCGGGCCGGCCGCTTGCGCGCCCAGGTTCAGCTCGCGGACGACATTGCCGCTGCTGTCCATGATGTCGACAGTGACTTTGGTGGCCGCGCCGGACAGTGTTCCTTGCGAAACGTCGGCCAGCCCCTGCTGGTGATCCAGCGCGTTGGTGCTGTACGTGACGTCTTTGCCGATGAAGTTGACATAGTCGGTCTGGTTCTTGTTCGCCTCGGCCAAAAGCAGACTGTCGAGGCGACTGTTCGTGCCTTGCGCCTGTTCCAACGTCGAGAACTGCGCCAGCTGCGCCACGAAAGCCGTATCGTCCTGGGGCGCGGTCGGATCCTGATTGGCCAGCTGGGCCATCAGCAGCTTGAGAAAGTCGTCCTTGCCCAGCGTGCTGCTGCCAAGCGGATCGGCGGTGGTGGGCGGCGTGGCGGGGCCGGTGTTGATCCCAGGTATGGCGGTGGACATCGTCGTTCTCCTTATGCGGTCACGTGCAGGCGACCACCCAGCGTGAGGGTCGCGGCGGTGTTTCGGTTTGCAGGTGCGGTGGCGGCGGTGCCGGTGCTGCCAGCGACGGCGCGCGCCGTTTGCTCGGCGGTCTGCCGCCCGGACTCGCTTTGCTGACGATCGAAATCCAGACGGCCGTCACGCGGACCCTGGCCCGACTCGAATCCACCCAGCGTCAGGCCTTCGCTGGCCAGCGCCGCCTGCAACTCGTGTGGACGGATGGCCAGCATCGGGGCGGCGGCGCCTTCCACGCGCACGTCGGCGACGCCATCTTTGACCCGCAGGTGCAAGGTGATCTCACCAGCGGCGCCAGCGTCCAGTGACACGTGGGCACTGTCTGTTAACACAGCGCCGTGCAGGGTCGGATCTTCGGCGGCCTGGGCGAAGAAGGCGGCGGCTCCGGGCGGCGGCGCCGGCGCTTCGAACAGCGGAGGCAGGTTCGCCCCCGGCGACAGCCCCAAGGACTGGGAGGCCAGGTGCGCGCTCAGCGCGCCGGCGTCG